>JBCBOT010000154.1:0-17823 GCA_039821165.1 Planctomycetota bacterium | reverse complement strand
TCATAGTTGTCGAGCATCTGCTTTGTGTTTTGGCCAATCGTGTAGCGGATGCCACGCAGGCGTTTGAGTGCGTCTTCGCTCTGGACCAACGAGACCCCAAACGCGCGGCCGACCTCCGATGCGTCCGGCGCGTCGAGAACAACGAGTGTTCCGCCAGCCATCGCCCAGTGACGAAGGCTCTCCGACGCCGGCGTGTCTTTCGCTGCTAGGAGTTTGTCGAAGGGAACGACGATCGTGTTCACGTCCCGGATGGCTCGCCAGTCGGCCGGCACACTTCCGATCGATTCATTCAACCAAACCGTATTCGCAACCGCCCCGGGAAACGGACGCGTGTCGAGAAACATCAAATCATGTTGGATCTCTCTGGAAAGCACCCGTTCGGGCGAACGAGCATCGGATTCCGAGAACGCCGTTCCGACTTCAGCGACGTGATCCTCAAGCACCACGTTGTCTTCCGCCAACTCGACCAAGTATTGATTCCCGAGCGTCCACTTGGGAATCATCTTTGTGACTTGGACTCGATTGGAGCCTTGTGCGAACTCAAAAGGAATCACCGCGGCGACCGCGCCATCCGACGGCAGGTGTTGGCCGTTGGGCGTGAGTCTCAACTGCAAGCGTCGGGTGGCCCCGAGGACCCCGGTGGTCGACTTCACATCGATGTTGACTTGGGCGTAACCGACCCCGAATTGTCTTCCGACTTCGATCGTGGCGTTGAGACCTTGGAACTTGGTGAGGCCGGACGGATCGGGTTGCGGCAACGTGACCTGGGCGGTCTCCAAAGTCTGTGGGATCACCAATTGCGCCAGGCACGTTGAGTGCAGGCACACCGCCAACGCCAAACAGAACCCGATGATTGTTGGACGCATCATTGAACCGGATCGCGAGGGGCAAGAATCTGCGGCGGCAATTGGTCCTCCGCGAACGGGCTGGTCTCGGATTCTTCTTCGATCACACCGATCGGAAAACAGATCAGTACCCAACCGATGACTTGAAGATTAATCAGCCACGGCCACTCGACGAGTTGCTCCGCGGCCCACGCCGCCAAGGGACCAAGCCAGTCCTGCAACGGCCCAGTGACCTGAACCATGAACACTGGCCCGATGACCAGCCGCACGAACATCAGGATCGTACCGAGCCCGACAATGGCGATCCCCAAACGCCGGGCGAATTGCGATGCCGCCCAAGCGGCGAGGAACAACACGACCCCCAGGCCGATGAAGACCGCGAGAAAGATCATGCCGGCTGTCGCGGCCCTGGCGTAATCGGCGCCCTGGTTGGCGGCAAAAGCGATCGCGAACACCACCGACGCGATGGTCGGAAGCATCAACATCGTTTGAAACGACACCCGCGGAAGCAGCCGACTGCGCAGGACGGTTTCGGTCGAGGGCTCGCGCTTCATGCGTTCGGCGATGAATGGAGGAATAGCGTGCGTACGTGGACTCAGCGACTACGAGAGTCTAGCAAATGAGGCCAGACTTCGATGAGCCAGACGCGTGATGAGAGCGTGATAAGCGTTACCGTTCCGTTCTACGCGATCGAGCCCCAATTCGATCGAGAGATTTGTCGGATTTGCGTCCCCGCACGGCGGAAACGCGTGGCCTCGACGGATCCGCATCACCCCGGCTAGACTTTTGTCACTGCGAAATCAGGGTCTGTGAGCAGTGGTCGCCTCGAACGTTTGTGCCCGAACGCTGGTACCGGAACCCTGGCCCTCGAGCTGAGGTTGCCGGCCTCGCTGTTCGACCATCGTCGCTTCCTCGCCACAGCCTGTTTCGTCGCTTCCCTTTCAGCGACAAGTTAAGTTCCTTTCGAGACCGTATCCGTTACACCTCCGTCCCGTTTGATAGACCCGTGATCCTTATTCTCAAAAGTGGAGCCACCGACGAGCAAGTCGATCATGTGATCGAGCGAGTGGAGGCACTGGGGCTTCAAGCTCACCTCAGCCGCGGGACGTTCCGCACCATCGTCGGAATCATCGGTGACGAATCCAAGATCGCGGCCGAACCGATTCGGGCGATCCCCGGAGTCGCGAAAGTCGTACCGGTGCTGCCGCCGTACAAGCTCGCATCGCGCGAAGCCCAACCGGAGCCGAGCATCGTCGATGTGTCCGGCGTCAAGATCGGCGGCGGAAACTTGGCGATGGTTGCCGGGCCGTGCAGCGTCGAAGAGGAAGACCGAATGCATCGCATCGCCGAACACGTTTCGGCCGCGGGTGCCAACCTCTTTCGTGGCGGCGCTTTCAAACCGCGAACAAGCCCGTATGCGTTTCAGGGCCTCGGCGAAGAAGGACTGAAACGATTACGGGACGTGGGCCAAGCACACGGCATGCCCGTCGTTACCGAAGTCACCGATCCGCGTTTGGTGGAACTTGTTTCCGAGTACGCCGACATGCTGCAAGTCGGAGCGCGAAACATGCAGAATTTCGCGCTGCTCAACGAGGTCGGCGCATCCAAACGCCCGGTGCTGCTGAAACGCGGAATGTCGGCCACGATCAATGATCTCTTGATGTGCGCCGAGTACATCCTTTCACAGGGCAACCCGAACGTCGTTCTGTGCGAACGCGGGATCAAAGGATTCGATCCTGCGACTCGCAATTGCTTTGACGTCGCCGCCGTGCCGTTGGTGCATCAACTCAGTCACTTGCCGATCATCGTCGACCCTTCACACGCGACCGGGAAACCTGAATTGATCCCCGCGTGCGCAATGGCTGGCATCGCCGCCGGTGCCGACGGCGTTCACGTCGAGGTCCATGATTGTCCTGAAGTCGCCAAGAGCGATGGCCCCCAAGCACTTTTGCCCGATCAATACGCCGAACTCGCGCAGCAGATGACGTCGCTCGCGGAACTGCTCGGCAAGTCCGTATCGCCTTTGCCGGAGAAAACCGCGTGACCCGACGAACGATCATCGCCGGAAACTGGAAAATGAACACACGAGCCGCCGCCGCGGCGGAGCTTGCCAAGGGCGTGAGTGACGCGGTCGGGGAAAACCCGAGCGTGGAAGTCGCCGTTTGCCCGCCCTCGGTCTACCTCGCGGCGATCGGCGAAACACTCGCCGGTTCGGCGGTCGGACTCGGCGCACAAAACCTCTACGCGGCAGGCGACGGCGCCTACACCGGCGAAGTCAATGCCTCGATGCTGTGCGATGTGGGCTGCCACTACGTGATTCTGGGCCACAGCGAACGACGAACGATCCTGGGCGAAACGGACGAGCAAGTCAGCGAAAAACTGGCTGCGGCGCTGGCCGACAACTTGATTCCGATCGTGTGTGTCGGCGAAACCTTGGAACAACGCGAAGCCGGCGAGACCGAGGCCGTTGTCGGCTCACAACTCCGTGGTTCCCTCAAGGGACTCGACGAGGCACGCGCCCCGGGAGTCGTGATCGCCTACGAGCCCGTTTGGGCGATCGGCACCGGCAAGACGGCGACCCCGGATCAGGCCGAAGACGTCCACGCGTTCATTCGTGGGCTGTTGGGTGAGCTGTTCACCCCCGAAATCGCGGATCAGGTGCGAATTCAGTACGGAGGAAGCGTTAAACCGGGGAACGCCAAGGAATTGCTCTCGCAGCCGAATATCGATGGCGCCCTCGTCGGCGGAGCGAGCCTGAAGGTCGACGATTTTGTCGCCATCATCGAGGCCGACGCCGCGAATTGACCGGCACGGGCAAAACGGCGCTAGCGTCCAACGGCACCCAGTCGCTACAGTCTGCGGTTTGCCGTTCGAATTCCACGTTGAAGCATCCCACCGAAAGCATCCAATGAGTCTTCTCGTCGCCTCACTCGGCAGCATCACGCTCGGCGTGATCATGTTCGGATTGTCGGTCTTCCTGATCCTCCTTGTGCTCGTTCAGCGAGGCAAAGGCGGTGGATTGACCGGAGCGCTCGGCGGACCGGGTGGCCAAAGTGCCTTTGGCAGTAAAGCCGGCGACACGTTCACCGTGATCACAGCCGTTTCCGCCATCATTTGGGGCGTTGTGTGCGCGATCGCGATGTACACGCTCGGTGTCCCGCCGATGACTGCGTCGGAGGACTTTGAGCTCGACGACGAGCCCTCTGTGACCGCCACCGACGAGGGCGAGACCAGCGGCTCCCTCGATGACCTCGGCCTCGATGGACTCGATGACTTTGACCCCACGATGTCGAGCGGCTCGCTGGGTGGAGATGAGCCCACCGAAAGCACGGACACTCCCGAAGGTGACGACGCGTCGTCGACTGATCCCGCCAGCGAAACCGAGGCCAGCGAAACCGAGGCTGCAGGCGATGGCGAAGACGCTGAGGAAACCGGCACACCCTCTGTCGAATTGACGCCCCCGTCCAACGACGAGTGAGCAGACGCCGCACTCGCGGCAGCGACCGAAATCTCGAGACGCAACATGAGCGAAGCCCCGGGCATGACGGTGCGCAGCATGACCGGCCAGGGCCGCGCGTCGCGGCAGACCTCGATCGGCAAAATCACGGTCGAAGTCCGCACCGTGAACCACCGTGGATTCAAAGCGTCGCTCCGAATCGCGGACCGTCTTTCGCGCTGGGAATCCCAAATCGACGCCGCCGCGCGGCGCCTGATCCACCGCGGCAGTGTGAATCTGAACGTCGACTTTGCGGGGGGCGACCGCGACGCGGGGACCAAAATCAACACCACGGTACTCGCGGCCTACCTCGAACAATGCGGCGAGGCACTCGCGCTCGCTAATAGCAACGGTTTACAAGCCCACGCGACCACGATCGACGTCGCGGCCCTGACCGCTCTGCCGGGCGTGCTGACGGCGGGACGCGTCGAGGACACCGAGCCTGACACCATATGGCCCGAGGTCGAGTCGGTTGTGGTGGCCGCGCTCCAGCAGCTTGTCGCGATGCGCGAGAGCGAAGGGGCCAACATGGCGGCTTCACTGCAACAGGACTGCGACGCCATCGAGAACCATGTGTCTCAAATCCGCCAGCGTGCCCCCGAAGTCGCTGAAGCGTACCGTGTGAGACTCGAAAACAAAGTCAAACGCGTGCTGGCCGAGCAGGACCTCTCGGTCGATAAAGTCGACCTACTCCGCGAAGTCCAAATCTATGCCGATCGCGCCGACGTCAGCGAGGAAGTCACTCGGCTAGGCAGCCATCTGCAGCTTTTCCGCAGCGTCCTCGGCGGGAAAGAAACGTCCGGCAAGGAACCGACGGGCCGCAAACTCGACTTTATCATCCAGGAGATGTTTCGCGAAACGAACACCATCGGGGCAAAAGCGTCTCAAAGCGATGTCTCAGCCATGGTGGTTGAAATCAAATGTGCTATTGAACGAATGAGGGAATTGGTACAAAACCTCGAGTGATCGCCGGAATCTGCCCATGACGAACCCTGTCTCTCCTCGTTTGATCATCCTTTCCGGCCCCAGCGGCGCCGGGAAATCGACCGTGGTGCGCCAACTTGTAGAGCAGTGTTCCGTTCCGCTTCGCCTGAGTGTTTCGGCAACCACCCGCGATCCACGCCCTGGCGAAACCGACGGACATGACTACCATTTCTTGTCTCCAGAACGTTTCGACGAACTTCGTGGCGAGAATGCGTTCTTAGAGTGCAAGGAGGTGTTCGGTCGCGGGCACTGGTACGGCACGCTCCGAAGTGAAGTCTGCGAGGGACTCGAAGCCGGTCACTGGATCATATTGGAAATCGACGTGCAGGGTGCCATCGAGGTGATGGAACACTCGGAACTCAACCCGATTTCGATCTTTATCCACCCCGGCGGTATCGAGGAGTTGGAGCGGCGACTCCGAGATCGTGGCACCGAAACCGAGGATGCGATCACGCGGAGACTCGAAACCGCAGCCGAGGAAATGCGATACCGGCATCGCTACCAGTACGAAATCATCAACGGCTCCGTCGACGCAGCGGTCGCCCAAGTCTGTCAAATACTCAAAGATTACGAGGAGAGCCCTTCATGCTCGAAGAATTGAAAGACGAAGAAACGGTCAACAAGGTTGGCGGTCGATTCAAGCTCAGCACGCTCATCCAAAAACGCTTGGTGCAATTAAACCAGGGCAGCCGGGCTTTGGTAAACGTCGATACGCACGACAAGATGTCGATCGTTCTGCAAGAGATCATGCAGGACAAGATCATCCTCAACATGGACAACGAAGTCGAACAGGTCCAACCGCTCGACCTTGATGCCACCATCGCCGCCGCCGAAGCACCCGATCTGGATGCCGCGGACCTCTAAACTCGCGGGTCAGTTGAAATGTCCGAATCCGCCTCCCCACGGCGCATTTTGCTCGCGGTAGGAGGCGGAATCGCGGCCTACAAGGCCGCGACCGTCTGCAGTCGCCTCGCCCAAGCCGGCCATTCGGTCCAGCCCGTCATGACCGCCTCGGCGACGCAGTTCCTCGGAGCCGCGACCCTTGCGGCACTTTCCGGGAGGTCGGTACCGAGCGGGACATTCGATCCCGGTCACCCTCTCGGCTCGCACATCGAACTCGCCGATGAGATCGATTTGATGATCGTCGCTCCCGCGACCGCAAATCTGCTTGCCAAATTCGCCTCGGGGATGGCCGATGATTTGGTGAGCACGCTCTACTTACAGAATGTCGCACCGGTGCTTCTCGCACCCGCAATGAGTGATCCGATGTGGACCAAGGCCGCCGTTCAGCGTAACGTTGCGCAATTGCGGGAAGACGGATGCGAATTCGTCGGCCCCGAATCCGGCTGGTTGTCATGCCGGGTGATGGGTATGGGGCGAATGAGCGAACCGGAAACGATCCTCGCCGCCGCGACCAAGCTCCTCAGTTGATTTGCGAACACCGTCGATCTGCGAACCATGTCAGACTCCCGAGAATCGCCTCTTCTCGTTTTTGGCCATCGCAACCCGGATACCGACGCGATCTGCGCGGCGATTGCGTATGCGGATTTCCTCAAGCAGACGACGCGCCCTGACGCGATCGCTGCGAGTTGCGGTCCGCCCAATCGCCGCACCGAATACGTCCTCAAAGTCGCCGAGCTTCCACCGCCGCGGCTCGTCATGGATATCCGCCCGGTCATCGAAGACGTTTGCCGCCGCGAAGTCACTTTGGCGACGAACGACGAAGTCTTCTTCGAAGTCTATCAACGGATGGATCAATTCGGACTTCGCAGCATCCCCGTGATGAATTGCGAGGGCGAACTCGATGGAATCGTTTCGCTGCTGGATTTGCTGGAGTTGGTACTCAACAGCGACATGGATTCGGCGAAGGCGAGGTACGTTCAGACGAACCTCCAGAAAGTCGTCTCCATCCTCGGCGGCACCTTTCAACACAGCGTTCGCCCCGAGGAAGATGAGGAGTTGATCGTGAGCGTCGGCGCGATGAGTGCCGCCGGATTTCGCGAACACATCAAGGGCTTCCCGGCTGAAAAGCTGATCGTTGTCAGTGGTGACCGGCCGACCATTCAACTGCCGGCGATCGAACTCGGCGTGCGTGCGTTGGTCGTCACCGGTGGGTATGAACTCTCCGAAGGTCTCGTCGATTTGGCGAAGGCTCGCGACGTGGCGATCATTCGAAGTCCATTCGACACGGCGTCGACCACCATTCGAATCAAGTCTGCCCAGCTCATTCGCAGCGCGATTCAAACGGAATACATGTCGCTACCCGCGCGGATGCCGATCGATGAAGCCCGAAAAGCCATCTTTCGATCACCGCAAACGATCTTTCCCGTCCTGGAGGATGGCGAACTCGTCGGAGTTCTCAGCAAGAGCGATTTGGTCAGCCCGCCCAAAGCGAAGATCGTCCTGGTCGACCACAACGAAATGAGCCAAGCCGTTCCCGGCGCCGAGGAAGCCGAGATCGTCGAAGTCCTCGACCACCACCGCCTCGGCGGATCGTTGAAGTCGACGGAACCGATCCGTTTAACGATGGAACCCGTCGGCTCGACTTGCACCATGGTGGCCAAGATGTATCGGCTCGCCAAAATCGATCCCACGCCCGGCATCGCGCTGTGCATGGCATCAGGCATCATCAGCGACACGCTCCACCTTCGCTCGCCGACGACCACACAAACCGATCGCGACATTCTTGATTGGTTACAGCAGTTCTGCTCGGTCAAGCTCGAGACGTACGCCAACGACTTTTTCCAGATCGGCTCCGCGCTTCGCACCCACACTCCGGCGGAAATCGTCCGCGAAGACTGCAAGCACTTCGATGAGTCCGGCCGACCGTTCTCCATCTCTCAAATCGAAGAGATCGGTTTCGACTTGTTCTGGCAACGAAAAGAAGAGCTCTTCGACGCACTGGAACGACTCTCCAGAGACAACCAATTTGAGTTCAGTGCGCTGCTCGTGACCGATATCGCCAGCAATGGAAGTTTGTTGATGATGAGTCAGGAGCCCGACGGGTGGGAAGAAATCAACTACCCGGAACTCGAAGACCGACTCTACCAGCTCGACGGTGTGGTCAGCCGTAAAAAGCAGCTCTTGCCGTTGATCACCAGCCTGATGGCGTGAACGGGGCGGGCGGATGTTCGCGATGATGGGCGACCATTACGATGGTCGCTTCTGAGCCGGCATCGTCTGAGGAGTCCGCGAGCACCATGACCGAATTGACCGAGAACCAAAGGCTGCGTCGTGAGCTGACTGCCGCGTACCGATTGTCAGCGATGCACGGATGGATGGACATGACGTTCAACCATCTTTCGGTCCGGTTGCCAGGCGGCGAGGGCCGACCCGATACCTATCTGATCAATCCCGAAGGCTACCTCAGCGAAGAGATCACGCCGGCTTTACTCATCGAAGTCGACACCGAGGGCAACATCCTCGACCAACCCGACGCGTCGTTCATCCCGGCGGGCTTTGTGATTCACTCGGCGATTCACAATTCGCGTTCGGACGCGGCCTGCATCATGCACAACCACGCCATGCCGGGAATGGTGGTCTCGGCGCTCAGTGAAGACTTGTTGCCCCTGACGCAACGTTCGATGGAGCGATACAAACGCATTGCCTACCACGATTTCGGTGGCATCGAATTGGACATGGATGTCAGCGACAAAATCGTCCAAGACCTTGGCGAGCATCGTTGCATGATCATGCGCAATCACGGTCTATTGACGGTCGGTCAATCGGTCGCCGAAGCCTACTACGAGATGTATTACTTGATCGAATCGTGTGAAATTCACATCAACACGATGAAGGTGACCGACACCCCACGAATCTGCAGTGAAGCGGTCCTTGAGCACACCGCCAATCAGTTTCCGCAATATCACGACAAAGACGTCTCGATGGTCTGGAACGCCATGCTCCGAAAAC
Source organism: Planctomycetota bacterium (assembly GCA_039821165.1). Taxonomy (GTDB): domain Bacteria; phylum Planctomycetota; class Planctomycetia; order Pirellulales; family Pirellulaceae; genus Stieleria. The sequence continues at coordinate 8,586 of JBCBOT010000154.1, read as the reverse complement.
TGGATCGTGAACAGCCAGGCTGGGACCAACAATAACCTCCGTTGAATCGACCATGGAACAAACACTCGATCTCACTGAACTGCTCGCGGGTGTTGAGACGGAAAACGATGGGCAAGCCGCTATCGAGATCGCGCGACGACTGCTCGTCCGGTCCCGCGCGTTGCAGACGCATCAGGAGCGGCGGCAGCAAGCCGAACTCGATCGCATGATCAGCCATCCGCGTGACAAAGCGACGCTGATCGAGATGACCGACCAAGCCTTTCGTGCCCACAGTCCGGCCCGCGTCGCCGACCAACTCACTCACATCCTCGATCTTCAAGGCGTGCCGCGATTCTTTACGCCGATCGAGAAAACGATGCTGCGCGGGTTTCAATCGTTCGGCTCCTACCTTCCGGGTGTCGCCGTTCCACTGGTCAAGGAAAAGATGCGGCAGGAAACGGCCAACGTCATCCTGCCTGCCGAAGAATCGATGCTTCGCGAACACCTGTCGGCACGGCAGTCGACCGGGCTTCGAATGAACGTCAACTTTCTCGGCGAAGCATTGCTCGGTGAAGATGAAGCCGAGCGTCGGCTGCAACACTACCTGCACGCACTGCAAATGCCCGAGATCGCGTGCATTAGCGTCAAACTCTCCACGATCTACAGCCAAGTCTCGACGATCGCTCGCGACGCAACCGTTCGAGCCGTCTCCGATCGGCTCGAACTGCTCTACCGAGCCGCGGCGCGCGAGTCTTTCACCGATGCGGATGGCAACACGACGTCCAAATTCGTCTATCTCGACATGGAGGAGTATCGCGATCTGCATCTCACGGCGGATGTGTTCCGCTCCACCCTCGAGCGGCCAGGAATGGACAACGTTCGCGCTGGAATTGCGTTGCAAGCCTACGTCCCCGATTCCTACTCCGTACTCAGCAACCTCCTGGATTGGTCCGCCGAGCGTGTCGCGGCGGGTGCACTTCCCGTCACCGTCCGCTTGGTCAAAGGCGCGAACATGGAGATGGAACGCGTCGAGGCTTCGGTCGGTGGTTGGCCGCAGACACCGTACGCAGAAAAGATCGAAACCGATGCCAACTTCAAACGAATGCTTCGCGACTTGATCGCCGCCGCGGCCAAGGGAACCGTCGAAATCGGCGTCGCCTCTCACAACCTGTTCGACATCGCGCTGGCGTTGCTGTGGGGACAACGTAGCGATGCCCTTGAACGCATGCAGTTTGAAATGCTCGAGGGCATGGCAAATCATCAACGTCGCGCGCTGTTTGAATCAGCGCCGCGCATGTTGCTTTATGCACCCGCGTGTCGACGCGAGGACTTTCTCAATGCGATCGGCTACTTGATTCGACGGCTTGACGAAAACACAGGCCCCGACAACTTCCTCCGCCATACATTTCAGTTGACCGAAGACTCCGAGACGTGGCGTGAACTTTCGGGCGACTTCTCGGAATCACTCCAGCGAATCGATACGGTTTCAGCGGCGCCACGTCGGACACAGGATCGTCGCGAAGCACCCTCGCAGCCCGCAGCCGCGACCAACTGGGAGGACTTTGTCAACGAGCCGGACACCGACTGGTCGCTACCGCATCACAGTGAGTGGGCACGTTCTATCGTCGAACGCTGGCAATCACGTTGCAACGAGAACGCCGAGTCAATTCCGCTCTGGGTCGCAGGTGAGTCGGTTGAGTCGGAACCTCGCGAGTCCCACGACCCCTCGCGGCCGGGCACCGTTTCCTGTCGTTTCATCCAAGCCGATGATCGAGGTGTGGAAGCCGCGATCGCATGTGCCGCCGAAGACCCCAGCGGTTGGCGAGGACTTTCCTGGGACGATCGCTACGACATGTTTCGCCGGGCAGCCCAAATCATGCGCGAGCGCCGTGCGGATTTGATCGGTGCGATGATGCTCGATGGCGGAAAACTGATTACCGAAGCTGACCCGGAACTCAGCGAAGCGATCGACTTTACGGAGTTCTATTCACTCACCGCGCGACCACTCTTGGATCGTCCGGGTGTGACACTTAATCCGCGTGGTGCCGTGGCGGTGATCAGCCCCTGGAACTTCCCCCTCGCGATCCCCTGTGGTGGCATCGTATCGGCGCTCGCCGCAGGAAACACCGTCATCCTGAAACCCGCGAGCGACACCGTGCTGCCCGCGTATGAAATGGTGCGTTGTTTCTGGGATGCCGGCGTTCCAAAGACGGCCCTCCAGTTCGTGCCTTGTAGTGGCGGCGGTGCGGGACAACGCTTGGTCTCGGACAAACGCATCGAATGCGTCGTCCTCACGGGAGGAACCGAGACGGCAAAGACAATGCTCGGCGTCCGACCCGGCCTGCACTTGGTCGCCGAAACCGGTGGCAAAAACGCGACAATCGTCACCGCACTCTCCGACCGTGACCTTGCCATCAAGCACATCCTGCACAGTGCCTTCGGTCATACCGGCCAGAAATGCAGTGCGACGTCGCTACTGCTACTCCAGCACGAACTCTACGAAGACGAATCCTTTCGTGAGTCCTTGGCGGATGCCGCGAGGTCTCTACGAGTCGGCTCCGTTTGGGATTTGCGTTCCAAAGTGGGCCCGCTCATCAATGTTCCGTCGGGCGTACTTGAAAAGGGCCTCAAAGAACTCGAACCAGACGAGGAATGGCTCGTCATGCCGCGACCGTCGGCCGAAAATCCACAACTCTACAGCCCTGGGATTAAGTGGAATGTCCGGCCAGGCAGCTTCACCCATCGGACCGAATTGTTCGGCCCCGTCCTGGGCGTGATGCGGTTCGGCCGCTTGGAGGAGGCGATTGGAATCGTCAATGAAACCGGGTACGGGCTCACAAGTGGACTCGAAAGCCTGGATAGTCGTGAACAAAAACTCTGGAAAGAGAACATCCGCGCGGGCAATCTCTACATCAACCGCCCGACCACCGGCGCGATCGTCTTGCGGCAACCATTCGGTGGTCTCGGCAGCAGCGGATATGGACCCGGGGCAAAAGCCGGCGGACCACACTATCTCGTACCACTGATGAAAGCCGAGAGTGACTCGCATGACACCGCCGCATTCGCAAAGGAGGCCATGACGCTCCGCGAATCAATGATCGGACGGTCACACGATCACATGAATCTCATCGGGCAATCGAACGAACGACGGTACATTCCGGTTCGACACCTCTGCATTCGCCTGCAAGGCGACGAGTCGCGTGAAGAGATTTTGATCTCATTGCACGCCGCTGCTGCGGTCGGTTGCCACGTCACATATTCGATGGCCGAACAAGTGCCATCAACCACGGAGATGCTCGAAGATGCCTTCAACCGTCTTTCCCAGGAATGGTCGAGTTCTTGGAGACCGGAATGGATCGAAGAGAGCGACAGGGATTTGGCAGAATCGATCGCCGAGGGCCGAATCGATCGGCTCCGTGTCTTCGGTTCTGCCGCGTCGCTCGGAGAGGTGATTCTGGAGGCGGCTCGTGGGGCGTTCTTGACGATCCTCGCGGAACCCGTCGTTCAGGACGCCGAGATCGAATTGCTGCGCTACTTGAGCGAGCAATCGATCTCAAACGATTACCATCGATACGGAAACCTCGGCCGTCGCCGCGATCTGTCGCAGAGTTAGGCGCGTCGGCGACGCACCACCCAGCCCATCGAGATCAGTCCGAAGACCGCGCGACTCGATGGCTCGGGAACGGCCGCAACCGCCGAACCGAACGCCTGAACTTCGCCGAGCGAATAGGCGTTGTCGCCACCAATCGAGTAGGCTCGCAGAAAACGAGCGTTCACCGAGGTAAAGTCCATTCCGCCCACGTATTCAGCGTCGCCGGCGATCGACGTCATCGTGTCCATTCCGAACGCGGGGACGTCTCCAAAACTCGCATCAACGGTCACGAGGCTGGTCCAATTCACGCCGTCGAGCGAGTAATCGAATTGGTAGGAGTCGTTCAGGTCGGCGGAAATAGTCAAGTCGTCGATGACGTGCTCCGAACCGTAATCAAATTCGAAGACGACACCCGCCGGCCCGGTCTGGCCGAACCACCACGTGTTCGCGGGATCCGTCCAGGCCGTCATCTCGGCGGGAATGAACCCATCGGTCAGCAGGCCGACGGAATTATTGAACGATCCGGTGCCGGTCACCGAAACGGGCGTGAGCAGACTGGCCGAGGCGGAGCGTGCTGAACAGCAAAGGCAAAACGCAAACGCAAACAGAAGAAACTTTCGAGACATCATGATTTCGGGTGAGAGTGATACGGCGCGACGACATCCGATGTCGGGCATCCCTCCCCCGCGTGCGATCGAAATCTATGGCGAGAATTTCAAACGGGCAAATGAATTGCCACCACAATTCACATCACAACGCGACAACGCCCGCTCTAGGGGGGATTCTGTAATCGCTCAAGTGTGCGCCTTGCCAACTCCGCAACGAACTCATCACGATCTTCGCTAAGCTCACGCAAGATCAGACTGGACTTGGGGTCGGCGATTTCAGAAGCCAACTGCATCGCGGTTCGCCGTGTCGCATCCTGTGACGTGTCCGACGACGAGTATCGCACGTACGCCAAGAGAGGGATCGCGCCAGACGGCCCGAGTTCCCGAATCTGATGCTCATTGAAATGACGGGCTTTGGTGTAGCCGATCGGTGCAAGCAGCCACGTCAAACTCTGGCTGAGTTCGGCGTAGTCGCCAGCCGGTGATGCCAAGAGCGGTAGTTGCCATATTTTGGCCGCAGCAACCATGGACTCGTCTCGGTGCACGAGTTGACCATCGCGATCCGAGTCCTCCGCGATCTTGAGTGTTTCGCCCGGACTGACTTCACACTTCAACGAATCCAATTGAGCCATCACCGCCTGGTTGGAACCGGAGGTCGATGTGCAGGAGATGGATTGCGGCTCGGCCGCATAGTGTGACTCCGAGCGACTCGGACAAACGAATGTGGCGACTTGCTCATTTGTGTTCATTGGCAATTGGACGGAGAGCGATTGACTGGAGGGCGCTTCGCACCACATCCGCCCCTTCAGCAACAGCACTTCGTCAGCCTGCTTCCACACCAACTCTGCATCTTCGTCGAGTCGGATCGTCCCATTTTCCGGCGTTCGGAATTCACACCGACCGCTCGACAGCGTTCTGAGCCGCGCACCCGGCTCAAGCTCCGGCGTGGCGGCAGATTCCAGTTCGCTCCAAGTGCCTGCGTCGTTGTCGTAGACTTCGATAGGTCCTGTCGCGTGAATCAGTGTTGCCGCAAACGCGGGTGCGTCTGGATTCCGATCCACCATTTGATTGTCGTGCTTCTCCGGTCGAGCAAAGAAGACGGCAACAAGAATTGCCACCGCGATGGCGAGGCCGAGGAGTGCCGCTTTACCATTGCCGTCCGTGGTCTTTTCCGGTGTCAAAATTGAATGAGCGACAGTGTCTGTGCCTGCGGCGGGCTCGAGAACGTCGAGCGTCAACTCTCGACGCAGTCGCCGATCGAGTTCCGTGATCTCCACCCATTCCCGACGACATCGATCACAGACAGCGATGTGTTGCTGAATCGCGCGGGTTGCTTCGGCATCCAATTCGCCATCGAGAGCGGCACTCATTTGCGAGCAGAATTCATCGCAACGGCTCATCGCGCTTCCCCCATCGAAACAAGTCTTCGCCTCAACTGCTGCCGAGCCTTACTCAACCGGTCATTGACGGTCGAACGCGCGACACCGAGCCAAGTTGCCATCTCGTCGTAAGTCATGTCTTGATAGTAGTAGAGCAACAGCACCTCACGGAGGTCTTCTGAAAGTTCGGCGATGCACACTGCCAACGCCTCACGATCTTCGCCCGCGTTTGTTTCAGAGGGCATCGCGACGACGAACAATTCAATCGGTTCTGCTTTTCGTCGTGTGTTTCGTCTGATGAGATCGATACAGACGTGTTGGGCGATGGAACGTAGCCATCCGCCGAGTGCCATCGGGTTGCGGACTTCGTGCAATCGCGTGAACGCTCGTGAAAAGGTCTCTTGCGTCGCATCCTCCGCATCGACCCGCGAGATCAACTTCGATTGGCACAGCGCAAAGATCCTCCGATACCAACACTGGATGTCCAGCTGGCAACTCGCAGGCTCGCGCTCACGTGCCCCTTCAGCTTCCGGGCAGGTGGCCGAACCGTCAACAAACTCGGAATGACTCAAGACCCTGTTCGTCTGCGTGTCCGATATTCGACTCCTCGTAACAGCTTGGTCGATTGAGCGCGCTGACGAGACCGGAGAAATGCAAAAAGAATGTTCGAATTCTGTCGTCGTCGAAAATTCTCCCGGTCCATTCCCCGTCCGCAGACGACTCTTCCGCGTCTTGACACCCTCACTCAGGAGAATCAACGAATGCCACGACCAAAAACGATCGAGCGTTTTCGCGTCATTACCGCCGGACTCTACCTCGTTCTTGTTTCCAGCTTCGTGCTCGATGCGAACCGAGTCGAAGCGAATGACCCTGCCTCAGAACAGAAACTCGACAACGACTTCATCGTGCACGAGTGGGGAACGTTCACGACGTTCTCCGGCTCCGACGGTGTCTATCTCGACTACCGACCGCTGGCAACCGATCACAGCGATCTACCGAGCTTCGTTCTGGACCGTTTGAGCGGAGGAAACGGAAACGGATTCCCGGTACTCTTCAAGCAGCGCGTGCGGGCTCGCGTCCGAATGGAGACCCCGGTCACCTATTTCTACACCGACAAGCCACGAAAGGTGAGCGTCCGCGTCGATTTCCCGAAAGGCATGCTCACCGAATACTACCCGCCAGCAAAGAAGATCCTGCCTCCACTTGATCGCAACGCGGCATTGGGTAAGGGCGAATTGATCGGCGACTCCAGCATCGACTGGGGACAGATTGATCTGATCCCAACCAACTCCGTGATCTCAGAGTCGATTCCTGAGCCACTACGCTCCCGACTCCGAGAGAACCTGACAAACTCGATGCTCCCGCAGGATCCCAAGATTCAGCACTACGGCCAAGCCCGCGCGACCGATTCGGCATTGGTTCATGTTCAACAAAGGAACGAATTCAGTGCTTTTAACAATTGGTCCCTCAACCAACCACAGGACTTCTTTGAGAAGTTCCTTTTCTATCGGGGCGTTGGAAAGTTCGAATTGCCCGTCGCCGTGGAATTCGATCAAAGATCCGCAACCTTCACCAATCGCGGCCAAGACGAGATTCGCAGCGTCATCATGCTCGAGGTTCGCAACGGCAAGATGCGGATGAACGTGGTCGACAAAGTCGCCGCCGAATCGTCGCAAACCTTTGGTGAGTTGTCCCCCGCCTCCGAGCAAGACCTCGAGAACACCCTGGTCCAACGACTCGCTGCCGAGGGGCTCTACGACAAGGAAGCCCGTGCGATGGTCAGCACGTGGAAATCTTCCTGGTTTGCAGAAGACGGACGACGCGTCTTGTACATGGTGCCCGGAAACATCACGGATGAACTCCTCCCACTCCACGTCAAACCCACTCCGAAGGAATCCTTGCGGGTGCTCGTCGCCCGGATGGAGCTACTCTCTCAAGAAGACGAGCAAGAGTTGCTCACGCAAATTCGTGAAAGCCTCGAACGCCGCAACGCGTTCATCGCCGATCCAGGCAACAAAGGAAAGACGTTTCCGTTTCCACAAGGAATCGCCTCCTATGGCCGGATGGCAGAACCCGCACTCGCGCGAGTCGCCACGATCGCGAAAGACGCCACCGTTCGCCGTGAAGCAAAGTTGCTTTTAGCGCAGATCCGTGCCTCCGTCAAACTGACTGCGATCACGCCGTGACGTGAAACCTGATTCAAAGAGGGGCCGACGCCATCGACGTCGGCCCCGAATGACGAAGCGTTCGTCAGAAAGGAACGCTAAAACAGCGAGCCCATTTCGCTGAAGAACTCATCGGTGGCTTGATTCGATGAATCCTCCGACTCATCAACGAAATCGGACGCGCTATCATTTCCGTTCACCAGCGCATCGACTTCTTCATCGGTGAGCTGGCTTTCGTAGACAGTAAAGTCGGCGATCACACCGACAAACTGGTCGCGTGTATCGTTCGGCTTGGAATCCGATCGCGACCAACCGTTCGCGCCGATCAACAGACTATTCGTGTTGAGAGCCATTCCTTGCGTGAACTCCGACTCTTGGTCCACCAAGTCGCCATTGAGATAGAGTTTCGCTCCGTCAGAACCGAACGAAAACGCAAGGTGATACGACTGTCCCTCGACGATCGAGTTCGAAGCGGAAGTCAACCAGACCGAACGGCTATCACTCTGAAAACGAACCTTCACACGTCCTCGCTCGATGAATGCGGTCAGATGACCACCTTCCTCGTAACCGGAGGCATCCTTGGAAAACAGTGTCCGCCGCCTGTCTCCGTCCTCGACGGTGAAGTGGGTCGCGTAGGTTCCCTCCGACAGTTCCAGCGACTGGACGTGCGCGAGGTCTAAATGATCTCCTCGTTCCCCAGAGAACTCGAGTGACTCATCCAGGAAAATAACGGAACCCGCAGGACCTTCGGCGGCTTCAACTTCGGGGGTTGGATTTGGGGTGTCGTAGTGGACATCACCGATAATCGGTGTGCCGACACGGTAGCCCAACGCCTCGTCCAGTTCGTCGATCGTCTCCACAAT
>JBCBOT010000153.1:0-18031 GCA_039821165.1 Planctomycetota bacterium | reverse complement strand
AACAAGATCGTCCATGATCGATTCCATGTGATGCAACTGGCGACAAAAGCAGTTGACAAAATTCGGCGCGGCGAACAGAAGAGACTGAAAAGTGAGGGTGATGATCGGCTGACTCACTCACGCTATGTGTGGCTCAAGAGCCAAGAGAACTTGACTTAAAAGCAGCGTGGTCTATTCGAGGAGATCTACAATCAGCAGTTGGAAACAGGCAAGGCATGGGCGTACAAGGAGATGCTACGAGATCTCTGGCATCACGACGACAGCACGTCCGCGACGACGTATTTCAAAGACTGGTACAAACGAGTCATCCATACGAATCTAACGCCGATGAAGACAGTTGCTCGCTCGATCAAAGAACGTCTGGCGAACGTTGTCAGCTACTGTACGCATCGAATCACCAATGCGGTCGCGGAAGGAATGAACAGCAAGATCATGTCGATCAAGCGTCGCGTCGGTGGCTTCCGCAACGTCGACAACTTCAAGACCGCGATCTTCTTTTACTGCGGTGGACTCGAGCTCTACCCACGATAATCCCGGATGGACCAAAATGACACGTGAATCGGTCTCTCCCTTGGATTCGTCTGGTGGAAAAATAAAAAGGTTATGGTGGATGTGTCGAGACTCGATCCATCGCAATTCCTGCGGTCGGCATCCGGTTGCCCAGAGAAAGTCGATGAAGTCGATCAGCGGCCCGGTCGCGTCGGACTTGATCAGTTTCCACTGCTCGGGTGTGTAGACGATCTCGCGTCGCCTCGTCCGAGACTTTTTCATTCCAGCAATCGGGTTTGATTTGAGGTGGCCTTCGCGACAGCCCAGTTGAGCATGCGCATAACAATTGAGATCGCATCGTGACGACTCGTGGAATTCCATGAATCCTTATTCGTCCACTTGGAAACATGAAACGGCTTCAAGTTCAGCGGCTTGAGCGACCGTCCGACATGACCGATGAAGCTTTCCAGGTAGTGCTTTTGCTTATTGTATGTGGTCGGCTTGCGGCGGTTTTCAACCCAGTCGAGATAGCTCTGAGGCGTCTCGTTGAGCGTATCGCTCGAGGTTGCGAGTTGCTCCTGTTGGCTATCAGTTCGTAGGATTTTTGGAAGGCCTCGGTCTTGTCTTTGCCAGGGCTGTGCTTCTTCCCACCGGTCGAGAAATACCAGGTGTTTGTTTGCTTACGAAGGTACGGAGTTGGTTTGCGTGGCATGGAATCACCCGGGAAACGGAACGCATGACGGAACTAATACGCAGTTAACGAGGTAAATTCCAGTGTTTCGTCGCGAAACTCGTTGCCGTGTGAAACCAGCAGTTCACTCGAAGTGTCCAGTCGGCACGCTACCCTTTTCCGTACCCTTTAAAGTCCCAATCCAGTGGAATCCAGCGTGCTGAACGTAACAAAAATGTGCATTTCCGTTGGTGCAAGCGGTGTTTTGACTTAAGCCGCCAGCTTTCACACGGCAGAGGTCACTGGTTCGAATCCAGTATCGCCCATTGCTTTTCTTGCCCTCTGGCAAGAGTGTCAGCTATTTGCGGCCCTTCGATTTCGATTCCCATTCGTCCCAGTATGCCTCTGCGACGGAAAGCAACTCAGTGAGTGGAATGGGGCGACCGGAATCGAGAAACACTCTGCCGCCGCGACACTCCATTTCGAGAACCCCCAAGTCGGTGAAGACTCGACACACGGCCCCGTCCATTTCCGCGCTGAGAATCGTGGCGGATAGATTTGCGATCGCCTCCATGTCCGTGATGCTGTTTTCATCGTCATAGAGCCGGTGAGAAAGTCGCGAGCACGCCAAGAGGCAAACGACGAACTCATCGCCGTCATCGGGGAACCGTTCGCGCAGATACTCGATCCCGACATGCACGCGAACCTCGCCGGGCACACTCCCGACGATTCGATCCACGCCTCCGTCGTGCAGTACGTTCCAAATCGATGGGAAAAACGATTCCATTTCGTTGAGTCGCTTCGTTCAGTATGAATGCGAGACCGCTGGTGACCCCTCATCGCCTCGCGAGAAACTGGTTGGCTGGCAAGCCGAGCTTTTGAAGGAGGCACACATGAAGTCACCACCCACGCGGCCCCTCATTCTACCGTTCGACCACCTCGGAATTTTGCAGTCGCCGACTCAACGTATGCGACGGGACGGCCACGCTGCGACAACCATCACCACGTTGATCAATCACTTTATTCGTTTTATCCGGAGACCGTTCGCGATCAATCATCATGGGAAGGCTCCGACATGTCGTACCGAGCGGAGGGACGATGTAGGTGAATAGACCGGAATCCGTCTCGACTCACACCAAATACAATGGCTTGGATCGCACTCGTTACGATTGTCGGATGCGGGATCGGATTTCGATTCGTTTGTGAATCGTTGTCCCGTCGCGAAGAAGCCTTTTGGAGAAGTAAGTCACGCGATTTCCAGCGGTCGATGCTCGAGCGGTCGACCCCGCGTGAGGAACCAAGTGAAACGGACGTCTCACAGGCCTCTCCGAAGGCGAAGCGGCGATGGAGAAATGCCCTCGTCGTCTGCCTCAACGACGAGTCTCCCAGTTGCCGTTCGTTCGTCCTCGCGCCCGAAGATGGAGGCTCCTTCGCCGATTTCCATGGCGGTCAAGCGATTCTGGTCGGCCTCGAACACCCAACAAACCAGAAGCGGGTCACGCGGTTCTACAGTCTGTCCGGACCTCCCGGACTCAACCAGTACCGCATCACGGTCAAGCGTGTCCCCGATGGTTTGGTCAGCAATCTACTGCATGACACGATCCGCGTTGGTGACGTGATCGAAATTCAAGAACCGAAAGGCAAATTCACAAGCGACATCAAGGACACACGCCCGCTTGTTCTCATTGCCGCCGGAATCGGCATCACGCCCATCCTTTCGATGACCCTGGAGTGCTTCGAACGTCGGTCGACTCGACCGATACGCATCTTCTATCAACTACGCAACAGCCAAGACGCGCCGTTCCTTTCCTTACTGCGTGAATTCTCGCAGTCTCTTTTAGGGAACAGCCGATTTGAACTTCACGTTTGGTGGAGCCGCCCCATCGAGGGTGACGTCGCTCGCCGCGACAGCATCGGGCGACTTGATGCAAAATCGATTCTCGACCAAACAGGTTCGTGCGACGGCGAGTACATGATCTGCGGCCCTGATTCGTTTATGACGTCCCTCGCCGAAGGACTCGTGAGTCAGGGAGTCGCCGAAGCAGACGTGAAATACGAGTCCTTTGGAGGAACGAAAAAGGGGGTCGGCGGAATCGCCGTCGAAGAGGACGCCCCGCAAACTCCCATTGACGGCCCCTCCTTTGACGTTCGAATTGAAGACCGACAACTAAAGTGGCAACCTCATCACGGCACGCTTCTCGAACTTGCGGAGATGAACGATGTGGAGGTCGAATCCTCGTGCCGTGAAGGTGATTGCGGTGCGTGCGTGCGTCGCCTCATCAGTGGACAGGTCTCGTATGAGACCGATCCTTCCTGCGACCGCGAGTCCGACGAGGCTGTTTTGTGTGTCGCACGGCCCGTCTCCGATTTGCATCTCGATGGAGAGTGAGTCCTCGAACCGGCGTCCAGCTTCTTTCCGGACGTCTGACTGAATCCAGTTGCATGACAAGACTGTGACCGGAAGTTACTTCACTCGCGATCGTAAGATCGCACCAGTGCGTCGAAGCTGAGGCAATTGATCTTCGTCGTATCGTGCCCCTCGAAGATCGACGAGATAGAAATCCACCCCGGTGATTTTCGCGCCACGCAAGTCTGCATTCCGCAAATCTGCTTTCCGGATTTCCTCGGGAGCCTTGAAATACTGATCGTCGTAGTCGTCAGTGTAAAAGCCGGTCCGGGTGCCTTCGCTCGGGTAGGGACTGCCGACGAGGCCGCTTCGAGTCGACCCCATGTGAAAAGAACATCCCTTCAAATTCGCGCGACGAAGATCGGCTCCTTGCCAATGAATGTCACCGAGCCCCGTGTCGCGTAGATCCACGTCGCGGAAATCGGCTTGCTCAAAAGTAGAACCGGTGAGGTAGGCCCCACGAAGATTCGAGCCTTGAAAACAAGGACGGACGGCGTGGAGGTTCTCCAGATCACAACATTGAAGCCGCGAATCAAGAAATTCGGTTTGCTCGATCAGGCAACGACGTAGCGGAAGGGAGGGAAGACTCACTCCTCGTAGCCTGGCTCTGCGAAAATCGACGCCCTCCATGATCGCGTGTGAGAATTCACAACCTGTGAGGTCAGCCTCGAAAAAGGAGGCCTTGCTAAGGTCCGCATTCACGAAGCCGCAATGACTCAGGGTGGAATACGAAAAATCCGTTTGTCGCAAATCCGCGTTTGTAAAACCGACTTTCTGCACGGATGCCCCGAGCCACTTTGAGCGTTTCAAGTCGGAGTCGGAGTAGTTCGAATTCAGAACGCGCGCTCTTTCAAAACGTGCCTCCTCGTAGAAGGCCAACTCGCTTTGAACTCCGTCCAGCGTCGCACCACTCAAGTCGGCCCGCGTCAGGTCGGTTCCTCGCAGCCTTGCTTCCTCCAGCTTGATTTCATTCCATTTCGCTTCGGTGAGTAAAGCCCCTTTCAACCTTGGCGAAGCTGTCTTGGATCGCCAATCTGGCTTGCATGCGAGCAACACCGTCGCCGCGAAAGGAGAGGATATTTCATCTCGGTCCACCATTCGCTGCAGGATTTTCAATGCGACTCGATTGGTGTGGATATCACTGGCGATCTCGGCGACGAGGTCTGACTCAATCGGAAGTGCAGGAAGACGTCGCACCTTTTTCTTGAGTTGCTGAACGACTCGTTTCGCGGCCAGCACCGTCAAGACGGGACGGTGCCTCAAGATGCGGCCCAACCCCGCCTGAAACGACTCCAGACTCTGCCGGGTCTCGAAGTGGTTCGCCAATTCAATCATCGCGTAGCGGATTCGCTTGGGTTCCACACTCAAGGCTCGAATGCGAACGTCGCCGAGCATCTCCTCTGAGAGTTCGTTGGGCAACAGTCGCATGCAGGTCGCAACGATCGCTTCCGAACAGGAGGTCATCGAGGGCTGGCGACAAAATTCGTCGAGAACCAAACGGCAGAGCTCGGGGGTTCTCGTGCGGCAGTCGTTTGCATTGACGACGCGGGCATACACCGACTGGACCGATTCGGGACGAACAGAGAGCAGATACTCAATGAAGTCATCTTCCGTCCAAGCCGCGAGCTGGCGCGTCATTCCGAGTCTCGCTCGCGAGCGAGAACTGTAAACAACGAATCGGGACTCCGCACATCTCGCGACCTCGTCGATGTCCGCATCGTCAAAGAATTCAACGTTCAGTTCTGGATCGATCGTTGCCGCTAAATGCCGCAGCGCCGTCGTTTTGCCAGAACCGGCTGGCCCATCAAGCCGCAAGGTCCCGACCCGTGGAGACCTCGCGAGCGAAGCCACCTCATCTTCCAAGAGAAAGGTCTCTCCGGAATCCCGCGTGATAACGCGGGGCCGCACCGGCGCCAAAGCGGGATCGATCATCAAGCAGCCCCGACAGAATGGTGTGCGCGGAGAGCGTCTCCACTTGGCGCGAGACACCGCGACTCGGACTATCGAAAAAGCAACGCAGGTTTTATTTTCCGAGAATCCTTGCGCATTGCAAGAAAAACGTTTCTTTGACGTTGGCACTGAAAAATGTGCGGTCGCTCTGTCTTCTCAAAAGGAAGCGATCACTTCGTTTTGACATGATTGCGGCGGGCCCAATCGAGCCACAGTTCCTTGAGCCGTTTCAATTGGACTGGCTCGCGCTTGGCGAGGTCTTTCTGTTCGGTACGGTCCGTCGCAAGGTCGTAGAGTTCCCATTGGTTGGACTTGCCTCGATTGACAAGCTTCCATGTGCCGGCGCGGACGGCTCGGCTCTTTTGATGCTCGTAAAAGACGGGGGTTTCAGCAGCGCGTCGTGTTGCGAATAGGTCGATGCCTGAGAACACTTGTGACGACTCATCATGACCCGCAGCTGAAATCACCGTGGGCGCGATATCGACAATGTGCGCGACGTCGTCCCGAATCACTTGCTCGGCACCCAACCTTTTTGGCCAGTGAACGATCAGCGGAGACATGACTCCGCCTTCGTGTGTATTGGCCTTGTGCATTCGAAATGGGGTGTTCGAGAGTGTTGCCCAGCCTTTGCCATACGTCGTCTTGACCGGGGCCTCGGGAGTTCCGACTCGGTCCGAGGGGCCGGCGCCGAAAGGTCCACCGGGCGAGGCACCTCCGTTATCCGACAGGAACACAACAAGTGTGTTGTCGAACCGTTCAGTTTGACGTAGCGCCGCTACGATTTTGCCGACTCCCTGGTCGAGCTTTTCGATCTGAGCCGCGTAGGTAGCCATCCTCAAATCGAGTTCCTGTTGTTGCTCAATCGACAGGGTGTGCCAAGCCGGAACATCACTCGGCCGCGCCGTGAGTTGCGTCTGCTCGGGAAGGACTCCCAAAGCCTTTTGCTTGGACAAGCGCTTTCGGCGAAGCTCGTCCCAACCCGCCATGTACCGGCCACGATGGTTCTCGATGGATTCTTGCGGAGCCTGCAACGGGAAATGAGGTGCGTAGAACGCGGCATAGAGAAAGAACGGCTTATTGGTCGGCTGTTCCTGAATCCAACTCGATGCCCGACTCGCAATCGCATCGGTATAAAAGAAGGTTTCATCGAAGGACGTCGCCTCGTTCGATTGGTCGAACAACCAAGTCGGACGGAAGTAGTTTTTTGCTCCTTCCATGGTCCCGAAGAACCGATCGAACCCTCGCTCGAACGGCCAGCTCCCATTCGGCCCGTCATCGATGCTGCCACTTCGAGTCAGATGCCATTTGCCAACCATCATCGTTGAGTAGCGGCTTGCACGAAGACGCTCGGGTAGCGTTAACACGTCCGATCGCAATTGTCCGCGATAGCCAGGCCCGCTATCGGAATTGTTCATGTCGCCGACTCCCGCCTGGTGCGCATAAAGCCCCGTCAACAGACTCGCACGTGAGGGACAGCAACGAGATGTGTTTGAAAAGTTGGTGAAGACGGTTCCGTGACGTGCCAACGCATCGAGGTGAGGCGTGGGAATCTCGCTACCGAAGCAGCCAACATCACTAAACCCAAGATCATCCGCCATGATCAACACGACGTTAGGAGGCTCAGCCGAGACAGCGCGTGCCATGCTCAAGACCGCGAAGCAGACAATTGCAAGACTCGGTGTTAGACGGGTTCGTACTCGTTGCATTTTACCGGTGGGCTTTTGCGTCGACGGATGGAGACACATGATCTACCGATATTCAAGTTGGCAAGTCGCCGTGGTGTCGGTGTCCGCAATGACACGCACCCAGCATGCGGAAAAACCCGAAGGAAAACGATGGTTGAGTCTCTCTCCCGAGGGAACGGAAAACGTTTTGTAGGGAATCCATCGGCCGTTACCATCGATATCCACCTCCAACGCGAGTTCGACGGACTCCTCCGATTGATGTGACAAGGTGACTTGCTTGTCATCGTAGCCTCGCATGAGAAAGGGGTCTGACGGGAGGCCGGCTTTCACCGTCGTGTCGGCCCAGGGGCCGCCACGTCCGACTGGTTTTCCGAGCTTCCAAAGGTCGTCAACTCCGCCAAACCAAAGCCCTGTTTCAAGATTCGGGTCACGGAAAACATGACCGTCGTTGGTTGCGTTCGGTTTGATTCCCGCAAGAACGAGCAGACCATTCCAGGAGCAATAGTCTGCAATCTGTTTTCGGTGGCTTGAAACCGGGCGAATAAGGTTCCACGCGGGTGGCGCCCCGTTCGTGACCAATGGAAGCTCATAAAAGGTCCCGTGGATGTTGGCGAGATGACGTTCAGACTCGACTTCGCGTACAGCCCGAGGCCAACCAAAAGAGAACGGTTTGTCGAATGCCGCGTCTCCCTTGGGGAGGCGAAATCGCCGCCCTTGCGATTCAATCAAGACTGATGCATCATCCACTTGAAATTCCGGTTCCACTTCAAGCAACTTCGTGAGTTTTGCATCCGCGTCATCGGCTTTGAAACGAAAATCATTCTTGGAAAACTCGAAGTAACGGCCATCGTTTGCGACGACTCTCAGGTTTCGATTGCGTTTCGCGGCATAGATCAAACCGCTCAAGGTCGCTTTGTCTGCTACGTCGGCCACACCTGCGAAGAGGCCCGTGTCCGGCTTTGGATTGGGCGACGCCGAAGTCTGATGCAAAAATGCCGTCGCAACACAATCGCGGTCAACTTTGAATCGCATCCAAACAGCGTCGAGTCCATCCGGCAAAATGACGGAGGTCGCCTCACCGCTGTGAAGTTGGTAGTCACTCAGGTCCGTCCATTGATTTGTGCCCGTCGAATCCACCTGCACACTCACGACCACTGCTTCATTGCCCGCGCGAGTTGGTTCGGTTCGCGGAAGACGCAGCGAAGCGGCGGCGTTCGGTTGAATGACAAGGTCAGAAGCGGCCGAGGAAACGAACGCCATGTGTGGCATTCCGAAAGAGCCTTTCGAGTGCTGAGTCGCATTACCGGGGATCGTGACCAGACCGGCTGGAAACTGCCTTCGAAACACACGGTCGCGATGTCCTTTCCCCCAACGCAACTCCATCTCAGTTGGTATCCACTGGCTGTCCAGT
The DNA here is from genome assembly GCA_039821165.1 of Planctomycetota bacterium. Classification (GTDB taxonomy): domain Bacteria; phylum Planctomycetota; class Planctomycetia; order Pirellulales; family Pirellulaceae; genus Stieleria. The sequence continues at coordinate 9,419 of JBCBOT010000153.1, read as the reverse complement.
GATGGTTCACCTCGTTGGTCGACCGCAAGAAAAACGGTCACGGGTTGATCGACTTCGAATGAGAATTCTGGAGCGGGTTTGTGCCAGTCGCCTCGATTGATTGTCACCATGGGAAGTACGGCGAGTTTCTCTGGGATGGCATGAATCGACTGCTGATCGGACGTGCGCAAAAGATCTGTAGTCGGCGGTTTTGTTCGGCCGACAGCAAGGTGCAACGTTCGACTCGTGAACCCGGCGACGAGGAAGGGATCAGACCAAGTCTCTTTTTCGACTTGGTCGTCGAGCCAAGGTCCGCCGTAGCCGCTGGTCGGGCCCCACTCTTTCAGCTCCTCGTAGGTCCCGAACCAAAGATTGCTTTGTGGCTGTCCCGCAAGCGGGTTGCCTTGAATGCTGGTTTCATCGGTTGCAAGGACGAGACGCCCGTCCCACTCGCAAAAGTCAGGGACGTATCGAAGGTGACTTCCGATCGGCAGAATGCCCTTGGAATTCGTTGACGAGAACGTTCTTGGGAAGTCGAAAAACATCCCATGCATGTCCATCATCCAACGCCCCTCGGTGATCTCGCGGATCCGCGGCCACTCGGTGTACCACCCGTGGCTTGCGTCGTTGCAGTAGGACGCCTTCGGAAGAAGGTACGTGTGCCACGTTCCATCCTCCAGCAACTTCAACCGAACGCTGCGACGGTCCCATCCCATCGACCAGATCGGCGCATCATCATCGCTTCCCCCGACAACTCCGTCGGGGCCAGTGACTTCCGTGAATTGCCGGCGCTCGATGATTCGCCAGTCATCGCCATCCCACTCGGCGAGCACACCACGTTCCTCGGGGTTTTTGGACTCGCCCCCGACAAGAACCTCTTTGTAATCACCGACATGAAGCTCCCCGTTGTTGGAAACCACGAGTCTTCCCTGGGAGGTGTAGCCGCCTTTGCCGTGCCACCCTGGAACCGGCTTCTTGAAGAGTCTCGTGACGGATAGATCATGCACATTGGCCTCCCAGATCGATCCTTCCATGTCCACGTAGTAGACCTTGTTTGCCGGATCTTTCAGGTGGCGAGCAATTGCGGTGACACGGATCGGCATCGTTGTCGGCTGGATCGTTCGCACGTTTCCTTTCGAATCGATGAGATGATGTCCGATGAGCAATTGCTTGGATTCTGCGTGAATCATTCGGCCTGCCGGGGTCCCACCAACACTTTCCGGATGCACGGTCATCTGCTTTGTTAGATCAGGATCGACGGAAAACAGCTTGTGTTCGCTCCCGCGTGGCATGTGCGGCGCGTAATTGACCATCCATAGTTTCCCCGCCCAGGGGACGATGGCCCCGATGCCACACTCGTTGTGGCCGGACTTGAGGTGCGCACCATTTTGGCTGTAAACGCCGTAGGTCGTTAGATGCGGATAGACACCACTGATGAACAGGTCCGTTCTCGGAAGCTGGCGAGTGACCGCAGATCCTTGAGGTGCGGAGCGTGAACTCTCCGTTTGAAATGATGGGTCATCGGCATTTGCAGGTACCGAGATCGCGGTGAGTTGAACATCGAGATCCTTTCGAAGTCGTTTCACAATCGCGTCGTGTTGCGGTTCATCGATGAGGTTTTCGAGTTCGCCGGAATCAGCTCGCAGATCGTAGAGTTCCTCGAAGGACTCTCCCTTGGCGACCCGGGTACGGATGTATTTCCAATCGGCGTCTCGAATAGCCCACAACGGACGACTACCGAGCTGTGGTGTCGGAGCCTCGTAGATGAAACTGGTTCGCCAATTGGCCGGAACCTTGCCATCGGTGATCGGCAATAAGCTACGGCCATGCATGGAAGCGGGAACTCGCACACCGGCTAGCTCGAGGATGGTCGCCGTGACGTCAATGTTTAAAGCGAGCACATCGGTGACGATCGATTGGGTGTTCGGACCCGCGATCACCAATGGAACACGCATGGATTCTTCGTAGGGAAGGACCTTGCTGGTCATTCCGTGCTCTCCGAGGAACCAACCGTTGTCTCCCATCATGACAATCCATGTCTCGTCGCGGATGTTCAGCCGATCAAGTTCGTCAAACACACGACCAACGGCCGCATCCATCTGCTCCACACTGGCGTAGTAATCTCGGGTGTGCTTTTGGATTTGCTTGGGATCGTCATATCCGTATTTGAGTGCCTGAGTCCGATTCCTCGCCGCTTTCAAATAGTCCGGCTTGCCCGTCAGGGGATCGCTCCAGGATGTTGGGACCGGCATGCTTGTCGTGTCATACTCGTCCAAATACCGTTGCTGCGCCGGCCAAGTGTGCCGGTGGTCCATGTGCGGGACCTGCGTGTTCATCCACAGGACGAAGGGTTTCTCTTCGGCAACGGCTTGCCGGACAAAACGTATGGATTCGCTTGCTGTGACGTCGTCCACGAAGCCCGGCATGGTCTTCTTCGTGCCGCCGATTTCAAAGGTACGGTCGTACCAAGTCCCGTTCGACCAGCAAACCGAAGCGAACTCGAAACCGGCCTCTGCGGGTGTCGTACTCAAATGCCACTTCCCGGTCACACCGGTGGAGTAACCTCGGCTCTGCAGTGTTGTCGCAAACGTCTGGGAAGGATTATCCAACCTGACTTTGCCGACAGAGGTGACCCCGTTCACACTTCCGCATTGCCCCGAAAGGCACGCGGCGCGGCTCGGCGAACAAATCGCGAGCGTCACGAAGGCGTTGCGAAACCGTGTTCCGCGTGCCGCAATGCGATCCAAGTTCGGTGTTCTCACCAACGGATTGCCCGTTGAAGAAAGGCAATCGTGACGATGGTCGTCGGTCAGGATAAAGAGGATATTCGGTGCCCTCTTTGTCTCCGCAAGGCAGTTCGCATCGACCAAAGAAAAGATGACCAACAAGATTGCGACGACGAAACGTCGGAACTTATGGATCGCGGTCACGTTGAATCTCGATTTAAGTTTGGGAAGGTTGGTTAACGCCCCTCGCTAGGCACTGTCCCATAGATGTCGCAACAACGTCGGGATCCGCGTTTTGGTGAGCCGCAAGGCGCTACTAGCTGCGGGTTTTCCAGGGAAACCGGCGGCTAACGCCCGCTCACTATGACGCGACAGTGCCTAGCCACAGCTACTCAAACTGAGCGGTTTGTGTGAATTCACCCTCCCTCGTCTGTCTTTGATGCCAACGGCATCAAAGACAAAACGAATGGGAGGGTCGGTTCTTTTGCGGCATTCGCCCGCAAAAGAACCGGGGAGGGCAACATCCATTTCGCTGCGGGAGGGTGAAGAAAAAAGCGAGCCTTCACAGCCCAACATCCTTTGGTTTTAGGAAACCGCTCAGTTTGTGTAGCTATAGCTAATAGCTAGGCGTCGGGCAGCCAAATGGTGCTGTTCAGGAGTGGGCTGTCCGATTGGACGAGCGCGGACTTGAGGGCGTAGTTTTCGGAGAAATCCTTATCACTCTTTTCGATCCAAATCACATCGGGCTCGAATCGTTCCCAAGCCGGACCGCGGAGAATCGCGGGAATTCGTTCGCGAAGGTTGTCCGCCTCGCCCGCGTAGACGCCGACGCCATGACCAACGATCAGAAAAACACCCGGTCCATCGTAGCTGTTCTTTTCCAGGTCCTCACGGTGCACTTTCTTGAGTCGCTTGCGTGACCAATCGCTGTACTTTTCACTCGCAAGCTTGCGGGCATCCTTTGCCATCTTTCGCAACGACAACGCTGCACGGCGGTAGGAAAGCGATGTGACATCGGGGGGACCATACTCCTGAGCAATCTGATCAAAGTACTCGGCCGAGTCAGGACAGCAGAGAAGGTCATCCAAAGAAACGCTTGAAGCGTCAGTACCAAATTCGTCCGAGACCAGACGCCAGGCGACTTCGCTTGCGTACGCGTACCGGTTCAGTTCCGCCGCCGGAACTCGGGGGGGACGTTTGGTCGATTGCGGAAGCTTGCCAGCCTTTCGCAATTTCAGCATCAACCGGTTCCACACGATCGCGTTGCCGCCGATCCCATGCTTCAAGCACTCGCGAATGAATTGCTTGTTGAGGTCCTTGTCACAGAGCAGGTAGTCCGCGTTGTAGCCTTCGCCGGCTGTTTGGTACGACTCAATGACGGCGTTGATCGTGTCGTCATCGAACGTCGTTTCCGCACGTTTCTTTCCACGCGACGTCTTTGGGGCACTTTCGATCGGGTCCTCGGGGCCATCAATCGGATCCCCAGCGTTGGTGGATTCCAATCGCTTTCCGATGTGCCGCACATATTCTTTAGAGAGTTCGAATCCCATCCAGTGGCGACGAAGCTTCTTTGCGACGCAGAGCGTTGTTCCGCTGCCGCCGAAGGGATCGAGCACCAAGTCGTAGGGGTTGCTCGAGGTTCGAATGATCCTTGCCAAAAGTTGCTCGGGCATTTGGCAGCCATGGAACCCTTCGCGTTCCTTGAACGTGCCAGCGACACGTGAAAAGAACCACGTGTCATGGTTCGGCCGGAACGCATCGGGAGCATCTTGCGGTCGTGTGATCCAAGTGTTGTCGGGGAGCCTACCACTCGGATTGGCTCGCAAGTCCGCATAGACAAGTTGCCTCGCAGATTTCACTCGAACGTTCGGGTTGGGACGAACGAAGGTAAAATTCTTCTTGTCTTTGACGAAGTGGAACAAGTGCGTGTGCGAGCGACTAAATCCATTCGCGCAGTTGACACCGAATGTGTAGTACCAGATCACCCAACTACGGCAGTGGAAACCGGCTCGTTGGGATTCGATCTTCAGCTCCGCCGCGTATTCGTCTCCGATCGCAAGCCAAAACGTGCCGTCTGGTTTGAGCGCACGATGCACACCGCTGATCCACTTGCGGCACCATGCCAGATAGTCGTCCGTCGATTGCTCGTCGTCGTAGACGTCGTAGTCGTACCCGATGTTGAACGGCGGATCGGCGAAGACGAGGTCGACGGACCCCTCTTTCAGCTTCGCCAATTGTTTGACGCAATCACCTTGGTGGATTCGGTTCTTGCCAAGCGCCACATTCGGACCTTCACACGAGGAAACTCCTGTTCTATCGAATGCAGCAGCGCCTGTCGACTCTACGAAGTGTCGTTATTCGTCGTCCCAATCAAGTCCTAGTTCGCGGAGCGTCGACCGGACTTTGTCCAGCTTCCACAGGAGCGTGCTGTCGCGGTAAGTCCCGATTGCGAGCATCGTGCCATCGGGACTGAAGGCCAACGCGGGAGCTTCAGGGTGCCCGGCGGTGAGTTGCGTTTGAAACGGATCCGTGAACTCTGCGACGAGTTGCAGGCTCGGAAACCGGTAGAGCTTGACGTCGTGCAAATCCGACATCGCGATCCATTTCATGTCCTGTGAGAACGCGCAATCGGGGTAGCCGGGCTTGTCGCGCTGAAGCTTGTTTTGACACGTCCAGTCGCTGACCCGAAATAATTCGACTTCGCCATCCAGGCAGAGTGCGAGCCATTTACCGTCGGGGCTGAATTTCGGTGCGCTTCCGAGTAACCGCTGTTCGTAGGCGAAGACGAGTTCGCCGGAACGCGAATTGTAGACTCGCATCGTGTCTGTTCCCCAGGTACCGAACGCGACGAGTTGGCCGTCGGGACTGATCGTGAAATCATTCATCCAGTCCGGACTTGGCAAATCCACAATCGGTTCGCCCGACTCCAGTTCGAACACGGTTGCGAGTCCGTCTCGTTGCTGCGCGACGATGGCATCCTCGCTCATTGCAAAGTAGGTCATCCGGCCGCTCGATAACTCTAAGAGGTCTTGGGGTTTCTGAATCCTTGCATCTTCGTCTTCGACGCAAAACTCCCAGTCGTAGACGTGCCCGCGCCCACTGCTCAGCAAACGAGTTCCCTCCTGATGAAAGGCGACTGACTTCGCGGCTTCATAGGGTCTCTTTGAATCGACGTTTTCGCCATCGCTTGTTCGCCAGATTCGGATCCCGTCCTCGTAAGAGGAAATGGCAATCCATTTTGAATCGGGGGAGAACGCGACGGATTCAACGTTCGATCCGGATTGGCTGTTCTGCCCCGCGAGAGTTAAGCAGTGCTCGCTTTCGATGACTTCATAGCGTCCCGTTTCATTGCCGGCGTGAGCATACCCTAGCGTTCGGCCATCCTCGCCGAATCGCAGGCTTGCAAATCGATCCAACCGAACGTGCTGCTTTCCAAGCAACGGATTCCACAGCCGCGTGGTTTGGTCCCAAGACGACGAGGCAAGCATGCCTGTTGGCGAGAATGCAAGCGTTCGAACTGTCGCGGTATGGCCTCTGCAGATCGAGATCGGCTCGGTACCATCCTGCTCCGCCGACCAGACGTAGAAATGACGATCACGCGCGGCGACAGCGATGAGTCGGCCATCCATCGACCACTTGATGTCGTAGGCCAACGCCGGGCACTTGAGCCTCCGAGCAAACTCACCATTCTCAGTCGAATAGATCGCAATATTTGACGCATTCTCTTCGACCACCGCGATCAGCTTTCCGTCGGGTGAGAGGTCCATGTGCGGACCGCTTTCGACACCCTGGTAACTTTTCACACGCCCCGTCTCGCAATCGACACACCGCAGGCCGTCATTCGCAAAGAAGTAGAGAAGATCCCGCACAGGATCGAATCGAAGTGGCTTCCAGTGAGGCGCGCCGACGCTCGGGACCGGCGAGGGAAACACCGTTTTGCCCGATCGGGTCTCGACGAGTTGGACGAAAGTGTTGTGCCGAGCATCCGCTTGGAAAACGGCCACGAAGCGGCTCGACGGCGATACCGATAAATGAGGACGATACGCGCTGTTTTGGTATTCGACACCGCTAGGAATTTGAGCGATCAACGATTGGTCAATGAGGGAGCGGACAAAGATGTCCCCCTTCGGCCCGGAGCCGACATACGCGCTCGCACTTTGGTCAAAATCCCAGCGAGGATTGTTGGCGCGAACAAGATCGTCGTGAGCACTCCAGTGTTCCATTTCGTTCACGTCGACGAATGCCATCGATGCGATCGCCTGGTTTCTGAGATCGAGGACGATTTCTTCGCGACCGTGGACGTTGTTCTTCGCGAGGATTTGGGAGGCCTCACGGATTGCCGCGAAGCTCCGCGTGCGTCTTCCGGGTGTTCTGGTCGCTCGAACCGATTGGGCCTGTGCCCGCAATGATTCCAGTAGCCGCCACTCGGATTGCTCGTTGGCGAGCCTTTCGTTTCGTTGTGCCGTTTCGGTCTGGGTGAGCATGTTCCGCAAGGTGCGAACGTGAATGGTGTAGCCCACCGTCATCAGAAGAAGAAGCGCCGCCAATCCGGCGGTCAAACAGGCGGCGAGTGGGTTTCGTCGACTCCACATCACCGTTCGCTCGCGAAGAGACGTGCGACGCGCAACGATTGGTTTCCCAACCAGGAAGCGGCGAAGATCTTCGGCCATCTCGGCCGCATTCTGATAGCGAGAAGCCGGATCCTTTTCGATGGACTTGAGGACGACGGTTTCTAAGTCCTTCGGTATAGCCGAATGAAGCTTCCGCGGCGGCGTCGGTTGACTGAGCGTGATGCGACGAATCAGCTCGGCGCGATCCCTCGTCGAGTAGGCGGGCACGAACGTCAGCAACTCATAGAGCGTGAGCCCCAACGAATAGATATCGCTACGAATATCGCTTTGACCATTGAATCGTTCGGGGCCCATGTATCGGAGCGTGCCGACCAACTCGCGAGACCGAGTGAGATCGTCGGTTGTGGTTTTAGCGAGCCCAAAGTCGGTGACCCAAACGGTACCGTTGCGATCTAAAAGCAAATTCGAAGGTTTAATGTCTCGATGCAGAACACCTTGTTGTAGGCGATTGCTTCGGCAACGTCCGCTCCAAGTTTTGCGACATTGCGGAAGTAGTGTTGATGCGCGTTCGTTGCCGAAGACGTCGTGAGCGTGATCCCCGAAGACGATTGGCTCGTGACGGTGTCTGATGTTGGCGAGAGAAGGGACTTTTCTGGTCCACCATCCGGCCCCATCGACCGGAGTTCTTCGAGGACCGAATCGAGTCCCTGGCCCTCGATGTATTGCATCACGTAATACTGTGTGCCTTTGTCCTCGCCGACGCCAAAAACCGGGACAATGTTTGGATGGTGCAGAACCGCTGCCGCCCGAGCTTCGACCTGAAATCGCCGCAGGCTCTCGGGCGACGAGATCGCTGATTGCGGAAGCACCTTGAGTGCAACATGGCGCCCGAGCGTTTCCTGTTCCGCTTCGTAGACGATTCCCATGCCTCCTGCACCGATCTTTCGCAAGACTCGATATTCGCCGAGCTGTTCGGGCGGCTGTTCGGTGTCCGACGGCCCAGCTTGGTCCCAGCCGATCTCCTCGACCGAAAGGAGTGTCGGAAAGAGGTCACGGATGTCGGGTGCGAGTGCGGGATGATTTGCCGCGTATTGCTCGATCGTTGGTCGTTCACCGCCACGCAACCGCTCGATGAACTCATCCGCCAGTTCACCGAGTTGGACTTCTGAGGAGGGTGGTGTTTGACTCATGGAATCAATGTCCGCACATCCGATTCTGCGTCTTGCATCACGGCCTTGAGTCGCTTGAGCGCTCGCACGTAACGCTTGTACGCGGCTTCTTGGGAGATATTGAGTAGCGCTGAAAGTTCCCGCGTGGTCAGTTGTTCGAAGTGCTTGAGCGCGAGGATTTCACGATCGATCTCCTCCATTTGATTGAGCGCCTGTTCCAGCCTCAACTTGAGCTCCGCTTTGGCGGCGGCCTGCGTGGGTGAACTGTGTCGACCGACGAGGTGCGCCGCGAGTGCGTGAGTGGTCGCCTCAGGAACTCCGCCACGGTAAATCGAGATTTCGCGACCAGCGTCTCTCGCCTGAACGCCCAGGTGTTGCCGATGTGCTTGAACGATTTTTTGGCCCGTCAAGAAACGCAACCAGATAGAGGGCGTGACTTCACGCTTGCGGTTGTATTCCGCATACCGCATCGAGGCTTCGACAAACGCTTCCTGAATGACATCTGAAGGGTCGACGCGACCCTGCAAGCGACGGTCCATCCGCAATTCGACCATCCGCTTGAGCCGGTCGCGATGTTGCGAGAGCAACGCGCTCAGCTCACGTGCGTGCAGCACCGATTCAGAGGAGTCCGAAGGGTCCGGGAGCGCATCAGTCATTGGCAATCGCGGGCTGGATGCATGGTGGTGATGGAGTTCTCACGTTCTGTACTGCGCTGCAAAAGCGACATCGGACCGACTTTCGAAGAAAGATCATCCATTTTATTCGATGAGAAGAATCCTGGAAAAACCGGTCCGGAAACCGCAGGAGCCCTCAGTACAGGAGGCGATGAGGCAGTTTGCCGTTCTTGTTCGCTTTTCTGATGAGCCCGCCATGAAATTCTCCCGACCGGAACGACGTTCACACGGTAGACGTCTGCGAACCCGCCGGCTCAGCGCCGAATCACTGGAGTCGCGACGGATGCTGGCGGCCACCGT
>JBCBOT010000152.1:0-18066 GCA_039821165.1 Planctomycetota bacterium | reverse complement strand
CGTGCAAATGAAGCGAGTCATCGGCCTCGTTTCGGCGAGTGCTGGGCTCTATCAATGGCTGACTCCGCGCGAGATCTTGCACTACTTCGCGATCGGCTTTGGGTTGGATGAACGTGATGCGTTTCAACGCGTCCGCGAGCTTTCTGATCGAATGGGCTTGGAAGACTTTCTGGATCGTCGCTGTGCAAACCTCAGTACGGGCCAAGCCCAACGAGTCAACTTGGCGCGAGCTTTGGTCCATGATCCGCCGGTGGTGTTGCTCGATGAACCGACGCGGGGGCTCGATGTTGTTGGTGCGAAAGTGGTCATCGACTTCGTCGGTGTCCTGCGCGAAGAGGGAAAAGCGATCATCGTTTGCACGCATCAGCTTGAAGAGGCTGAGAGATTCTGCGACCGCTTTGGATTGCTCTATCGTGGAAAAATGAAATACGAGGGCGACTTGGAAGATCTCAAGAAGCAAACGGGACAACCCTCGTTGGTGGATATCTTTCACCGGCTCATGCGAGATGATCCCGTCGCGGAGACCTCGTGGGAGACGCAGCGAGCGTGATCGGCTATGAGTGAAGATTTCGGAGAGACGACGCCATCGCGAGTCGCGTTCTCGTTCGCGCAGCAACTTGAGTTCACCAGGAAAGAGCTACGAGAAACTCTTCGCGACCGCAGAACCATCATCACATTGATGGTGATGCCTCTGCTGCTGTATCCACTTCTGGGGTTTGGGCTCCGGTTCCTCGCCTTCCAACAGCCGGCCGACGAAGTCGTTGACTACCAGATCGCGCTGGAGACGGAAGGGGAAGCCGTTTGGTTGACGGAGGCGTTGCAACGTGGGGAATTCGCGATAGGTTCCACCGATCCGGCAGCCGCTCCCAACCTTCAGCTGCTTGTGCCGAGTGATCTCACGCAGTTCGATTTGGAATCATCGGTCGCCGAGTCCGCGACAGACCTGGGCGTTCGGGTCGATATCAGCCAAACACCGCTTGCTCGAGTCACGATCTATCAAAACGATTCTTCCGAGCGCGGCCGTGAGGTGGCTCGCTACGTCGAAAAGCGCTTGGCGGCGGCCAACATCGAGTGGATCAAAGACTGGGCAAAAACAACCGGAAGAGAAGTCCCACAGCTCTTCGAACAGCGTGACATCTTGGTCGAGCCAGCCGAAACGGGATCGGCGGTGCTGGGGCTGCTTCCGTTGATTTTGCTTCTGATGACGGTCACCGGAGGGGTCTATCCCGCGATCGACCTGACAGCGGGCGAGCGGGAGCGGAATACGATGGAAACGCTGATGGCGTTGCCCGTCCCGAGATTCCGACTACTCGCCGCCAAGTATGTCGCGGTGGTTTCAGTGACCATGCTCACCGGGCTGATGAATTTGTTGGCGATGAGTGTGACGCTCTACGCGCTCCAACTCGACAAGAGCCTGCTGGGTGAAGACGGCTTCACGTTCGGCCTCGGTGGCAAGTTGTTTCTCGCGCTCTCGGCATTCGCGCTTTTCTACTCCGCGGTTCTGTTGTTGCTCACTAGTTCCGCGAGAAGTTTTAAAGAAGCACAGGCCTATCTGATTCCACTGCTGTTGCTTTCGATCGGGCCTGGTCTTGTCATTTTGATGCCCGGTTGGCACTTGGCCAGCGGCACGGCGGCGATCCCGTTGGTCAACATTCTGTTGTTGTCCCGAGAATTGCTTGAGGGAACCGTTCGGCAATTGCCCGCGTTGGTTGCGATCATCTCGACAGTCCTCTACGGCATTGCCGCTTTGTCGATGGCTGCCCAGGTATTTGGGAACGATGCCGTCGCGGTCGGGAGTCGTGGTGGTTGGTCCGATTTCTTGCGGCGTCCCGAGTCCTCCTCTCGGGTGCCATCGATCACGATGGTACTGTCCACTCTCGCACTCTTGTTTCCGGCATTTTTCGTCGCGTCGGGGATCCTCGGACGCCTTGAGGTCGAACCCGGTATGCGACTCGGGTTGTCTTCCGTGATGACGATCGTGTTGTTTGTTGTCGTTCCGTGGCTGCTGCTGCATTGGCGACGACAAGCGATTCCATCGAGCTTGGGCATCGTCGGGGCGCGGTGGGTGTTTTTCCCTGCGGCGATGCTGCTCGGACTCGCAACGTGGCCGTGGGTCTTCGAGATGGTCGTGGTGGCACAGGGGCTCGGCATTCGCGGATTCGATCCGAGTCAGGTCGAAAACGTGGAAGCTCTGCTGGCTGGTTGGAGGTCCGTGCCGCTGTGGGTCATCGTCGTCTGCATGGGCGTGGTGCCCGGTGTGTGCGAGGAACTCTTCTTCCGCGGCTATTTGTTCAACGCGCTGAAGCAACACTTAGGTGCAATCCCGACCATCCTGTTCTCCGCGATCGCGTTCGGTCTGTTTCATGTGGTGTTGGCCGGAGGTGCTGCGCCGGAACGAATCCTTCCAAGCACGCTGATGGGCGGACTGCTGGGCTGGGTCGCATGGAAAGCAGGCAGCACCGTGCCGTCCATGATTCTGCACGCGGTACACAACAGCACGCTGTTGGTCATGGTGCAGTCGCGAGACCTGTTGGCCGAGTGGAACATCGGACAAACCGAACAGCAGCACCTTCCCGGCATGTGGCTTCTGGCTTCGGCAACGGTGGCGATTGCCGGGGGAGCGCTCGTCTGGTTTGCCGGACGGGGAAACGCCGCCGAGCAAACCGGCACAAACGCCGCGGAATAACTTTCCGAACTCTTGTGTAAATGCACACGTATTGCAAGAATATTGACGTGATGTGATGCCTGCGCAGATGAAGGAAGGTTCATGCGGTTCGCTCTTCTCTTGTTCGCTTTCGTTGGGTTCGTCGCCGACGAGAAGCCGAACGTTTATGGCCAAGAGTCGGTTATTGCGAGGAATCGCCCTGCCGCGATTGGTGCACTGGACGAACCGTCTGGCGAGATGCTTCGGGCGTGTTTCCCATCAACAACGATCAGAGTTGTCTTGCTAACCGATGGAGGCGTTTGGAGCCGCATCAATCCGCAGGATCTTTCCCTGACTCAGGTCCGCTGTGCGTTCTATCAAAGCGATTACTCCACGCTGTCGTCTCAGCTGATGCGGGAGAGGCTGTTGAATCAGGGGGTGCGCGTCGTGGATCTCAGTTCGATCCGCCAACACCTAGGTAATCGGCGAGCATCAAAGTCCGCTCGCACACGCGGCGTGAATGGTTTCGTGTCGCCCATGCCACAGCGTCTGCTGAGCGAACTACTCACCGCTCATGTTGCGGAATTGAAGACATTCAAGGAATGATGTTCGTCTCGGTCCGGGGCAGCGATTGCGATTCATCTATTCTCGGCACTTTTGACCCTCGTTCCCGCACGCAATGAGAGATTGGGCTCATGGCTTCGCGTTTGCTGTTGATCTGCTTCCTGTTGGCTTGCCCATATGAAATTGTTCGAGCCGACGAGCCGAATGCTGGGGTTCGTTTCGCAAGCATCAAAAGACACCCGGACGCCGTATCTCGAACGGAGTGTTTCCCGGTCGAACGATTGTCGAAGGAAAGCAGGTTGCTTTCCCAAGAACTTTTGTTGGATGCACTGGATTCCGAAGCCTTGTACACCATGGTCGGCGGTATCAAGCCGATCTCCGAGGGCTTTTTTGGGACGTACTTTCCCGTTGTACCCCCAGGCACATCAGAATTAGAGCGTGTTCGTGAGGCACTGTCGGTTTGGCGATGCGGCGAATGCTTTGAGTCCGGCGTGCTCGTCTTTGAGCAACTTCGTAGGGACCAGCGATTTGCATCGGCGTGGATTGGGAATCGACACGCTTTGAACGAGAAAATCGAGAGCACGGCAATGTATTTCGGGCGACTCGGTCTGTCCAAGCATGCTCGCGCTGAATCGGTGTTGCTTTCGATTGAACGTGCAACGGATGCTTCGGAGAGATGGCGCGGCTTCGGTCTGGTGTTTGGATATCCGAAAGATGCAATTGACTTCTTTGTCCGCGCCGGAGAACACCATGCCGAAACTGGCGAATTCGTTCGCCGTGACTTTCGGAGCTATCCGACCGTCGAAAGCGATTCCAGCAGCTTTGTTTACGCGGTGCCACGCCTGCAGATCGAAACGGACGAGGAACGACGACTTCGCCGCCGCGTGCAATCGATTCTCACGGTTTATCGCGGCATGCGCGACCAATACATCACGGATGAATCGCCTGCCAAAATCGAACAGCTGGTTCGTGATTGGTTTGATGATGGTACCGGCTGGTGCCATCCGGATCATGCCTTACAGAAAGCACAAATGTGGGACGAGGCAAGAACGTGGGTCGAGGAGAGTGCCATTGAGTTGACGACGGTTGATCCGTCCTCCGAAAATCTGCGGGACCTGGAATCATTGGACGGTGTCTTGTCCGGTCGACGAATCATTGGGATGGGCGAGTCGACGCACGGAACAAGGGATTTTTTCCAGCTCAAGCATCGGGTGTTTCGTCACCTTGTCGAAAACCACGACTTCAAACTGTTCGGGATCGAAGCGAGTTTCGCAGCTTGCGTTCCGATCAATGATTATGTTCTCACCGGAAAAGGTGATCCCCGGAAAGCGATCAAGGGACAAGGGTTTTGGACCTGGGATACGGAGGAAGTACTCGAGCTTGTGCAGTGGATGCGGAGGTGGAATCAAAGGCGGCCGTCAGAAAAATCCCCCCTGAGATTCTATGGATTCGACACTCAGGATGCTTTCACTCCGCTCAAGATGGTTTTGGCGGACTCGGAGTCGCGGTTCCCACAGAAAACGGTTGAATGGCGAAAGCAACTTTCACTCGCTCTCGACGAACAGTACGGAAAGGCTCTCGGCAAAGCCACGGCTGGCCAGCTTGATGATTTACTTGTCGCTGTCCGAGGCATGCAAAGCTTCTATGAAGCAAACGAGAACGCAACTGAATCACAGCTGACGAAACGGGTGAGCCTTCTGTTTCGGCAGGCGCTCGCTGCCATTCAAATCCACCGTGCTCGGATCGACCAATGGTCCTCAATTGGGATGCTCAAAGAGATCGAACTCTATTCTCGGATCAGGGAGAATCGAGTGCGACTCGAGACGTGGGCAAGCGAGCAGAAAGGGCGACGCGCCGCTGTGTTTGCAGAACTCATCAAGTGCGCAGAAGATCTTGCCGGTTGCCAGCGCCAGTTCCGAACCGGTTTATCACCATCCGAACGCACGGCATGGCGAGAGTCCGTTGAGTGGGCTCTCAAGATGGTGGGTGACGATGAGACCCGCGTTGCGATAGCCGAGATGCAGCAGTTCCTTGAGGTCTCGACGGAGTATCTCAATAAGCCGACAGAACTTGCGAACGTACGTGACGAGACCATGGCCGAGTTCGTTGGGGAAATCCTTCGACAGCACGGTGAAGACTCGCGGATCATGTTGTGGGCGCACGACTGGCACATATCGAAAATCGGTGGTGATCAAACCACCAACATGCCGCGGATGGGGACGTACCTCGAACAGGAATTCGGCCCAGACTATGTCCCGGTCGGCTTATCTTTTGGAACGGGCGATTTTCAGGCGATCTACCAACCGGGCCAAGGCGAGGACCCGGCAAAGGGCGTGCTTCGCGAATTCAGTGTCGAGGGAAGTCGGTATGATTCATTTTCCCATCTGTTCGACTACTGCGATCGACCGCTCATTGCTTTCTCGCTCTCGGGAGAGTCGAGCGAATCCCTGCCGCGATGGATGCGATTGCCGCAGCAGAGCCGATCGATCGGCGCCGTGTTTCATTCCAGCATGTCGAAGTCGGAAGTCTGCTATGAAGAGATCACGCTCGATCAGCATTACGAGATGGTGATACATATTCGCGAGGCGTCTCGAGCTAAGCCACTCAGTCCGGCATCACGATTCCGTTTTGGTGCTCGGTTGGAAGAACAGCGTGATGCACATGAGTCGGTAACGGCCATCGAATCGGACCACCCTGTCGTTAGTTTTGTTGCGTCCCAGTCGCTGGCGGCGAAGAGTGGCCTGCGTGTTGGAGATCGAATCGTTGCCTTCGATGGACATGTGATTCACACGTCCGAAGAGTTCGAGTCGGTGCTCGCCGGAGTGGAGCGACCGGGAAGTCATCCGATAGAAGTGCTGCGCCAAGCCGATGAAAAGTCTGCCTCGGAAACGCTAACCTTTTACGTCATTGTTCCACCTTGGGCGTTCGAGTAACGGCGGTATTTTTCTTATCTCTGCTTGAAGTGCTCTTGTCTTCGATCTGCCTGGTTTCGTAGGCACTGAACGATGGGACGATCGAATGACTCTTGCTTGCAGGCTCCACGTTGGCCGTTCTCGGTGCCGCGTTTCGAACGCGATCGACTGTTTTCTGTGTGCTGATCGCAGCGGCCGTTGCCTTCAGGATGGGTGTTGCCTCGGCTTGCCCCTTCTGTTCCGCACTTCAACCGACGCTTAGCGACGACCTTGAACAATGCACGGCTGCGGTTCTCGCGCGGTGCGAGTCCGTCACGGAGCGTGATGGATTTCATCTCCTTAAGCTGCGTCTCGAGTCGGTCGTCAGAGGAGACGGTGACCATCGCGGCAAAGTGCTATTCGTCGAATCGACGCAACCGGTAGCGAACGGCGGTCTCGTCTTGCTTTTCGGGTTCGGGGATCCCTTGCAATGGGATCCTCCCAGGGAAATCACGCGCGAGGCGGTCGATTACATCGGGCAGCTGCAAACGCTTCCCGCGAGTGGACCGCAACGACTCGCCTATTTCTTGCAACAACTCCGGCATCGTGATCCTGTTGTTTCCCAGGACGCCTACAACGAATTCGCTGAGGCCACGATGGAGGACATCACGGGGCTACAGAAGTATTTGGATCGTGAATGGGTTCTCGATCAATTGCGTGATGCATCGACACCGGTTCATCGTCGACGCCTTTGCTGGACGTTCTTGAGCCAGTGTGGGACATCCGCAGATCTCGTCCTTTTCGAAGAACTGATTCAGCAACGTGTGAATGATCCAACGGCCGAATTCGGGATGGACGCCGCGATCGCTTGCTACATCGCGCTTGGTGGTGAAAAAGCACTTGCGCGAATCGAGCGCGACTACTTGGCCAACAAGGAGGCGAGCTATTCGGATTCGTTTGCCGCCGTTAGCGCGATCCGCGTTCACGGCTCGGACTTGAACTGCATCCCCAAGCCACGTCTCTCGGCAGCCCTCCGTCTCGTGTTGAATCGCCCCGAATTGGCGGACCTCGTCATTGCCGATCTCGCTCGGTGGGAAGACTGGTCCGCGATCGATCAGATGGTGCAGCTTTTTGAAACCGATTTACAGAAAAGCAACCTCGTGAAACCGGCCGTGGTGCTGTATCTCAAAACCTGCCCGACGCCCAAAGGAGCAGAGGCACTTGATCGGCTGCGACTCGTCGATGCCGAGGCTGTCCGGTTCGCGGAGGCCTCGATGAGGATGTATCCCGGCCTGCCGTCGATTCCGGTCCCGCCGCCCGAGTGACGGGGGCCTCTCTTTGTTGGCTCCCAAACGCTGTCAATGGCGTCGTCGGCAGAAAGCGAGACTGCCTGGCACCTTGATCAGCCTCTAACGTGGGGCAGGACAGCCCGATGGCGGTTTGCCTGCTCGGCGATCCGCCCGCATTCTTGTTGCGACACCTCGGGTTTGCTCTATTTGAGTAATTACAATCGCTGCTGCCGGCCCGGCCGGCTGATCTGATTTCGCATTCTCTCCCTCCTGCGGATTCCGTAATGAAGTTTGCCAGCGCGGATTCTCCGCGAACCCAAGCGTCTCGATGGATCGGGTGTCTTTCATGGATCGGGCTACTGGCGGGTGTGCTCGCTTCAACGCATGCGACCGCCGAAGATTGGCCGCAATTCCGAGGCCCAAACGGTGACAATAAATCCACCGAAACAGGTTTATTGTCGACGTGGCCCGAAGGCGGTCCTGCCCTCGCGTGGACATTCAAGAATGCGGGTGTCGGATACTCGTCGCCCGCCATCGTTGACGGCCGCATTTATTTGACGGGCGGTCGAAACGGTAAGGCGGAACTGTTTTGCTTGAACGCCAAAGATGGAAGCGAACTGTGGTCCCTGCCTCTCAACGAGAAGAGCTTCGACTTCGAGGGCAACGCATGGGGCGCCGGTCCAAGGGCGGCGCCGACGGTCGATGGAGACTATGTCTATGCCGTGGCCGGAGACGGCCAACTCGTGTGTGCCAGCACGAAGGGCGAAGTCGTTTGGAAGGTGCACATGGTGGAGGACCTCGGCGGCTCGATCAAAAGTGTGGACGCGGGTGAACCGGAAACCTACGGATGGGGCTTTTGTTGGGGAGCGGTCGTCGACGGTGATCGATTGATCTGCACACCGGGCAGCACCGATGGCGCGGGGCTCGTCGCGGCCCTCGACAAGAAATCTGGGAAGGTGCTTTGGCGTAGCAAGGAACTCGATGAAGAGTCGACTTATGCAACGCCGGTGATCGCGACGCTTGGCGGCATCAAGCAATACGTCGTGATGACGCAATTCGGCATCGCCGGTGTCGCAGCCGAGGACGGCAAGCTGCTTTGGTACTACGAGCGTTCACGTCCCTATTCGGATGTCGTCATCCCCACACCGTTTTGCCACGAAGATCATGTCTACGCGAGCACGGGCGATGGATGTGACATGGTGAAGGTCACTCGCGACGACGGCGGCAAGTTTGCGGCCGAAGCGGTCTACACCAGCCGGAACATGAAGAACTCGATCGGTGGGTTCATCCTTCATGACGGCCACGTCTACGGGACGTCGGAACGACGTGGTTGGGTTTGCCAAGAGTTTATGACGGGTGACATCGCGTGGTACCAACGCGCAAACAAGAGCGTGGGTAACGGCTCCCTCGTCATGGCAGACGGCCATCTTTATCTCTACGGTGAACGATCCGCAGAGGTGGAACTCATCGAAGCATCCTCGGAGAGTTGGGTTTCGAAGGGACGCTTCGAATTGCCGGCGACTTCCGAGTTGACGGCCCCAAGCGGCAAGAATTGGACCCGTCCCGTCATTTCCGACGGCAGACTTTATCTTCGCGACCAGGACTTGGTGTTCTGCTACCGCATTCAATAGTTCAGCCACGCGAGATCGGTTCACTGGTCTCGCCGCAACGCACTCAACTTAGATTCTTCGGAGCAACAGTGTGATGAGATTTAGAGTCGGGATTTTCGCTTGTGCAGCGGCACTCGCGATGCCGGTTTTGGCAAATGATTGGTCGAGTTGGCGGGGCCCCGAGTCGAACGGCGTCTCCCGTGAGACCGGTCTGCCGTCCGACATCGAAGATGTCTTGTGGATGAAGAAGGACGTGAGCTGCCGTTCGACGCCCATTGTCATGAACGACAAGGTCTACATCGTCAGCAAGATCGGTGAGGGTGCCGAAGAGCAGGAACGCGTCGTCTGTATGGACGCCAAGACGGGCGAGATCGTTTGGGAGCACCGTTTCGGAATCTTCTTCACGCCGATCGTCAGCGTTCGGTTGGGATGGACGGTTCCGGTCGGCGATCCTGAAACCGGCAACGTTTACGCGCACGGAACGCAAGGACTCCTGTTTTGCTTTGACGGCGAGACCGGCGAGGTGAAGTGGCAAAAATCAATGACCGAGGAGTTCGGTCGCATCACGGGTTATGGCGGTCGCGTCACGAGCCCGATCGTGGAAGGTAACCTCCTCATCATCAGCATGATCAGCTCGAACTGGGGTGCTCATGGCGGGGGCGGCGTCCGTTTTCTGGCGTTCGACAAGACCAGCGGCGAGATGGTTTGGTGGAGTACAACGGGAATTCGTCCGTCGAATACGTATCGCTGTGTCCCCGTCGTGACGACCATCAACAATCAGCGACTGTTGATCAGTGGTGGTGGTGACGGACACCTGCATGCATTCCAAGTCAACACCGGCAACAAGGTTTGGAGTTTCGAGTTCGGCAACGGCGCGATGAACCCCGCACCGGTCGTCAGCGGAACAAAACTGTTCGCCGCTCATGGTGAAGAGATTCCCGGACGAGCCACGGTGGGACGAGTTGCCTGCTTGGACATCAGCGGAACCGAGCCGACGATCGTTTGGGAGAAAGACGGTATCGAGTTCAAGTACCCGTCACCGATGCTCATGGATGACAAGCTCTTCCTTCCGGATCGCCAAGGCCGCCTGTACTGCTTTGACGCGAATTCAGGAGAGCGACTGTGGCGCGCCAAGTTCGGTCGGAACTGCACCGGATCACCGGCCTACGGCGACGGCAAGATTTACCTCAGCTCCGTTCACGGCTACTTCCATATTCTGGACGCCAACAACAAGGGCAAGCGACTGTCTCGGAAACGATTCCAGCCCGCCGACCCAAAGTTTGACGTGGAAGTCCAGGGCTCAGCGGCTATCGCCAATGGTTGCGTTTACTTTGGAACGACCGAAGAGTTCTATTGCCTCGGTAAGTACAACAAATTGCAAACAGCCCTGCCTCCGCAAGCGAAGACTCCCGCAGCGAACCCCAGCGGTAAACCTGCTCAGCTGCAAGTGAGCCCGACTGAAGTGACGGTCAAGGCTGGAGACAAGGTCGAATTCACGGGGAAACTCTTCGACGAGAACGGGCAATTCATCAAGGAGACGCCCATCCAACTCACGTTGGCTCCGATGAAGCCCGGTCCCGGCCTCGGCCAGGGAGTGACAAGACCCGTCTTGAAGGGACAGGTCGACGGCGCTTCCTTCACCGCGCCCGCGATCAACGGAGGACAAAGTGGTTCACTCCTTGCAAAGGCGGGTGAGTTGGAAACGAGTGTCCGAGTCCGTCAGGTACCGACGCTGCCCTACACGGAAGATTTTGAGTCGACCGGCGCCGGGTTGATCCCCGGTGGTTGGACCAACACGCAGCTTCGTTACGTCACCACGAAACTGGACGATGGAAACACCGTTTTGATGAAGACGGCGAGGATCGCCGTGCCTTTCTATCGTCAGTGGTACGGGTTCATCGGCGAGCCTGATTGGTCCGGATACACCATCTCAACCGATGTCATGGGTGTGAAAGTTCGTGACAACCTTCCCAACATGGGAGTGACGGCGCACCGCTACATCCTGCAACTCGTCGGTAACGAACAAAAACTGCGAGTCTCGGCCTGGGATGCCGTTCCACGCGTCGCCGAAGAGATCGATTTCGCTTGGGAGCCCGACAGCTGGTACCGATTGAAGCTCACGGTGAAAGTCGAAGATGACAAGGCACAAGTCTTGGGTAAGGCCTGGAAGAAGGGCGAGGCCGAACCATCGGAATGGAACCTTCAGTTGACGGACACCAACCCGAACCGCTCTGGTCCACCCGGCGTGTACGGGTCCGCGCTCGGTATCCAGCCACCGAGTCCCGGTACACCGATCTACTACGACAACATCACGGTCCAATAAAAACGAACATCCACCGAATAAGAACAATGCAAATGAAAATCCGACGAATCCCCTATGTCGTCACGACGCTCTGCGCCTTGCTAATGGGCGTGACTTCCGCTTCGGCTCAAGACACCCGAGACTTGCTCGATCTTGAGTCGAAAGACTGGCGGATGTATGGCGGACACCTGCTGCGCAACTTTGCCAATCCGATCGCCAAGGGCATCCCGGACGAATGGGATATCAGCGACGGTACCAACGTCGCCTACTCGATCCAGTTGGGCTCCCGTGCATACGGCGGCCCCGTGATGAGTGATGGTCGCATTTTGATCGGCACCAACAATGAATTCCCTCGTGACAAGTCGATCACCGGCGACAAGGGAGTCATGATGTGCTTCAACGAGAAGGACGGTGCTTTCCAGTGGCAGATCGTTCATGACAAACTGGCCGCGGGGCGTGTCTGGGACTGGCCACAGCAGGGAATCTGCTCGACGCCGTGTATCGAAGGCGACCGCTTCTATTACATCGGTAATCGTTGCGAAGCGATTTGCGCCGAGATGGCGACTGGCAAAATCCTCTGGTCGGTCGACATGATTGGTGAGCTGAATGTGTTTCCGCACAACATCGCGACCTGCTCGCCGATGATTGTCGGCGACACCCTCTTCCTCGTGACGAGTAACGGTGTCGATGCGGCCCACCTCCGTGTCCCCTCGGAAGATTCGCCGAGTTTCCTCGCTCTCGACAAGAACACGGGCAAAGTCCTTTGGGCGAGCAACCTGCCCGGGCAATCGCGGCGGAACATCATGCACGGACAATGGTCCAACCCGACGTACGCCGAACCCAACGGAAAGCCACAGGTCATCTTCCCGGGTGGAGACGGTTGGATCTACAGCTTCGATCCCAAGGGCAACTTGCTTTGGAAGTTCGACTGTAACCCCAAAGATGCCGTCTACCGACTCGGCGGACGCGGAACGGCGAATGACTTCGTCGGCACGCCCGTCGTTTATAAGGACAAGCTCTACATCGCCGTCGGACAAGACCCCGAGCACGATACGGGAGTCGGTCACCTTTACTGCATTGACATCACTAAAACCTCGTCCCGTGAAGACAAAGATGTCTCTCCGACGTTGGTTGTTTCGCGTGAGCCCGAACTTAAAGAAGAGCCCAACCCCGACTCGGCTGAGGTCTGGCACTATGGCGGCCCCGTCAAAGACGACGAGCCGAGCCCGACCGATGAGACCTATTACTTCGGCCGGTCGATGTCGACGTGTGCGATCATGGATGACATCCTCTACATCACTGAACTCGGCGGACACATCCATTGCTTGGATGCCATCACGGGTAAGCTCTACTGGACCGAGAACATGTTTGCGAACACGTGGTCCTCGCCCTGCGTCGCCGACGGCAAAGTCTTTGTCGGCAATGACGACGGCATCATGTACGTCTTCAAGCACGGCAAGGAAATGGATTTGATCGCCGAGATCGAGCACGAAGACGGCACCAAACTTCGAACGACTCCCGTCGCTGCCAACGGGCGGTTGTACTACATGAGCGAGAGTCCGACGAAGCTCTGGGTCATCGAAGACGGTGCAAGCAGCAACTAGCTGAAGTCTCCTTTGCGAAGAAGGCCCGGTGTCATGTCTCGCCTGATTCTCTGTTGTGCGCTCGTGCTGGGGTGTTGGTCCCCAGCACGCTCACACGAGTTGCCCGACGGAGAGATTGAACGCCGGGTCCAGGTGATCGTCAGGCCCGATAAGGTGTCGGTGCAGTACTCCCTGGCGATGAATCGGACGACGCTCGAGACGCAATTGCGTCAGCTTGGGGAGCAGCCTGCGGAAACGGTTGATACCGTTTGGCGGCAATTTCAAAAAGCGATCCCTCGCGTGCTCGCCAAGCGAATGACGGTGACGGTCGACGGCCAAGCGACAACGCTCAAGCCCGTGCGAGCCGACTTTTCTGGATGGAGTCATCGCCACCTCGTCTGCCTACTGGCTGCCCCAACGGAGCTAACGGCCGAGCCGCAACGCGTCGTCGTCAAGGATGCGAATTTCGCGGGCTCTCCAGGAGACCATCGCATCGCGCTCAAGCCACTGTCCGGTGCGAAGATGCGAAACGCCACCGCTCCTCCGACGGTGTCACGGGCCGAACCGGTTCGCTTGAAAGGAAGCAGTAATAGAGAGGTGAAGGCGGAAGGGATGTTCTTTCTCGCTTCGGTTGCTCGGGGCAATAAGCCCTTCCCGAAGGAGTTGGTGACCTTCTCTCCGAGTTCGCGCAATCCACTGTTTGCAGGAACTGGTCGCGAAACATGGGACCACAAGATTCGCGAACGAGGTTGCATCTTGCTGGACCAAGGCAAGTGGCATTTGTGGTACACCGGTTATCGGGGGAAGCGAACCGATACAAAACATCTTGGTTACGCCACTTCGGATGATGGTCTTAAGTGGGTCCGTCACTCCGACAATCCGGTCTTCAGCGAATCCTGGACCGAGGACGTTCACGTCGTTCGCCACCAAGACCGTTTCTACATGGTTGCAGAAGGACGCGGCGACATCCCACACCTGCTGACTTCGTCCGACGGCATTCGCTGGATCGACGAGGGGCGTCTGGATGTCCGCCACGTCGATGGGGCACCATTGTCCGCCGGACCCTACGGCACGCCGACGCTATGGGTCGAAGGCGCGACGTGGTACCTCTTTTACGAACGAAGCGACCGAGCGGTCTGGCTGGCAAAATCCAGTGATCGGAAAACCTGGACGAACGTGAGCGACACACCGGTCTTGAACCGAGGACCGACCGACTACGACCGCTATGCGATCGCGTTAAACCAGATCATTCGTTACCAGGGCCGGTACTACGGCGTGTACCACGCAAACGCCGATCCGAAACGCCAAGGACCGTGGACGACCTGTTTGGCAGTTTCGGACGATCTCATCCATTGGACAAAGTATGGGGGCAATCCGATCGTTTCAACGAACGATTCGAGTGGCCAACTTGTCTTCGACGGTGACCAGTTCCGGCTCTACACGATGCACCCTGACATGAAGGTTTATTTCGCGGAACCGGAAAACTGATTCACCCCTGGGGCACATGAGCCTATTCAGGCATCTGCGAAGAGTGATGCTCTGTGATCATCCATCGCTGCCCGTTCCACCGATAGACAAAGCTGAATCGGGCCTGGGCGGAAGAGCCGTCCTCGAAATTGAACGTGTAGATGCCGGAGTGAATCGCCATTTGTCCGTAGTGACGAATGTTGGATTCGTCGATCGTTCCCACGGGACCCTTGGCCGTAAAGCTCACGAAGTAGTCTTCGATTTCTTCGTGATCGTGACGGACTTGGTTGGAAAGCGTCGGCAGTAGGATGGCATTCCCTTCGTACAGTGCGACGACCTGCTTCGGGTCTCGAGTCTGCAGGGCGCTATTCCACTCGTCAAACAGCGATGCAATTTCGTCGTTCATCAGTCTCTCGCTTAGGTCTACATCTGAGGTCGGAAGCGGGCTTGGAGCATTCCTTGTGCCGTGCGGACACCGGAGCTTCAGCCGGGGAAGCTGACTCCGCAAGGAATGCCAAAACGCGCGCTGGCAAATTTCACGAAGTGTAAACGTTGGCGGGCGGGACCGCGAGGAACCCCCGTTGGGACGGGGGCGAGGCGGGCTTTCACATGGTACCGGTCGACTTCCCGAGCGGGTTTCAGTTTCACGCACCCCTGACTCGGTGGCTTCACTACGCTGCGCCGTGCGGCTCAAAACGTCATGACCGCGAAAACGCGAGCCACGAACGGAGTGGCGAACGAACGGAGTCACGGGTTGATTTCGCGATTGACAAACCGGGGCCAGACCGTTTAACTCGCAATCCAATTGCAAGTGCGGAAGTCCTCGGGGAACCGCACGGAAACCGACTCCGTTCGAAGGATTCACCCAATGTCATCGACTCTTCGTAAAACCTCGTTTCTCGTTTCGGTCGCGTTGTTGTCACTCTTGTTCGCTTCACCCTCGGCCCAAGCTGAGGAGAAGAAGAAAGTCACGAACACGACGGTCACCGTGGGGGAAATGTGCATGGGCTGTGTGAAACAGATCACCGCGCATTTTGAAAAGGAAAAGCGAGTTTCGAAGATCACCTGCGACATCAAGAAGCGATCCGTCACCATCGTCCCGGCCAAGGATGTGCGACTCACCGCCAAGACGATCTGGGAGATCATGGAAAGCATCGGCAAAAAGCCGCAAAAGCTGGTGGGGCCCGAGGGAACGTTTACTTCGAAGCCGAAGAAGGGCTAATCCAGCTCGTCGGCGACGCGGACGTGGACGCCAACGACGCGCGTACTTGTTCGCGACTCGCGATGGCGAAGTGGTTGATTGCCTCCTTGCACGGTCGTCGTGGCGTCGATTCCGGACCCGCTTCAAACGCGGGTTTCCTGCCGCGTTGCTTTGTTAGACTGCGGGAGTGAGGCCATTCGCTTACTCCACTCGGTGATCTGCGACGTGAAGGTTCGACCGACTCAAGTCGTCTTTTCTTTATTGACGGCGTTCATCTGTCTCGTCGGCGGTTGCCGTCAAGCAATCGAGGCCCCCGTCACACCTCCTGAGGCGGCGGAGGAGAATTCCAGCGCCGAGATTGCAGTCGGCGCGTGGTCCGAGGTCGACGCATCTCTTGAAGACGATCCCGAAATCGATGCGATGGTTTCCCCGTATCGCGAAAAGCTTCAAGCCGTGATGGGCGAGGAGATTGGTACGGCGGAGGCATCGATTGGTCGATCCCGTCCCGAAAGTCCGCTGGGGAATCTGATCGCCGATGCGATCTTGCATCACGCAAAGAGCGAAATCGACCCCGAGGCCGACCTCGCGCTGATGAACAATGGCGGCATTCGCTTGCCCGAGATTCCTGCGGGCGCGATCACGGTCGCCGACATTTATCAACTCGTTCCCTTCGATAATCGAGTCGTCGTGCTGACGCTGACGGGGCGTCAAATCGAAACCGTACTTCAGTCGCTTGCCGAACAGGGCGGCGAGCCGCTTTCGGGGGTGACCTACCAACTCGAGAAAGTAACCAGCGGCGACAAGTCGAAGTGGAAGCCCACGAATATTCAAATCGCGGGACGAGATCTAGAGCTTGAGGCAACTTATAAGCTCGCGACCTTGGATTACCTCGCCGGGATTGGTGGCGAACTGGCGGTGCTGAAAGAAGCCTCGGAGCGTCAAGATGGCGAGCCTTTCCTACGAGATTTGATGATCGAACGGATACGCGAGCTGAAGACCATCCGTCCGACACTTGACGGACGCGTTTCCTATCTCGACGAGAGCGAGGAGTAGAACAATGAAGCGACGCTTTTTTCTCGGATCACTCGCCGCTTCCGCGGCACTCGCCGGCGCTCGAACGGTTGCCGAGGAGCGACAGGCCGACGCCAAAAGTTCCCTGGTGATCCTGCATACCAACGACACCCATTCGCACCTCGACCCACTTTCGGAACTCTATTCAAAGAACGCTGGTTTAGGAGGCGTTGCGCGTCGCGCCGCCCTGATTAAGCGAGTGCGCCGTGAGAATCCGAACGTTCTGTTGCTCGACAGTGGTGACATGTTTCAGGGGACGCCGTACTTCAACCTGTTCGGTGGTGAAGTCGAATTCAAAGTCATGACGGCGATGGGCTATGACATTGCCACGTTGGGCAACCACGAGTTCGACAATGGGGTCGATGGTCTTGTGAAGCAGTTGCCGCACGCCGGATTTGAATTCGTGTGCGCCAACTATGACATGACGGACACGCCCTTAGCCGACACCGTCAAGCCATTCACAACGCGACAATTCGGCGACTTCAAAGTCGGCATCTTCGGTTTGGGTATCGCATTCGATGGATTGGTGCTCGCGTCGGCTCACCAAGGCGTGTCGTATCAGGATCCCATCCTGGTCGCACGTCGAATGGTCGACGAACTACGCGAACAGGGGTGCCATTTTATCGTTTGCCTCTCGCATCTCGGGCATCGTTATCGCAACGACAAAGTCGGCGACATCAATCTGGCTGCGGAGGTCTCAGGAATCGACTTGATTCTGGGCGGGCACACGCACACGTTTCTGGATGAACCGGAACTGGTTGATGATCCCCAGAATGTGCCAACCATGATTCAACAGGTCGGATGCTTCGGCGTTCGACTCGGACGAATCGACGTCGATTTCAATCCGTTCGATCACTCCGTCGCAACGACCGCGGGGCAATACACGTTGGACCGCATTGCACGACTGGCCTAGTTGGGATTCGCACCGCTTACTCGCTGAGTAATGGATGTTCGGGCAGAGACCATTTCGATTTGCGTCGTTCGATGAACGCTTCGCAAGAACTGGGGCCGAGCAACAGGAAGTGCTTCTTAATGGCTTCGCGCGCGGAACGGTTGCTCGGGAATTTGTCTAAGAAATACACGAGCTGATAACGCTCTGAGTCGCCGCGGAATTTGCCAGGCACCGCCTTTTTCGCGAGTGCCTCGAGACGTTCAATGACGCTCGGAATGAATCTCCTGGATCCGCTCCAAACCATGGGGAAGACGGCCCAGCTTTCGCCTGCACGCAGTTTCTTGTCGAGAAGATGAAAGCTCTCATCATGGGAGTCGGCGCACCAAACCAACATCGCGGCAAGGGCAAGGCGGTCTGGCTCCGTGATGCGATCACCGTTGGGAAACGTCTTTGCGGAGAATAGCGGAAGCAGTTTTGGAAAGAACGTTCGCCTCTCATCGACTGAACCCTCGGTGTAGCGAATGAAGGCTCTATTGGCGGGCGGCAAATCCA
>JBCBOT010000151.1:0-18357 GCA_039821165.1 Planctomycetota bacterium | reverse complement strand
AATGGAATCTCAATTTAGCCATCTCTCAATTAGTAGGAGTGTCGGAGGTGCGCCTAGTTCTTGGGCTTCTGTCTCTATAAGAAATGTGACTGGGTCAGCTAATCGACCTAGTCATTCAGTGAAGCGTGTTGTCTCTATCTACTTGAGATTATTGGCCTTGCAAAACTCTTGGAATCCCTTCACGAACTCGGCGTTTTGCGATGACTCCAATGACTGAAAGTAATTCCAGCATGCCAAGTGGCCGACCAACGGCGGTACATCCATCGCACGCAATTCGTCTTCCGCCACCGAGAACGCCATGATTGGACAATCAGCCGATGACAAACCTTGGTTTGCGAACTCTTTGTAAAAGGGCACATTGCTGTCGCCATTGATCGTTGACAATACACACGCGTCTCCGCTAGCAGCGAAATCTTTTACTTTCTGTACGATCGTCTGGTAATCCTGATGGTGGAACGGGGTGTACTCTTCGATCACGTTTTCATTCGGGACGCCTTTAGCCTTCAAGTATGCCTTTAGGACCTTGTTCGCCGTTCGTGGAAATACGTAGTCTGTTCCAAGCAAGTAAAACTTCGTGTAACCTTCGTCCAGCATATACTGTGCTGCAGGGATCAATTGCTGATTCGGTGGAGCCGCTGTGTAGAACACATTCAGCGAGAGTTCTTCACCTTCGTACTGAACGGGGTAGAACAACAAGTGGTTATATTCTTCAAAAACAGGCAGCACAGATTTCCGACTCACGGAAGTCCAGCAACCAAATACCACTGCGACCTTATCTTGCGTGATTAGCTTCTTTGCTTTCTCAGCAAACAAGTCCCAGTCGCTTGCTGGATCCTCTACAACAACTTCGATCTGTCGGCCGAGCACTCCACCGGAATTGTTTATCTTCTCTGCCGCGTACAACACTACATCCTTTAGCGAGGTTTCAGAAATCGCCATTGTCCCACTCAGAGAGTGAAGCACACCGATCTTTACGGTCTCATCGGTCACGTCTGGTTTTGGGTAAGTCTTTCCAGCTTGCGGTCCGCCAGTGGAAGCTGGGATCTTTCCATCCGGATGCAAGTAAGTCGAGTACGCTTCCGGCTCGACCAACTTTCCATCATTGAATCGATCAACAATTCTGAATTGACCACTCTTCAAAATCTCGCCGATGAAGACAGGTTTGTAGGTATGGTGGTTTGATTCATGCATCTTCTTTCCACCACCAGGAGCATCAAACTCCAATCCGTAAACCGCTTCGCGAACCCTATCAATCTCGAAGGTACCGGCCTTTTCAACTGCTGCCTTCCAGACGTGAACACCAAAGTAGGCCGCCTCTATTGGGTCATCGGTTACACGTGAACTGGAGTTCGCTGCATCAGCTATTGACGTCTCTGCGGATTTCGGCTCAAGGTTGCTCTCTACGCTTGACTCGTTTCTGCAACCTGCACACAGCAATACTGCTAATGAAGCTAGTGGAATTAGTTTTTTGATCGTCATCATTTCGATTCCAGTATTCGAGAATAAAGGGTTCAGGGCCCGTCGTACTAGCCAGACCGCAGTTTGCATGCCAAAGGCATCAAAATCGCTCAAAAGCTCGGATGATCATGGGATTCTCATTGCAGCTTGAGATTTGTCACCCCTTGCCGATCCAGCGAGTTGCGGGGCTGCAACCAAGTTACAGATCCGCAACCATCTGGTCAGAGACGTAGCCTGGGAACGCAAATCTCAGATCGAAGCTCAGTAGATCTCCCGCACCACTCGAAAGCCGATGGCGTCCGTTGAATTGTCTTTGAATTGCCAGGCTCGGTTGGCCGAGCGGCACTCGAAGACGTTGGTCGAAATGGCGGATCCGCCCCGGATCGGAGCGTGCAGTGGGCTGGGCGGTTCGGTGATTGTGTCATCGTCGGAAATCCACTCCCAGACGTTGCCGTGGGTATCGTAGAGTCCGAAAGCGTTAATAGGGAACTGAGCAACCGGCATGACCTTGCTGGTGTCGACGTTGCAACTTGCTTTCAAGCCTCGGGTAATCTTGCCAGGGTCGCCACGATGATAAGACCGGATCGACTCTTCCAAACTGTTGCGACCGTTCCAGACCGAGATCAGGCCGGTCGTTCCGGCTCGGCAGGCGAATTCCCACTCGGCTTCAGTTGGCAACCGGTGACGTACACCGGTTCGGATCGTCATCACCTCGCAGAATTGTTTTGCCTGAAACCAAGTGATGTTATTAATCGGAAGGTTTGCTTCGGATGAACTGGGGCGAGAGCCGGGGGCCGTTATCGCCAGGTACTGCGCGACGGTGATTTCGGTTTGTGAGATTTCGAAAGGCTCAACCGCGACTGTTACACGTCGCTCCATCCTTGAATCGCGTCCGGGCTCGCTAGTTACCGACCCGGTGCGAATGTTACCCGACGGAATGGTAGCGAAAGTGATATG
Source organism: Planctomycetota bacterium (assembly GCA_039821165.1). Lineage (GTDB taxonomy): Bacteria > Planctomycetota > Planctomycetia > Pirellulales > Pirellulaceae > Stieleria. Next base: position 15,942 of record JBCBOT010000151.1, on the reverse strand, counting down.
CGTTGGGTCGTAAGGGTCAGCTTCCACCGACCGGCTTGGCGGCGTTGAAGTTCTGGATGTCGCCGATGCGGAGGGAGCAGCCGGCCTCGTTTCGTGTTTGCAGCCGACGCACACCATCGCAATGATTAACATCGTGATAATGCCAACCGACCGATCTGCCGTTGGTTCGTGTCGCGGAGTGTTTAGTTCCCGACGTTGGTCAATCAGACCATTGTGCGGATACGGATTCATCGTTGGGCTCCTTTCGTATCTTCGGAAAGCGGCACTGGGACAACGATCCGAAAACCGACGGTGTCGTTGGACGATTGCTCCGCCTTATATCGCCTTAACGCCGCATCTTTGTTCGCGCGTGCATCGCGGTAGCTGGCACCTCGTACAACATGTGGACCGGGGTGGTCGTCGACCATTTGCGCGGAGGGTGAGTACGGAAAGGAGCCGCGTTTGCCATCGCTAGTACGAACAACACGATCTTCGTAGGCACGTTCGTTCCATCGGTCGAGGCACCATTCTTGAACATTGCCACGCATCCCAATCGTGCCGCGCCACTGACGATCTAGCGATTCATGGTTGACCGGCCAAGGTCCGCCCATCAGTGCGTCGCTTTCTAGATCGCCTTCATACTGCTGAACGAAGTGGTCGCCACGGGCGGCGTACTCCCATTCGACTTCGGTCGGCAAACGCACGGGTAATTGATGCAATTCGCTCAACCAATCACAAAACGCCACAGCGTTTTCCCAAGTGACATTTGTGATCGGTTTGATACGATCAACTTCACTGGACGTGACCGATATCGTGTCGACACGCAGTTTCGTTCCGGTCGCATCGAGGAATGACTGGAACTGGAAATGGGGAATCTCGTAGATGCCGATAAAGTATCCCGAGGTAATCTGGATTGAGTGCGAGGGAGTCGAAAAATCAAAGTGGCTTGCTGATGAGGCTCGATTGCCCGCAAGGCGTTGCTTTTCGGTGTGACCCATTTGAAAGTTGCCGGGAGGCACGTAGGTGAGTGCAACGACATTGCCACTTTCTGGATCACTGCCGAGTGGCAGGTCTAGCCGGCCGCGGGCCATTGCGGTTGCGACCAGAGCTTGGCTATCTCTTCTGGCCGCAAACCGCGACAAATGGCGTAGCGAGTCAAGGTAATCGACTTTAAACCGTGCGAATGCTTCGTCCAGGTTCGAAATATCTGCCAAGTCAAGCAAGTCATTTCGCGGAGAATCCTCGCTAGCCAAAGCAGGTTGCTTTGTATGTCGGTCGGAAGCCGCACGAACCACTTGCGAATTGGGGGCAACGGTTCCGACTGGCTTCACGGCGTTGGTGCGACCGTTGGATTGGATTGTTGGGACTGAATCGCCCACCGCGAATCCCAAAAGTCGTGGGTTTGCCTGGAGGAACAGGAACACGGCAATTGGAATTGCGAGCAGCAAAATCACTACGACGGTGAACATTGCAAGACGACCTGACGATCCGTCGTCATAGGCCGTGGTGTGCAGCTGTCGTGGACTTTGGTGCTGTGTTCTAGGCACGGGCCTACGTGTTTGCTGAGACATCCTGTTGCCCATAGATTCGGACGTACGAGGCGGTGCGACCGGTTCTGCAGGTTGCATCTCACTAGATGCATGGTCATGGTCCGCTTGTGTGCTTGGTTCGCTCCGGCCGTCGTCGGCTGAAAGCAATTCGAGTTCGTGCTCGGAAACTGGAGTGGATCGGGGGATTCGGTTGGAGTGGGTCATGGTCGGTATTCCTAAACACATGTGATTGGACCTTGTTTACTGAACCTTGCCGCCGGCAATCGCATCGACCGGGTCAAGCCGCGTCGCTGCATGCCAAGCGTGAAAAGAGACACCGAAGCTGGAGCAAACCAACGCTCCTATAAGAACGTTGACGAAATCGGCTGGTTGATACAGGCATGCGGCACCGAACATCCAGGGCATGGCAAACGATGCGATAACCGCGAGAAGCGAGGCGAAGGTCCAACCGAGAATCGCAATCATCAAAGCTCGCACAAAGACGAACAAAAAGACTCCTTGCGGTCTCATACCCATGATCCGCATGATGCCGATGGATGTTTGGCGTCGACGAGTGATTTCCAAAAACACCACCACCACTGTGACAACGCCCAAGGCGATCGCAACGAGTTGCAGAATCCAAACAAGCAGATCGAGCGTCCCTGCGTAGCCTTGCATTTCTTCGACGCTGGTTCGAGAACAGGAGACGGCGTAGCCGAGGCGCTCAAGTTCTTCGTCGATTGTCAGAATGTCTTCTAGGACCGCCGCATAGATCCTGCCCTCAAAGTAGACGTTGGATTGCGTCGGACGCGTGAATTGGCCAACGGCGGAGTCGTAGACCAGAGTTCCCTCAGACTGTTGACGAAATGCCGAGACCAGTTCCGCTGGTACGATCGCGAGAGTGGGCTGCGATTGGTTGAAGCTGTTTTGCGTATCATTCAACCAATGGCGGAATCCGCTTGAACGCCAAGCACGTTCGACGGGTAATTCCGACAACAACGCGGGCATCTCGCCCATATTGGAAAATAGACCGTCGACCTTTGTGAGCATGTCGTCCACCCACTGAACGACTCGCAATCGGGACAGAGATTTGATTTCAGCAGGAGTTACCAAACGCTTCAGTGAGATTGGTGTGCCGTCCGACATCTCCAACTCACACAGCGTTTGGTGGCTCGACGCATGCGGCAGGATAACGCGAAACGGATCGACACCGTTCAAACGTGCTGCGGGACTCTTGAAATACTGTCGTAGCCATCGTGAGTTGCCCGAAACTCCAACCATCGTGTGCGTTTGTCCGTCCAGGTTTGCCTTAATTGGGTCCGCCCAATACAAGGCAACGTCATCCGTTTCGGTGATGTCTTCGATCTCGCTAACATCGAAGTCCAGGTACGCGGACGTGGACTCGCCAGCCATTTCGGATGTGATGCAGTAAACATTTAAGTCATGCGGCTTGAGTAGGCCACCGATTGTTCGCCAATCGACACCGTCAACATTTGACTCGATCTTTGTGGCTTTAAGACCTCGCAAATGAAGGCGGTTCGTGTCACCGAATTTGTACGGCCGTTTCGTGAATGTTAGGTAACTTGGGAACGATTTCTTCCCAGCTGACTTTCGGCTGGGCCAACCACGCACGGGAACGGCTTCGCCTTGGGAGAAGTCTTCGAACTGATCCATGAGGCTTCGCGGCAGATACCCGGTTCGCACTTTTCTCTCTAGGATCGCACTGACCCGCACGTTGGCGTGAACTCGCTTTTCACCGTCGTCGTCCTCGCGAGTAACTGTGACGGTTACCTGTGGCCGCTGGTTTGCGACTTCGGAATTTGCAATACCAAGTTCAGCTGCCACCACTGAGGAAATCACCAACGAGTCGGAGTCTGGGCTTTCAATTGCTGCGTCATGGAAGGCGAGAAACGGATCCCCCGGAACGGTCGCCTGCAGAGTCACGTCTTGGGCCATCGACCCATCCGTTCGGGAGAGTTGGGCAATTCTTGTGATGTCTGGAATGATGATTGCATCCCCAGGCAGTGATTCGACAAGTGCTTGCTCGCTTGATTCGTTTAGGGCAAGGTCTTTGTGCGTTGCAAACCAATTGATCTCGGTCGCAGTAGGACTCTTCAAAATGTCAGCACGAAACTGCTCCACGAGTCCACGCTTGAGGCCAATGAGCAACAAGATCAGCAGACAGAGACCGGTGAAGATCGTAGCGTTGGTGAATAGCGTGGTTTTGGATCGCCATGAATCTAGAAATGCGACGACCACGTAGTACCAAGTAAGTTTCGATTTGTGCTTAAGCGACATAGGTTGGTTCCTCAGTAAGCGTGGAGACTGGTTGCCAGGTTGAATCGGTTTCTTGCCAACCGGCGGGCTGCTTTCGTTCAAATCGAACAGCAGTGCCCCAGCCGTCGCCTTCGCGGAATCTCAGCGGAATGGCATCTCCCCAAGGTTCCTCTGGGCTGTCCATCCGAACGATGAAGTCGGAGTAGTCCCGCGCGAGTGATTCGTTGTGGGTCACCATGATCACGGTGGTGTCCTGGTGGGCGACTTCATTTGCAAGTAGGTCTAGGGCGCGTCGCGCATTGGGAGGATCTAAGCTGCTGGTCGGTTCATCAATGAGAACAACTTTTGGACTGTGAACGAGTGCTCTCGCAAATGCGACTCTTTGGTATTGGCCACCAGAGATTTCGAGCGCCAGCTTGTTGTGAATCGTGTATTCCTTCGCGGACAGCAGGAAACCGAGCACTTCGTCGACTCGCCGCTCGGCATCGCGGGCTGACCATCCATTCAGACGCAACGGCATGGCGACGTTCTCTTTGATCGTCAGCGTCGGAAGAAGCTCGCCCGTTTGCAGGCAGTAACCCATGCACCGGGACGCAAGGTTGGCTATCGCTCTCTTACCTGCCTTGCCAGCCGCCATCATGGCGGCAACGTCGTGCTGAGCGATACCACTGTTACTGTCCGCTTTTCTTTCATTGACAACGAACGAATCGACGCCGATCGTCTTTCTCGCCAGCGGGTCTGAGAAGTGCGGTTCTCGGACCAAACCCAACACGTTTTGCAGAGTTGATTTTCCGCATCCGGATGGCCCAAGCACGCTTAGCCACTCACCCGCTGGAATGCTTAGGTCGGGCATGTGCAAAACGAAACGGCGGGTTCTATCTTGGAAGCAGTGCCGGAGATTGGTGAGCTTGATCGCGGTATCAGGTTGTGACATTGTTGGATCCTGTTCGGCAGATGAGTCGACTCGTGGGCGTGGGCAGGAAACCCGACCGCGCGGATGCAGCCGGGCCGGACGATAAACCGCTTACGGCAAGTCGGTGACTTTGATAAACGCACGGCGAAGTTCAGACTTGGTTTCCCGACCCAGGTTGAACCACTTCGCATTCTCGATGTGACCCTCAACCATCGCGTGCGAAGCTTCAACTTGGGTCACCCAGGCGTCGTAGTCAGCCTGCGTCATCGAAGCCAACCGCTTTGGCGTCATTTCAAAAATCTTCGCTTTGACAGGGAGCCCCATAATCAAGCCAAGGATTTCGCTGAGCGGCGTGTCCGCGTCGAAGTCACCCTCGTAGTTGGCATGCGTCGTGAGGATCTGTAGCTCCTTCATGATCTTGATGACGTCCCTGTTTCCAGGGTCGCCCGCACCCTCCAAAGTCAGCACGCAGAAGTTGACTGCTGAGTTGAATGAGCGCAAATCGTTGTATCCAACCAAGACATAGGGCTCGACCGTGCGATTACCCCGGTTGTCGATCTCCCCCACGTAACCGCTCGCAAAACTAGATCCGACAAGTTCCTCTTTGCCGAGATACTCAAGCACCGCGCCGATGGCTCCGGCGTTTGGATCTTTTCGAGCGGTCACCTCTTCGATTTCGCCCTTGATGACATGCTCGGTGTCGTCAACGCGGCGTGTCATAAGATCGATCAAGTCGGAAGTGAAAGAAGCGACGTTGCGAGTGTCAGCTACCTTTCCCGATAGATCGCGGCCAGCGGCCATCGCCTGAAACTGACGACCGCAAAGCTCCCATTCTTCCCCAGAGTCTTCTCCAACTCGAAGGGTGTGCATCGTGATCTGTCGCAACTGCCCTTCAACGTCGCCACTAGATGCGGTTGGCTGAGCGGCAGCTAGCACTGACTCGAGAGAAGCGACTCCCTTATCGCCTACATGAGACGGGGCATCGCCGATTAGAATCATGTGTCGATTGGCGACGTCGTTCCAGTTCAGTTCGGTCGCTGCGGTTCGCGCACCTGCGAAGACCTGCTCCGGGTTGTCTCCCCCACCGTCGGGAACAACCCGGCCCAATGCTGACTCGAAAGCGGCAAGGTTGGTGCCGGCCTCAAATGTGCAAAGCACTTTGGAGATGTACTCATCTCCTCGGTCGCGGTAGCCCACCAATGCAAGTCGAACGCGGCCTCTCACACTCTGGTTCTCGTTTACCGAAGCAGCGATTTGACGGATGACCGCTTTTGCGCCGTCGATAAAAGGCGTCATGCTCGACGTCGTGTCAACTACGAACGCGATGTCAAGTGTGATCTCATCCTGAATATCCGAGATTCCGACGGTGTCCTTTGGCCGATAGGAAACTAAGACGTTTCGTGGATCTCGGGTGTGGATGTAGGCAACGCGATAGACCTTTGTATCTTCGCCATGAATCTTCGAGGTCGTTTCGTCCAAGATCGGCAGAAGCGAAAGAATCTCGACGCCTTCCGGTTCGCGGCTAATGGCATCGTCGGCGGGTCCACCACTGAGGTACTTCAGCGTCAGCTGCGGATTGATGAAAAAGTGAGCCGGCTCGCGTTCGCTTCGAGACGCAAAACCCAAGACTTGCCGATGCGGCCATTCGACCACGTCGTCTTCGCTAACCCATCCGACGACGTTCGACTCTGAAGTGCCCGTCGCAACTCGATAGAATCCGTCTTTCGTTTTGGCCTTCGCGTCATCAGCGGGCAGAACGAAGAAGAACTCGAACTGCCGAAGAGGCTGAGAACGTGATTCGCGATTCGACTCGGCGAACAACGCCGAGTCGTGACGGGTAATCACCTTCAACGGTGCCCCATGCTTGCTTCGGAGAACGTCCGATGCATCCGCAACTGGGGAATTCAACAGGAAGTGTGCTGCCAGTACGACGACAATCAGTTTGCGAAACATAGCGGACCTCAGTACTTTCGATGGATCGGAGGGACATCCATGTGTGAAGCGAACTGCTCCGCATCTTGCTGGAGCGGTTGACGCAAGTCGGCAGCAGGTCTTCACCAGACCCAAGCGACCATGTGCATCACTACACTCCACCGAGTTACGGCACGCTGGTTACGAGATTTCCTTGCCAGCGAAACACGTATTACTTCAAAAACCCGCACATGCCGCAAAATTCGGATCTCAGGAATTTCCGAGATGGCGTAACCGCGTCCGCTCATGACAGTGGCTGATGCTCGACATTTCAGGCTCCCGTGCGGCCGCTATATGAAAAACGCCCGCGAACGCTCAGCGAGCTGCGGGCGTAGAGATGTGGATCACGATTGACCCTATAGATGGTTCTTCTGTTTGCCGGTTCTTGTTTGTCCGTTTCTAGTCGGGACTTGAAGTGTCATCGCTTGGACATGTCACGGGGTACGGCGGCATGTCTGGGTAGTACTCACCGGGATGACCGGGTGGCAAATTGTCGGGCGCGGAATAGCCGGGTGGGACGTGGTACGGATGATCGGGCGGCAGTCGCGGCCACGTGTGGATCGGTGGCGGCGCGAGGATCTCCACGGGCTCTTCGGGTTCGGGCGGCCACGGCCAGTCGTCGGGCCACCAGTCGGGTCTTGATTCGGAACCCGAAGTATTGTCATCAGTGCTTGAGCCTTCAGGCGGATCTGATTCGGGCGGAAGTGGTGGCGGCTCGCTACCTGGTGGATCAAAAGGTGGGATGAATGGTGGCCACGGAGGCGGCATATCGGGACGACGCGGACGGAAGCTCATCGAAGCTCACTCCTTTGAGTTGGATCGGGATGATGAAAGGGCTCCCGCTTGCCTGGGCAGAGCCCACATTGAGGAATTGACTTTGAGCGAAGGAAGGCCAAGAGTTCAGCATCGCTGCATTCAGAAGAGCAAGCTTGGTAGTCCCGGAACAATTGCCATTCGGGGATGTCTTCCAGGTTCAACCGCTGTTCAAACAGGGACCAATAGGCGAGTGCCGGGCACTTCCAGAGTCGCTCCTTGAACAACTGCGTGCAGGTCTTCTGCATACAGATCTTGTATGCAGCATTAGGCCTCGAATCGAACGGCATCGGTTTGCCATCTTCAATTCGGTACTGTCTCATCCACCCTTGGTGCGATTGCCGAATCTTGATCTGGATGCCCGGATACGCTTCACGCCACCGCCAGACGGTTTGTTTGGCTTGGCGAAATTTTGCGAGGTATGCCTCGTGCGTCCCATGCTGACTGACTTCCAAGCGGCAATCGACCTCAACGAGCGCTTTGGGCAAATCGGGATGGCGATCGAAGAAGGATCCGTTGGTTACGAGCATCAAGTTCGAGTGCGGCCAGCATTCGCGGGCCAAGAGCAGATGCTCGATCAATTTGGGATTCAGCAATGGTTCACCACCTAGCAAAGCAAGCCGTTTCGGCAGAATTCGCTGATTCCAAGCTTCGTATTCAACCTTTGCTTCGGCTGGCGTGGGCATCGCACCAGCCAAACGAAAGTTGCTGTAGTGGCTGCACTGTTGGCATGAAAGATTGCAGCCGTGTGCGAGGTGGTATTCCAGGGCGGGCAATTCGATCATCGCCAGATCACCTTCTCCAATCCGTGCTTCTCGAGGCCACGTTTTAAGAATTGCGGTCGATGACGCTGGTATCCGGGCGGATCGACATGCTCGTGCTTGAAGGAATGGTCGACATCGACCGCAACATTTACGCCGGCCAGTTTGCATCGCCAGAAGAAGTCCCAGTGCTCTTCGACTTTGAGTTCCTGATCCCAGCGGATCGCCTGTAGGATGTCTCGGTAGCTCCCTGTGCAGGACCCTTACACGAGAATTCGCGAGGATGACTCACATTTGTAAGTGCTGAGATAACAGCGACTTGCGGGTTCCGATACTCATCCGCTTAACGATGCGGCGGATGTGACACTCTCCAACTTTTGGCGGTTGAAAAGTTCTCTGGTTCGAGCGTCACATTCGATCTTCAAGTGGTCGTGTGTGACGCGACTCTGACGGCAGCATGCCTTGGATTGAAATCGGTGCTTCGCTGACTACTTTGGAAGCCCGAACCCGGGGTGCAAAAAGTCCGCTCCGACAGCGACTTTCTCAGTAAATCACAGCATAATTCGATGGCGAGCTTCCGTAACGTCTATACCTCTTTGATGCTCGTAATCGCCAAGTCCACGGACAAGGAATTGGCCCGACAAGTGAGCTACTTGAAGGCTGAAAACCAGATCCTTCGAAGCCGATTACCGAAGCGACTGAGTCTGACTCAACGCGAGAAGAATCGACTGATCCGATTCGCCAAGAACCTCGGTTCAGCATTGAACGAGCTGGCGACGATCGTTCATCCATCGACGATCCGTCGCTGGATTCGAGAAGACTCGGGCAAGAAGGGAAAGCAACAGCCCAAGAAGGGCCGGCCGAGAACTGCGGATGATATCGAGAAGCTGATTCTGAAACTGGCCAAGGACACTGGCTGGGGCTACACCCGAATTCTTGGCGAACTCAAGAAGCTTGGCATCGAGTCGGTGACTCGAAATACGGTGAAAAACATCCTAAAACGCAACGGCTATGAGACGGGACCGGAGCGCGGACCAGGCACTTGGGATGAGTTCCTGAAACGCCACGCGGCAACCATGTGGCAATGCGACTTTTTCTCGAAGAAGATCGTCTCGAAGACCGGGCTTCGTGATGTCTTTGTTCTCGTATTTCTGCATGTTGAGACTCGTCGAGTTTTCGTGACTCCGGCGACGCATAAGCCCGATCAAGAGTGGATGGTCGAGCAAGCTAAGGAGTTCATTCGGCACAGTAAAGCAGAGAAGCTGCCCTGCAAAATCCTGATGCACGACAACGACGGCAAATACTCGCAACCGTTTCTCGACGCATTCAAGGATAAAAAGATCGAGACTCGCCGAACGGCCATTCGATCACCGAATACAGTTGCATTTGTCGAGCGTTTTGTGCAAACGATCAAGCAGGAGTGCCTCGATCATTTCATCGTGTTCGGCGAAAAACACATGAGTCTGCTATGTTCCGAGTTTCGCGAGCACTACCACCAAGAACGTCCCCATCAGGGGCTGGAGAACGAGCGACCGATTCCGATGACGACCAATAAGTCTGGCAAGCTGCATGATCCCGCGGATACCATTCGGTTGTTCGATATCCGATGTAAAGATCGCCTTGGAGGGCTACTAAAAAGCTACTTGCGAAAAGCGGCATAGCCACAGCTTCGACAAAGGGAGTCTCGGTCCACTGTCGACGTCCGCGTACTGATTAGCATCTGCGCCCATCGGAAAGCTGAAGCAATCAATGCGGCTCAAATAAGTTCTTGCCTTCGCTTGAACGATCGCCTGTAGCCACTCTTCTAGGCACATGGTTCTAACCCCATTCTCAATTCCTTTGAGCTGACTTTTTGCACGGGGCGACGGTCGGTTATCTCGTGCTGCATTAATTCGCAACCCAATCGCAGCCTAGGAAAAGGGCATACTAGGTCAGTGTTGATTTGCAGCACCGAGGCTGGTTATCCCTCCAGTCCACTCTACATCTACATTGCCGGAGGAATTACCACTACGCATCGCCTCATTTGTCGGAGCCAGTGAGACCTGCCTCCAATTGGTAGTGTTGATCGACGGAATCTTAAGGCTGAAGCTACGACCGACCGAGAATACAACTCTATCTCGATTGACGACGCTTGGTTCGCTCAAAATCTCTACAAGCCGAACTCGGAGCGTCAATTTCTTGGGCACGATAAGGAAGTGACGTTTTCCGGTAGTCACAATCCGTTCCTCAGAATGCACAAACTGCTTGGTGATGTTGGTGCCCGCAAGAGCAGTCGATGCAACACTCACCGCTGACTGAGGTTTGATCCAAGAATCGATGAACAATGAAGCTTCTCCAGTATCGGTCCCTGTGCACATTGCGACACGAATAGCTGCGTCGTTTCGTGCCCGAAGAATTGCAGAAGAAAGTGATCTTCTCCACGCCCGAATGCGCAACTCCGCCGTCCTATTGAGTTCATAGCCCAGGAGTGGGCGGTTCAAAATTTCCAAGCAATCGAAAGGATCGGTCAAGTCTTCGGCTACTGCACTTCGGATGTTAAGTCGCAAGTTTGCATGCGACAGTCGCGACGTTTTGGGCCCTACAGACTCTTTCACGCACAGGTTTCCCAACCAAAGTTGCGTCGTGCTCATCCTTAACGGGATTTGCTTACTCCAATCCTCGAGTCCATTCGGCTCAACTCTTTGCAAAAGGTGAACCACCTCCGTGATTGTTGGTGGGCACTTACCCTGATCAACCAGATAGATTCCACCTGGTCGGACTGCCTTGCCTCGCGCGTTTAAAGCTTCAAGCCACTTCTGATCGTAGGTTTGGCCAAAACACGGTGGCGTGACCAGCAATAGAAAGAAGACGATTCTCATCAGTTGGGCGCCTTTTCAGGAAAAGGAGTCTTCACTACGTATCCAAGCAAGTGAATTCGCTCAGGGTCTACAAATCTGTTTAGTGGATGGTCACTATCGTTTTGTGCCTCCTTTGGCCGGAAATGTTCCTGATAAGCAGAAGTTCAATCGGTACTACTGCGATAGGACCAGTGGGATATCCGAGGACACCGTCTCGACGCCCACTCGATAATTGGTCTTCTCTATCTGTAACCAACCGCCCGTCAGAGAGCATGTCGAGTCGAAGCCACTCTCGAACGATTCGAATGCGCGTCCATTGGAAACTAAGCATCTTCCCCGACTTTGTTGGGGTTTCGACTCTTCGCCAGGTGGCTAATGTCATCCAATCGCTTGGTGAGGGTGATAGTTTTGCGTTTGCGAGGTTGGACGCCCCGCCTGGAAACCTGCTCCTGTCAAAAGCTTCGCTAGCCCGCATCCAGTCATGCCACTGTAACGCTGCCTCGGACCCGTTAAACTCCTTTAACGCTTCATCAATCTGTTTTCTGTAGCCAAACATCAGCCAATCAGCGAGAACCCCTTTTTTCGCGGATTCAGCATCTGCATAGTCCTTAAGCCTCGGGTGCAACTTCCATGTTTCCTTCGAGAACCTTGAAGTCACCTCACGATCAACGAGTTGATACAAGAGTTGGTACTCGCGATATTTCAGGAAGTACTCCGACGGACGCCTGGTATCATCTAAACCGCGAGCCCTGTCAATTTTGTCCGGAAGACTGAAAAGCCACTTCTTGGTTTCCGGTCTCAACTGTCTCACGCTGTTTGGATCATCTATCCGGGGGGCATCGCCGCGCGAAGGATCGAGTGCCATGTCGCACTAAGGGCCATCATTCGAGGATGGCCTACGCTACTGCGAACATCTAATGCGCGATCCAATAGAAAAGCTTCGGCCGCTACTCGAGAGGCGTCTGTGGAGTATCGGAGGTCGCGTCCTTCTATCTGAGGAAGCGTTGTTCCCGGCGCCGCCAACACAACTCCTTCGTTTTGACTCTGCTCTACACTCAATACCTCCATAGTCATTGTTCGGAGGAATTGCTCCCTTGCCTTCTCCGAATCGCTCTGCGGACCAGACGCAAAACCAAACGCAGAAGAAAGGAAAAGTACCGGAAGACACATTGGAAAGCGTAATGTCATGGCAGCTTCGGCAACCCTCTGACAACGAACCCAAGAACATTCACGACGTTGGAATGTGAGTACAACTCAGGTGGGACGGCCCCACCGCGACTACTCCTTCGAAGAAGAATTATTTCTTCGATATAAGTGCCGATTTTGCCAGTCGGAAATGTAAGAAGTGTTGTCTCTTCCCCCCGGCTTAATGGAACATCTGGTCGATCAAGAAGCGATTCGTCAAGAAACACCCGACCATCGTATAAGAGCGAAACATTGAACCAGGGACGGATCACTCGAACTCGGGAAATCTCAAACTCGACTTGACGACCACCAATTCGTGTCTGCACAGGTATCCAATTCGCCATATTTGACCAAGTTTCGGGTAAAGGCGAGTAGTAGGTAGTAAGGTCACCATCGATAGACTCTCGAAGCAGCCGAGTCGGACGGTGTAAGTACCTGGCCTGACTAATTGCCTCAAACTCACCCTGAATTTCACTTCGCCAGCCAAAAAGCTCCCAGTTCTCTCTCTCACTCCGCAATGCTTCGTCAAAAGTTAAGTAGCCTTTCAACGAGGGAATAAGTCGCCAGAGCTCGTTTCCATTAGCTCTACAGCGCTGGAGCAACTCTATGCGTTTCTCGAAGTTACTAAACTTCACCAAGTAATGCGAAGGCATCGCGTTCAGCTCGACACCTGCGGCTATTTCTGTTCTACGAGCAGGCCGATCAAGCCAAGCAGATCCAATCGACTTTGGGCTCTCACTCCGAGCTGCCAGTACTACCTCTTTCCAATGACTGGCGAGACTTTCCTCAAATCCGTTGAAAGCTGCGTGGCCGTTTTCAACGATCAGAGGGCGATCGAGGCCTGAGCCGAGCGAATACGAATGGCAGCTCGGTGTTTCCGTTGCATGGTCTTCGAGACTTGGAATCCCTGTCGCCAATGCAAAGCCAATTGACCCCAACTCCGTCTTGACAGGAAGCTCGCTACCCAAGAGCGTGGAGTTGACATCCCGGATCAAGGTGGTGAAAACTTGCGGCTCGCCTTGCTGGGGTTGCACCCAACAAGCCAACATGAAAATGCAAGTGATATTCAACATTGCCTATCCCTAAGGTCGACTGCAAAACCCTAACGCAACGAGGCCCTAAAACAAATTCTTGGTCAATTCGTCTGGCTTACTTGGATCACTGTGGGAGAAGAGCATCCTTGCCCCACGGTGCTTCAGTTCTAGATACAGGATCTGGTGTTGGCGGCATTACTCTTGAGACGGCACCGATGATCGTGACACCGGGTGACGACTCAACCTTAAACGTAACGTTTTGGCCGCTCGTACGAATCTGTGTAACGTTGGAGGAGCCGTTGCCACCGAGTTTGAATACACCGAAAAGGCTGCCACTGGCACCACCATTTGTTGTTGCGATGATCTTGTCATAGTCGGACTTGCTTGTCGTTGCCTCAACAGATAACCCCTTCGCGAGAATCAGTTGAACCGGCATTAATGCTACGCCAATCGGGTCGTTGTCATATTTGTCAAGAGAATCGACAGGCGCTCCATTCTTCATTGCTTTCGTTATCTGAGGAAACTCACTGCTGTTCGCGAGCTTTCGCCACGTATATTTCTTGCTCTCGAAAAGCGCCGAATCAAACCAAGGTCGGTAAATCAGAACCCGCTTGATCGAAAACTTAAACTTGAAACTTCGTACCTGGTTGAACTTTTGCTCAGTTTCCTTGACGCGACCACCACCCCCACCAAATCTAATGAAACCGAATCGAAATCCCCCTCTTGCCTTGAGACGCCGGACCTCCTTTCGGTAGAAGCTATTCGTATCTGTGCTTGAAAAGCTAACCGTTCGCCAGCCCTCGTTATTGGCCCAACGTTTGACCGAAGGAAAAAACATTGAGAGCGGGGCAGCTGTTTCTACTGCCCCCTCAGGCGACCGCTCTTGATACTTTTGCAGTACTCTTTTCCTCAGCTGATTTTGTCTCGTGCCTCGCCTGAACTGGGCCGACTCAAAAATCTCAAGTGGATCTTCTATGGCCGTGCCAAGACAGTCCATTGCGCGCTTCGCCTTCCTTAGATCCCGATTCATCTCTGGGGATCGAGGAACACCTTGCATCAACTCACTGTCGATGGAGTCCTGAAGAAAGAGCAACTCGTCCTTTGCATCCAAATACCTCTCATACCTGTCTTTCGGTAGAGTTAGGTCTGGCTTGCCATCTTCACCGAGCTTGAAAAGCTGCTTGGTAGCATCCTCGTACTCCTGCGAGTAGTTGACTTTGGGGAACACAATGCTGTTAAGGACAATCTTGTACCAAGCGTCCAGACGCCTGTTTGGATCGATTACAAGTTTACCTGTCTCGGCAGGCGGAATGAAGTTGCCGAGAGAGTTGGCATAGACAGCCGCGTCGTTGTCCAGAGTCCCGTCCTCAAGCGTTCCAGGAATCGCCGGCCCCAGTGTCGCAAGACTAAACCAATATGGAGGGTCTGCGTTCACCGGGATGCTTAGCTGGTTCTTTATAGCGTCAGAGATAACAGCTTCGACTTGCTCAGGACCATATGGCCCCGAGGTCGGCCAAGAGTCTTGAGAATAGGAGATTGCTGGTGCGGCAATAAGACAAGCAACTGTAATAATGAAACGAGTCATACATCAACTCCAAGCTTCAACGGAAGTACTTTGCACTAGGATTCGGACGGAGCGGCACCTGGGTCACCTGCACAGCAATTATGCAAGGCGGCATCGAAAGGAATCCGGGAGCCGAAAACACTTGACGCCCTGTCGAGCAGTCGAACTGTATCTCACCGAAAGTCCATTTCGTTGGGATTGGATTGCGTGCGAGTATGTCTTGAAGAGCTATGCTCGACTCTTCCTCGTCGGCATCAAAAGTTATATCTACTGATTTCGCGAGGAAGACTGAGGTTACTACCCGTGGCACTAATTCCTTATCCAAATTCGTTTCGATGGATTCGCGAGCTTCTTTCGACAACACCAACCCGTTTGTGCGCCAGCCGCGATTCCTGAAAAGTGGATGACCAAGCAAGCCGCCTGCGACACGAATACTCATCTTTTTGACCCGCAGAGTAGCGTGGGCGTTTCTAAGCGTCACATGCCTTTGGGAAACGGCGAGGGGCAACTTATTGACTGGAATCGTGACATCCATCCAGCCCGAGAGCTGCGAAAATGCGTCCAGATCTAGAGCCAGGGTTTCTTCAGCAGCTGCGTTCAAAGCTTTTTTAAAGTCCTCAACTAGCTCACTCGTTGAGTCGTTACCTCCGAGACGCTGGACAACCTCCTCTGCATCCTCAAAATCGTCACGACCTGTTGACGGGCGATTAAGCCGCCGCCTCAGTGCCCTTAGCTGGATGTCGATTGCCTTTCTGGCAGCTTCTGCTGTTTCATCCTGTAGTTCCTGCTCCAGTGCCCCAATGTCCGCTAAAAGCTTTCGATAATTTGCGTAAGCCAGAGTCGGCTTGCTCACATCGTCTTCGCGAAACAGCAGCTTGCGAGCATCGCTTAGCTCAACTTCTTCCTCTGGCGAAAGGGTCAGTTGCCCAATCTCTATCGCTTTTTCCATGCGGCGGAGTTGCGAAAGGACGGAGAACTTGGACTCTTGAAAAAAGTCCCTAGCAGCGTGTTGAAATTCACGAATTGGGCTGGGTGAGACATCCGCCGCGGGCCACGTGCTGTTTCCGAACACACATTAG
>JBCBOT010000150.1:0-18380 GCA_039821165.1 Planctomycetota bacterium | reverse complement strand
AAGGAAACCGAACACTTCTACCATCAACTCGCCGCTGAACGGAAAACCGATCGAAGGTGGGCCTTCGGTGAGATCCATGTGCTGAGCGGGCAATTCCTTGATCGGCAGGGGATGCTCGAGGCTCATCGAAAGCTCTATCCGGAAGATGCCGTTTCAACGAAGTGATGACTTCCAATCCGCCGAGAGTTGCTCCAGCTCGCGCAAGGCATCGGTCGCTGAGCGATCTTTTTCGCGGCCGAAAAGAACATCGTTCGCGCGGCGGACCGTCCACTCGCTGTTCGGACGGCTTTTCAATCGCACTTCCTCGCCGCAGGCGAGTGCGCCGCCGTGGATGATTCGCAGATACCATCCCGTGCGTCCGGATTGACTGACTTCCTTGGTGAGCGATTTCGTTTGCCACCGACGGGAGATTTTCCAGCACGGCTGTCGCGGTTGGCTGACTTCGAATTCGCAGTGGGTTGTCTGCCAACGGTCGCCGACGCACACGTCTGCTTCATCGATTCCGTCGATCGTGAGGTTCTCGCCGAAACCTCCGGGTCCAAAATCGAGTTGTGGGTGTTCTTGTTCCCAGAGTGCGTAATGTGACGCTGCGTAACACAGGATCGCCTTGTCGGGACCGCCGTGATTTTCCGTGTCGGCGACTTGGTCCCCCTCGATTCCCAGGCGAGTGACATTCACGCTCTCCGTCACCGGCGTCTTGCGAAAGGCACTTGTCCACTCGCGGCCGGTTAGGTCACGAATCGATGGGTCGCCTTCCGTGACGATCTTTCCGATTTGGATTGAAAGAATGACGGCCATGCTCATCTTCTCGACATTGTGTACTGTAGGCAGGCTCATTGTCCGCCTCGAACGATCTTTTTCCAGCCGACCGGGACTGCATCGATGAAGTCACTTTTAATTGTTCTCCTAATCGCTCTCCAAGCGACCGTTTCCGCCGCCGAGGGTGACCCGATTGCGATTCGCATGTGGGAAGACAAGACGGTTTCGATTGAGACCCATTCGGGTTTGAACCTCGGTGTTTTGCCAAGTTCTTCCTCGACGAGCGATCGCGTGCCGGCACATCGGGTGGACCAATCGGTTCATGCGATGAACGATTTCGATCATGTGTTGTTTCGAGAGGTCAATCAAAGCGACCCCGTGTTCCGTGAGCGAAAAGAAGATGAAGCGGTTGCCCAAAACTCGATCATCGTGCGGTCCGAGCACCCGAGCGACACCAAGTTGGCTCGTGGGATGCGGATTGAAGTGGATGGCGTTTCCATCGTGGTCGCCCTTGATTTGGGCAAACAGTCCAAATCGCTTGACTGGCAAGTCGAACCGGCGGATGTGTTTGTCGTTCCTGAACTGACGAGTGATGGATCGCCGACGCTCAGCAATCCGGTCATCATTTCGTACTTTGAAGCGTTGAAGCCGCGTCAGTTAGTGGTTTCATCCAAGATTCAAAAACAGGATATGGACTTGTTCAGTACGACCACTGGAATCATGGGGAAGTCGATCGAGGTGGAGCACAATACCTTCGCTGTATCGATGGCTGGCATCCGAAACGAAGATTCGCCCCGACTGATGACGCTGGGTGATTCCCCGAAGAAACTCTCCGACGAATTGGAACGACTCTTCAAAGCAATGGAGCTGTCGAACCTCAAGTCTCAGCGGGTGTTCGAAAAGTTGTCGGCGAAGCAGCTCAACTTCAAGCCGGCCAATGGCACGCACACTCCACGATGGAACTCCGAGCACATGATGGGACGGCAGCTACTGTTCTTTTCACAGATTTACCATGCCGTCGATCCGACGATTCCGGTGATGAATCTTAACCCCAAGCAAATGCCACGGGACTATGCCGCCGCGCATCCGGATTGGGATGGCAAAGAAGAAGCCCGGCAGATGCAGCGGGTGAGTGACTTTACCCGTCGGTACGCCTATCTTCTCGAGGGGATTGAACTCAACAAGCGGGCACCCGGGAGCGGTTGGACGCTTGCCGCGTTGCTTCGCCAGATGGATCGGCACTACGGCGACCACACCGCGAACACCGTCAAGAAATTTGAGTTGCCCGGTTGGCCGAGCGAATGAGCTGTTGAAGTCCTTCGCACGTAGCGAACACCGGCGAACGAGCCGTCAGATGTCAAACGAGATCTACCTAAACCACGCCGGGACCAGTTGGCCCAAACCGATGGCGGTGCGGACGGCCGTTGACGAAGCGATGCACTGCTCGCCCAGTGAATGGTCGTCTCGTTTCGAACGCGCCCACCGAAACATCGCGGATTTCCTCGGTGTCCGGGATCACGAACAGTTGCTACTGACTCCCGGGTGCACGTCGGCTCTCGCGGTGGGATTAGGGGATGTGGACTTGGGCGGGCGACGCCGAGTTCTCACAAGTTGTTGGGAACACCACGCACTTCATCGTCCACTCATCAAGCGGGCCGAGGCTGGTTTGATCGTCGAGACGATTCCGGCGTGTGAGAACGAACCGTTGCCGTTGGAAACGCTGGAACAGTTGCTTTCGGCGGGAGATGTCGGGCTAGTTGCGATCACCGCTGCCTCAAACGTGACTGGCGATCGATTGCCGATCACCGAAGCGATCGGTCTCGCGCACCGGTACGGAGCGCAGGTGATGATCGACGCTGCGCAGGTGGTCGGATGGATCGACCTGGATTGTGATTCCTTGGGCGCAGACTTGGTCGCGTTCGGTGGGCACAAGGGTTTGCAGGGGCCTTGGGGTATCGGAGGTCTGTACGTGTCATCGACGGCGCGAATGACGTGCGCTTCGGCGACGTGTGGCGTTGAATCCCGTGACTCCGCCCGGCCGGGTTATTGCGATGTCGGATCTGTCGATCAAGTCGCTTTGGCTGGGCTCGATGCTGCGGTCGGTTGGTTGCGTGGTTTGGACGCAGAAGCGAATCAGTTGCGAGCGTTGAATCAGATCGTTCGTATCGAGAGTGAACTACGAAGAATCGATGGCGTTCGTCTTTATGGTGCGACGGCAGATCGGCGGATGCCAAGTTTGGCGTTCACGGTCGATGGGTTTTCTAGCACACGCGTGGCAAAAGAATTGGCGGCCGTAGGTGTCACGGTGGGGAGCGGATTTCAGTGTTCCCCGCTTGGTCACACGACGCTTGAGACCGACACCGACGGTGTGGTTCGCTTGTCCGTCGGGGTGGATCAGGCCGATGGCGAGATCGACGCGGCGATCGATCGAGTCGTCGAAACAATCACGGCGATCGATTGCTCTTGAGCCACTGACGCATTGATTGCGATTCACAAGACCCTCACACGCCGCACAGTGTGACGTGACTCTGCCGGATTAATCGGTATTGCGCGTGAGGGTTTCAATTCAACGAAGATTGTTCGCAAGATTTCTCCGATATCGCTCCCACAACGCCGTCGCGTCTGGGCTGTACAAGAGGCGCCGCGGCACTCGGAGAGAACCACATGCATCGGTCGTGGTTCCCAGGGTTTGCGATGGACCGAGTCGAGACATCTTGCTGTAACTTATGAAATCGAAGCGAAAGCTCGGGGGTGATGACGCCCGAGATCCGTCATCGGGTGGGAACGCGTCGGAAGGTCACGACTCTCATTGGAATCGAATGCGCTGGGGTGCGGCGTTCGTTTTGCTGGGGGTCTTTCTCTGGGCCTATTTGCCCGTTTTGATGAGTATCCATGAAAGCTGGCGTCGCGAGCAGGACTACTCGCACGGCTACTTAGTGGTTCCGCTGGCCGTCTATTTCTTATGGCTCCGACGTTCGGAGATGCCTCGGTGGTCGAACGGATTCGCTTGGGGTGGCTTAGGGTTGATTGCCGCCAGTGTCCTCGTGCGGTGCTTCGGAGCGGGGATCTACGTGGATGCCATCGTTGGTTGGTCTATCCCGTTATGGTTTGCGGGTGTTTGTTGGCTGTTGTTCGGTCGCCACGTGGCGTGGTGGGCGGCGCCGGCGATTTGTTTCTTACTGTTCATGGTGCCCTTGCCGTATGTCTTGGAGCACTCGCTAAGCAGACCCCTCCAGTCCGCTTCGACCACGATCAGTAGCTTTGCCTTTCAGTGTTGTTACCTGCCGGCCGTGAGTGAGGGCAACACGATACTCCTTGGCGATGAACGACTGGAAGTCGAGCGAGCCTGCTCGGGACTTCGCATTTTCTTTGGCATCGTTGCGCTCGCATACGCCATGTTGACGGTTGCACCTCGCTCTTGGTTCATCCGCGGATTGGTCTTGCTCAGCGTGGCTCCCATCGCCTTGATTGCGAACGCCGGCCGCATCTTTGTCACGGGGGTTCTCTTTCATGTCGGGTTCCATGAGAACTACGGCGACCTCATCCACGATGCCGCTGGGTGGTTGATGATTCCGTCGGCCGCGCTGCTTTTCTGGGCGTTTTTGGCCTACGTCGATCGACTCTTCCCATGCAACCAAACGGTGGACTTGGGAGACATCCTGTGAGTTCAATCGATCCGAGTGTTTCGCCGGTTCGGCTTCCGTCAACGAACCACAGCGTCGACAGCGAAAGCGAGAAGCGGCGCGAATTGATACGGTTTGCGTTAATGGTTGCCCGTCGATGGGGAGCAATCTCATCGGTGTTGGGTTTGACTCTCGGCAGCGTCGCGGCGTTGGTCACGATGATGCTTTTCGAACGCGAATACGATGCGAAGCTCTACTTTCGTGTGATTCGCGATACCGAGTGGGTGGAACTCGCGAAAGGAAAAGGCGACCGACACAACACGAAAGGCGTGTTGGCGATGATGAAATCCGACGTGATCACGAGACGTGTTGCAGCGGATTCTGAAGTCGCAAAAGTTGACGAGTTGCTCGAAGCGGAGGATCCCATCGCTCAACTGAATTCGATGGTGCGAGTCAAGTCGGTGGGAGGAGACGAATTTTTCGCGATCTCGACACTGAGTCGGCGACCCCAGGACGCTTCGCTGATTTCACTGAAGTACTGGCAGAAGTTCAGCGAAGAGCAGGATCGATTCAGGATCCGCCAAGCGAACGTTTTGCTTGAAACACTCGAAGGCGAAATCAGTTCCTACTCTGATCGTCTTAAAACGCTGCAACGCGATCTTCAAAAGACGCATGACAACATGACTCAGTCCGAGTCGGCCGTCGTTATCGGTGAACGTGGGAACGTGTCATCGGCGGCACTTTCCCGATACGAACTCGAGAAACAACGCAATGACGCCGCTCTCGAATTGACGCGCCGTGATCTCGAGCAGTTGTCCACGACGTCCGATGAAGCCAACGGTCAAGGCGATCACCTCGCGGTCGAATTGGCCGGCTCGGCGGATGTGGTTTCCGCCGAAGCTGAATTGCGACGACTGCAATTCGAACTGCGTCAGGCGGAAACACAATACGGCGTCTCGCACCCGAGCTACCGAGTGGTAAGGGTATTGGCGGAGGAAGCGGCACGCGAAGTGGATCGGATTCGCCGGTTTCGTATGGACCAACTCTCGGACCGCAAAGAATTGAGGGAGCAGCGAGAAATCGGCGAGGAACGCGAAAACTTAGAGAAGCGGCTGGAGGTTTTGGAACTCAACGAACGCTTGATTGATTCCAACATCGCGAAGGAACGGGAAAAGATTCGCACCTTCAAAAACTTGCGGTTCGAATATGAGCGAATGCAAGAAAAGCATGAGGTCGCGCGAGAGACTCTGCTCGCGCTCAATCAGCGGGCTCGCGAAATCCGGTTGAAACAGATCGCGCCTTTTCGCGTGGTTCGAATGTTCATCGACAACGAAGTCGAATCCGTACCGGTGCCCAAGCGACCGGTCGAAAAGTATCCGTTCAAGTTGCTATTGATGGCTGCGGGTGGCGGGCTCTTTTTCCCGCTGCTTTTGTTCGGGGCGTGGGAGTATCGGGTGAATCGCGTTTCGGATGCGTCCCAGGTAACGGAGCCGATGGGATTGATCGGAGAAATCGCGGATCTTCCTTCGCGCTTCGGTCGCCGCACGATCCTCCATCAACAAAAGCGTGTCTTTGAGGAGGGGTTCAATAATGTCAGCACGTACCTACGAACGCGATCCGATAAAGCCGACGTGCGGTCGCTCGCGGTGACCAGTTCGGTTTCGAACGAGGGCAAGACCACATTCGCTTGCCAGCTTGCGATCAGTCTTGCCAAAACCTCCGGCGAAAGAGTGCTGCTGATCGATTGTGACTTGCGCCTTCCGTCGGTTCACGAGGTGTTTCGCATCGATCGGGGACATGGCGTGATCGATGTTTTGAAGGGACGTT
This sequence comes from Planctomycetota bacterium, assembly GCA_039821165.1. Classification (GTDB taxonomy): domain Bacteria; phylum Planctomycetota; class Planctomycetia; order Pirellulales; family Pirellulaceae; genus Stieleria. Next base: position 12,171 of record JBCBOT010000150.1, on the reverse strand, counting down.
CGAGTTTGGAAAACGCCGCATGCGCGGTCGAACTCGAGGATGCGGGTGAACTGTTTGTGTTGACTGCCGGCGGGAACCCGGGCAACCCGCATCGGTTACTCAGTGATGCGGCATTCTCCAAATTGATTCGAGATGCCGAAAAACAGTTTTCGTTTGTCGTGGTCGACACGCCACCCGTGTTGGCGGCCAGCGAGGCGTTGCTCGCGGCCCGTGAGACCGACGCGACGATCATGTGTGTGCTCCGCGACGTGAGCCGCATCGATACTGTCCGCCGGGCAAGTGATCGGTTGACCAATTCATTGAACAATACCGTCGGCTACGTCTTCGCCGGCGTTCCACAGAGTGAGTACTCAAAGCGCTACGGCGCGTACGACTACGGAGATCGTGATGAAGAGGGCTAGGCGAGCGAAGAAACGTGGCGGAAGACGCGCGAGTCGTCGTTCTCAGCATCGTGTTGATTTCCGACTATTGACGCTCTCGATCGTCGGTGTCGCCGGAGTGGGCGCATCGGTCTTTTTCTGGCACCGAAACGCGATGACGAATCTCGCCAGCAGGTTTCTCGATCGGGGAGCCGACTTCGCGGCGGAGGGAGACTATCAGAAGGCCGCCGAAGAGGTTTGGCGATACCTTCGGTTTCAACCCGACAATCGCGAAGGCCGTCGGCGACTAGCGGACTATCACTACCAGCTCGCAAAAGCTTCACCAGCTAACGAAACTGTCCTGCGCTGTGTTCAGTTTCATCACCACGCGATCGGCGTACTTGGGGATGCAAGACTCGAGGAATCACGCTTGGCGGAGCTTCAATTGCTCGCCGGCGAATTTAGCGAAGCCCGCACCAGTGCGTTGAAGCTCGTCAACGATGCGACCTACGGCGACTCCGCACGTCGTGTTGCGGCTCTCGCCACATTCCGTGCCCTGGTCCGGGGCGATTCGGGGCTTGGCCAACCGGGCGCGGGGGAACTGCTGGGCCTCGCTTGGGACGAATCGGTGGACGCCGAAGTGGCATCAGCACTTGCCGAAGTGTTTCGCAATCTACCGGAGCATTTGAGTCGACGCCAAAGAAAGGATTTTCCCCGGGAAGTCGATCGTCAATCGCGCGCCGATGAAATCATGGATCGACTGGTGGAGACGACGGAAGACGCGGAGTCGTTTCTCGCTCGTGCTGACTATCGCACGAGATTCGCCCTCGCCGGCGCGGATCAGGATTTGCGACATGCGATGGAACTGCAACCGGAGAACACCACACTCAAACTGAGGTTGGCTCGGCGATTGCTGCGACCGATGGAAACCGAGGTGTCGCAAGCGTCCCGATTGATTGAAGCTGAAGCGTGTATCCGGGACCTTCTCGCGCGGGAGCCCGAGTCAGCGGCCGGACTGGAAACACTCGGCGACATCTTCTTGGCCCGGAATGATGTGGAACAGGCCGTCGAGCTTTGGCAGCAGAGTCTGACGGTGAGCAAGCAATCGTATCTTGGCGTAAGCGTCTTTCTCAAACTGGCCGAGACGCAGGTCAACCGGAATGAATTCGAGGCAGCCGATGAAACGATGAAGCAGCTTGAAGCACGGATGTCGCTATCCGGCTTTCGCCAGCGTGTTTCATCTCGAATGCGAGCCGGATTGGAGCAGTCCCTGGCAATGATGCGTGGGCTCTCAAAAGCAAGACAAGGTCAATTCATCGAAGCACGCGAGTTCTTTCGCCGGGCCATCGACTTGGACATGGGGGATCGCACCATCGCGGCGCGCGCCTGGAGCGGTCTGGCACAGTGTTACATGCAGGTTGCTGCGCACGATGTTGCCGCTGATTGCTTTGGCCGCGCCGCCCAGGAACAACCCAACGATGCGGACTACTTGGCGAGTGCGGCTCAGTCTTGGATGCGCGCCGGCCAACCGGGGCAGGCGATCGAGTACTACGAGCGTTTGACCACGGTCGATCCGAGTTCCGCGAACTTTCTGGCACTGGCGTACGCGATCCAGGCCAACGGAACGCGGCTCGATCCGGAACGTTCTCGGGCATCGTTGCGAACCGCGCTGCTCCAGGCGGAACGCCATTCGGATCAAGCTCCTGAGGAGGTGGCGTGGGAAGTTCGTCTGATGAGAACCCATTTTGATCGCGATCCTTCGAGCATCGAGAAGACACGATCCGAGTTGAATGCACTCGCTGAAACGATGCCTGAGGACTCACCGAGGCTGAGCGAGTTATTGCGTCGGTCATTTGCCGCAATCGGTGAGGTCAACGACGGTAGCGGCATGGGAGACGATCCGCTTCTTGCTGCACGAGTCCTCGCATCGAATGGCAAACATGGGGAAGCAATTCAGCTGCTACGCCGAGCCATCGAACAAGTTCCAGAATCCGACACTTTCGAGTTGAAGCTTGCCTTGCTCGCCGCCGAGTTGCTGGAGCATGAAAATCCAAACAAGGCTAATCGCCAACTCGACGACCTTTGGCAAACCAGTGCGCAAACCAATGAAGAGCTTCAACGGATCGTCAGTTTCGCGATCCGCGCCGATGTCGTTTCGCCCACGATGTCGAGTTGGGAGCAAGCCTTGCCACGGATTGAAGGCAACGAAGGCTACTGGTCGCTGTATTTGCAAGCGCGACGAGACATCCTCTCGGCAACGCGGACGAACCTAGAAAATGAGGCTCGCGAATCTCTCGAAGATGCAGCCATCAAGCAGCAGCGGTTGGCCAAGGAACGGCCATTGTGGACAAGAACGCATTCGTTGGCCGGCGAAATCGCCATGTTCAGCGGCCGCGCCCGTGAAGCGATTGACGCGTTCAAGCGATCGATCGACCTGGGCAATCGCGACCCGATGCTCGTGCTTAAGTTGATCGAATTACTCTACGTGTCGAGTGAACTTGCGGAAGCCGAACGTTTGCTGCCGTTGATCGATGACGTCGAGGCGACGGAGAACGGATTCAAGCTGAAGTACAGCGTGCTTCGAGATTTGAACCAACTCGATCGGGCAGAGTCGCTCGCCCGTCGTGTTCAGTCGGCCGAACGAGGCGCGACAGCCGTCGGTGACCTCGCCCTCAGTCAAGTCTTGATGGCGCAAGGGCAACTCGATGAAGCTGAAAAGAAGCTCCAGCAGATCGTGGCCAATGACACCGACGATCGAGATGTCGCGCGGATGTCGCTGTTCAACCTCTATGTCCGTCGTGGTGAACGCGAGCTTGCTGCGGAGACCCTGGAGCAAATTCTGAACTCGGAAGCAAGCGATCGTTCCGAGACAGAGCAATGGTTCTTACGGGCACAGGGAGCAATGTTGCTCGGGGACACCGCGGCGGGTGATTCGTTCGACAGGGCTGCCGGTGCTGACGACGCAACGGTTGCGATGTGTGTGAGTGCAGCCGCCTACTTCGCCGATCGGGGGCAATTCGAAAAGGCGATCGAACACGCGCGCCGGGCACGAAGACTTGAAGAGCGTGACGACACTCAGGGGAGGGCGTTCCCCATCCTCGCACGCGCGCTCGCCGCACGAGGCACCGAGCAGGACTGGATGGAAATCCAACGTTTGCGTGCCGAGTTCGAGGGTGACAAACAAGGTGAGGCCGACGCAGATCGACTGCACGCCTTGCTCTTCGCGCAAAAATCGGCGGCGACGAATGAAGAACGCCGTCGAAATCTGCTGCAAGCGATGGGGATCATGCGCGGCGTGCGAGAGAGTCTCGCGATCGATCAGTTGATGGTCGCGCGTCTACACCACCAGTTGCGAGACATTGAATCGGATCCAGAAGCTCGCAATGCGCTTCACGAGAAAACGGTTGATGCGTACCAGCGAGTTACCTACGCGCCAGACGCAACGACGGCCCACTTGCGCGAGGTCGCCGCGTTCTACTTGGGCGAAAACAGATTGGTGGCTTGTGAGTCGGTGCTCGCACGGGCCGAGGAAGCAGACCAAACAACACTCGGCAAACGATCCCTCGACACACTGGCACTACGTATTCAGTTGCTCGCCAAGACCGGCAAGCGGGCTGCCGCTCTACCCATCTTGCGAAGGTTTGCCGCTGACGCCGGCAAAGATCAAAACATGTTGCTCGCACTGGGAGAGATCTGTTTTCGGGCTGAACTGTTTCATGACGCGGAGCAGTGTTTCCGACGCGTAGATGATGATTCCATCCATGTCTTTTCCCGACGCGTGCAGGCCACCTACCGAAGCGGACGCGTCGCGGAGTCTTTGGCGTTGTGTCAGTCGAGGTTCGAGTCCGAATCCGCCTCGCCGGAAGACCGACGCGCGGTGATCCGAATTCTCAGTTCGATACTGTCGGTTCCCGGCACGACACGCGACGATCACGCGCGGGCGGAGAGAACGATCGCGTTGGCAGAAAGCAGAATGTCGCGTGACCCGCGAACACTCGACGCGATTGCAACCATTCGACTCGTGCAGGGACGGCGAAGCGATGCTCTTCGGCTCTACGCCACCGCGGTGAAAATCGATCCGAATGATCCGGTGCTTCTGAACAATCTGGCGACGGCTTTGTCGTCTGACCCGAACGCCCGATCCAAGGCGATTTCGTTGCTCGACCGAGCTGTCGCCATACTTGGACGGGAAACGCCGGAGTTGCTCGATACCCGCGCCTCCATTTTGCTTCACCAGGATCCGGCCCAGGCCGAGAACATTTGGTTAATGCTCGAAAACGAACGGGCCGATCCTCGCGTCACCTTGCAATTAGCCGACGCGCTCATGCGTCAGGGTAAGCAAATCGAATCCATCGCGCGACTCAAACTCGCGATGGAGCGAGGCGTCTCAAAGATGGTCCTCACCCCCACACAGCGCAAGACGCTCAAGCTTCTGATCCATCAACATGGTTTGACCGGGCAGTCGGAACGCGACCCGAAACAGGAAACGCCGCAAGCATGAATTCTCTTTACACATTGACGCTTGTGACACTCGCCGTCGGTGCCACGCTACTTGGTGCCAGCTATGAGGGCAGGCTCTCTCATCGTTGGAGCAGTGAACACCAGACCAAGCGTCTTACCGCAGCGATCAAAACATTGCCCGAATCACTCAATGGTTGGGAGAAGGTCAGCTCGCAACCGGTGAATGCTACGGCGCAGAGTGTCCTGCATTGCTTTGCCAGTGACGTCAGCCGTTTTCGCCATCAGGAGACCGGACGCCAAATCGAAGCAGCAGTGTTGGTCGGCCCGTCCGGACCAATCTCGGTTCATACGCCCGACATTTGCTACAGCTCGCGTGAATACAAGAGTCTCGGCCAGCGTGTCAGAGTCGGCGGGGGCGCGGATCAATATTGGGCGATCGATTTTCAGGGGAGAGGTATTGCCGGAGGATACTTGCGTTCGATCTACGCGTGGAGTGATTCGGAGCGGTGGGAAGCTCCGGATTCGTCGCGACTGCGATACGCGGGGAAGCCATTCCTGGTGAAGGTTCAATTCGCGGTCACGGGGACGACAGCCGATTCGGTTCAAACACCTGAAGTGTTGGAATTCGTCGAGGCATATTGTGACGAGGTGGCGAACCAGATTCAGCTAGCATCGCGGTAGAACGGGAGAAGAGTGGACAGATTTCTCGGTGTCGGCGGTGGCGGATGAAGCGCTCAATGGACAATTCCACCCCGGGTGCCTAGGCTTAGAAAGTTGTCCCTGGCTCAAGCCCAATAAGGAGAGACTGATGACACGTTTGTTGCTCGGCGGTGCCTTTGCCGTCGCATTGCTGCTGTTCTCGACCCAGTCCGCACAGGCACAGTACGTGACGTACTCTTATTCGGTGGGCTACGCGCCGCCGGTTGCGCCTGTCGTCGTCGCACGCCCAGCGGTCGTCGTTCGGCCTTACGCCGTTGTTCCGCGGCCCGTTGCCGTCGTTCGCCCGGCGCCGATCCTGACGCCGGTTCGAACTGTTGCACGCCCTGTTGCTCGGGCAGCTGCATTTCCGTTTCGTCCGCGAGTCTACTATCGCTACGGTTTCTAAACGGTAAGCGTCTGTGAGCCGCGGGGGCGCGGCGTACGCAAATCCACCGGGTCCGGAAATGGGATCCGAAGCGAGTTAACAGCGCGGACCCGGTGACTGCGTTCGTTACCTCACTCCGTCCCACGGCTAACCCGCACCACCGCACGCTGGCGTATTGGTGAGCCGTGGAGGCGCAGCGTTAGCAAAGTCACTGGGTACGGTTCGAATCAGACCCGGTGACGGCGCGTTCGCGTATCTGTCTGCTTCGACGAAGTCTGATTTCACCGCTCGGCGTCCCTGCTACCCAAAAGGCGCGCCGAATCCGACAGAATTCCTGGGCTACTGAACCGTTTGCGTTGTACGCTCCCAGTGCGTGTGTCTTTGTCGTCCAATGCAAGGGAGTACCGTCGTGAAGCTTGACTACGAAACCAACAACGGGCTGAAGTTTTCGAAGATCATTGATCCCGGTGAATGCATGGCGATGACTTGCGATTGGTCGCGTGTCTCGCTCACCTACGGAGCCTCACGCAAAGACTTGCTGAACCCCGCCAAATGGCACATCGGACAGAGTGCCTACGAAAAGGGCCAGTCGCGTGACGACGAGCAGATCATCGAGGCAATGGGCTTGAACGTTATCAACAAAGCTCGCGACGTGGCGATCGGCTCGGGCGGAGATGTCGCCGCCAAGCTGGGTAAACTTCAGGGCACTTATGTTTGGGGTGTCGTCGGTAACGGTGGGCACGCGATGGGGTATCGCAACACCGGGAGTGTCGTCGAATTCTTTGATCCGAACGATGGGCTCTACATCTGTGACGACATCGACGATTTCAAGACGTCCGTCGCGAATGAGCTCGACACGTATTACGCGGACCTGTTGTCAACCCTCGACTGGTACCAAGTGCGTCTCTAGGCGAAGGACGCCCCATCGCGACAGAGACACGACGAAGAAGGGGTGAGACGGAGCTTTCTCGTGCCGGGCGACAGGTGACTTCATCCATCAGTTGATGCGGTTCTGCAGACCCAAAGGCTGAGAACGCGGAGCCCCATCGTCGCACCTCCGATGCCGACCATCGACGGGGCAAGGTAGGAAATCGATTGCAGGCAGGCCCAGACGGGAAATCCGATCCAGCCGACCGTCAAGACGATCCCGAATGGGGCGATCAATCCAACGAGTGTCATGCGTTTGACAAAGGACACTCGGAATGTTTTCGGTACCAGGTAAAGGCTGGCCGCCACTCCCGAAACGGCAAACAGCAATGCGATCGCCAGTACGATTGCTTGCACTAGCGTCGATTGAATGCTGGAAGGCATGAACCAGCTGGCCGAAAGGACAAGGACACAGACGGGCAAGGACATCGCGAGCAAGTCACTGATGGTCACCTTTGCGCACGTGAGGGACTCCGAATCGTCTGTTCGCAAAAACGGCGCGAAGATTGCCCAGCCGATCACCCCGGAAATCACGAAGTACGGTAAGGCAAAAATTTCCAACATGTAATCATCGGGCTCACGAAGTCCATTCGGGCCGGAAGCGCGATCTCTACAGAATCGGCGACGCCGGCCGTGGTTCCAGCGACAGTACTGTCCGCGAGCGGCAACGAAGAGTCGGGGTTTGTTCGGCGGGCCTTTTCGCACCGAGTTCGGATCTCAAATCTCGAAGCCAAAAACGAACCAGGACCGGGATCCAGCCACGGCATGGCTGCGTCCTCTGGAGTGCAGCGTCCCGAGGGAAAACCCGTCGGTCACAAAGGCGGACCGGGTGGCTTCGCTAACGCTGCGCCGCACGGCTCACAAGACAAGATCAATTTGATCGGTCGGTTCACGCTGCTGCGCGACGAGGTGGACCCCTTCGTCAAGTTTCCGCTTGAGGCAGATGTGCTCGCACGTCGGCTTCGGTATCGATGTCGATGGCAACGGAGTCATGTGGGAGAAAAAGTGACTGTTTCTCAAGAATCAGTTTCTTCGCACCGACGGATCCGTTCAGGGAGGCGAGCTCCTCGAGGTAAGCCGCAGGAAAGCAGGCGGGGATTCCCTTGCCGCCGTCGGGGTAACGTGTTGCCGCGATCGTTGCGGGGTGCTTTGTGATGGCTTCCACAAGTGCTCGGAGATGACTCGATGGAACGAACGGCTGGTCACAAAGTAGAAACAGGACGGACTCCACAGGATTCGCATGAGCTTTCAAGTGCTGCGCTGCACACCGAATGGAAGAACCGATTCCCTCTGCCCAGTCGGGATTGTGGAGGACTCGGCAGTCTTCGGACCGGATGCTCTCTCGCACGCTTTCGGCAAAAGCACCCGTGACGACGACCGCTTCGTCGATGCCCGACAGATTTGCTTTTCGGATTGCAGATTGAATCAGGGTTTCCCCGCCCATCTTCAAGAGCTGTTTGGGACGTCCCAGTCGCCGCGATTCGCCCGCAGCAAGCACGACCGCAGTCTTCACGCGATCTCCGATTTCGCAGTTTTGTGTTCGACGGATATGCTGGCACTCGTCAATTCGATGAGTTCGTGTCGAACCGGTTCATGAATGGGGGCGGTTCTTGCTTGGAGGCGTCCACCGGAGCGCGAGTTCGAATCCGCAATGATTTCACCAAGTACCGCGATCGCGATTTCGGAGGGTGTCGATGCACCGATATCGAGTCCGACGGGCGTGCGAAAACGATCGAGTGAATCGAGTGACGGAAGGCGATCTTGTGCATGAAGTTCCTTCATCACGCGAGCAGTCCTCGACTTTGGACCAAGAACGCCGACGTAGCTGGCATCGGATTCAAGCAGCCAGGGAATCAACGTTCGGTCCGCAGCAAAGTCATGCGTCATCAAAAGGGCTGCCGTGTCGAAGGTAGCGTCTAACTCTTGAGCGACTTGATTCCAGGGCAGGCAGATTCGATTGGTATTCGGAAAGCGTTCGGGCGTCAGCAGACTCGCGCGATGGTCAACAACGGTGACGTTCCAGCCAAGTTGTTTTGCCATGGCCTGCAGTGGTACGGCGTCGTCACCGGCCCCGAATATCCACAGTGGCTTAGGGGGATCGACTCTTTCAAGCAAGACTCGCGAACTACCCGTTTCCGTTGCGAACTCGCAGCAAACCGGCCGTCCGGTCCGAGCCACTTCCTGCCAAATCGTATCCAGGGTTCGATCTTCGCCGTTGTGGCATGCGGCAAGCGATAGTTCACTGGGAGTTGTGAAGCGTTTTCCGACGGCAACCTGTTCCGGACTGTCGGTCTGGTACACCGTTGCGCAGACCGTCGCTCCATTCGTTTCGATTACATGTCTCAGAATCGCAGTCGGACAATCCCCATCGCGGGTGACTCGCTCGACGAGGATGTAAATGATCCCACTGCAGCCCATGTCGTATCGAGGGTTAAAGTTCGTTGAGTCTCTACGAGTGTCAAAACTGATGAGTTTGGGGCCGTCTTTGGTGAGTTCCTCTGCCGTTCGGCACACGTCGCGTTCCAAGCATCCGCCGCTGATCGTGCCGACATGTTTTCCGTCGGGAAGAATCAGCATTCTCGCGGTTGGGCGTCGATACGAAGATCCAACCACATCCACGACCGTCGCCAGAAAGGCCGGTTCCTCGGTCGAATCGACCGCGTTCAGGATGGACTTGATTTCATTCATGCGATGTTTAGGAATTGATTCCCAATCGGCAACCGCCGGATGGGCCTACCGGTTGCATCATCGAGTGCCGAGCAGACTGCGGAAGCAACACGGGGAACTCCAACCTCACCCACGCCGTGGACTTTCCATGATGAGTAGGTCGAGAAATAGTCTACTGGATCTTACCATCTTCGAAGGCTCGCAAACGATGCATTGCGATGCCGGAACACCAACGCATCGTTAAAATAGAGCGTTCAGCAACCCAGTGTGCTCAGCGAGCGTGAGAGGTTGGTGTCGGCGGCTACAGTTCCTTTCGTGACATTTTTTGTGGTCTGCAAGGTTTATCCGTTGATGTCGCGCCGACACTCGATCTCGATCGCCTCCATCTTGCTCTGGATGACGGTCATTGGAGTCGCGATGGCGACTCTACGGTTTTCAAATTCCGTCACGCAAACTGTTTTCTCCGTCGGTTGCTGCGGCATCGTCCTGGGCTTGATGCAGCAGGTCTTCTGGTTGCGAAAACTGGAGGTGTGTCAGGAGCGCCGAGCATTGGTTCGGCTGGCGATCCTTTGGCGGATGTTGGTTGCGGTTGCCATGACGTTTTCGTATGTCGCATTGGGGGCGACGCACCAAGGCTATCTTCCGAAGGGGTTGCATGGATCAAACACCGATGCGTGGTTCGGGACTGAGCAACTCGCGATTGCCAGTCTGGCGTCGGGATGTCTTTGCGGACTACTGACTGCCCCGTGGTTGCGAATCAATCAACTGGCTTCGTCGCCGATCAAGTTTCGCGAGTTTGTGTACGCGACGATCGCCGGCGTCCCACTCGTTGTGTACGCCGCTTATGAATGGGGTACGGTCATCGGCATGGTTGATATTGCGACCCAGGGCATCGTGACTGGTTTATTGGAGCCCGTCACCGTTTCAACCGGATTAGACCGCACGGACATTTCGCGAGGCAATGCATTGAATGCCGTTTTTGTCCAACGAAGTCTCCGCGCCTGGGTGGGGGCGACACTTGCTTTGGCTCTGGTTTCGATACTCGCTCGAAACGCAACGCGAAGTCGGACGATCATTTACGGTTGTCTACTCGCTTTGACGCTGGCGATACCAGCAATCTTGCTGGTTCACTGGCTGGCGATTGATGGCTACCGACGTTTCTCGCCGCACCTTTGGATGGTCCATCGTTGGCCGTCGTGGTACGCCTTGGGTCTCGCGATTCTCCCACTGGGTACCGTCGTCGCGATACTCTCGATCAGACGACAACACGTCGAATTACCGCCGCAAGAAAGTTCGCCGTCTTTCCTCTGCGACGCCTCGGTAACCTCTCTCGCACTGATACTCACGCCGATGATCTGCATCTGGGAAGCGATCCGATTTGTGATCGATTCCGGTCTCTTCCAGCTGTTTTCCTTGTTTAGTAAAGACTCGGCATTCATGTTGATGCTGGAAATCTTGGCAAGTGTCATGCTGAGCCCAAGCGAGACGATGCTGCTCCTTGCCGTCGGGATGGTCAGCCTGGGTGCGATGATCCGTCGGTGGCGGCAGATAGAGAGACCAGCAAGGGGCTTGGTGGTCCTCTCTGCCCACCAAGTCCCGCTCAGCTTATTCGTGGTTTGTCTCGTGGTTTTGGTCGTAGCCTGCACGATTCCGTTCGGTGTTTCGCTAGTGCACGTGCGAATCTAGACATGAGGGCGATCGAGAGCGTCACTCATCCCAGCGAACTTTGTACAGCCGACGTCCTGGCAATCGAATCTCTTTCCGTTTACCGATGAAACGAATCGTGTCACTCCACCAGTTCTCCGGAGTTCCTTTGTGGTAAACGATTTCACTCGTCTCGGAATGCTGACAGACGGATTTCACTTTGAGCTCGTCCGCAAGAACCGGGTCAGGCGAGAAGCGATCGTTGGAGGTGTCGAACCGATAAACATGGTGATTGGTGGTCACGAAAAGGGCGGTCGTCCCCGGGACTTGGGAGAGATCATGTCCACCGGCCGCGGGTAGCTCGATTCGCTTTTCCACGTTGAGCTTCGAACTCGTCGCATCCTTCCCAATGTCAACTAACAAAAGCTCGTCCGAACCGAGCGCCCATAGTCGGGCCAGTCGAGTGTCCCAGAGTGCTCCGTGCGCTCCACGCAATGGCAGGCTTGCGATCGGTTTTGACGGATCGTTCGTGGGCGATTCTCGGTTGTAAATCAGCAACTCGTCGCCGCCAAAACTAGAGGCCACCGCCACGCGGTTTTCGGGCAGCAGGCACGCGCTGTGCGCGTTTTTGGCTTGGGTGTAGAACAGGCAGCGTTTATCGCTTCGTCGAATCAACGCGACTCCGCCACTGGAGGATGTGATCAGCAGTAACTCACCGATCGGTTTGCACTCATCGGTGCTCGCGAACGACCGTCGCCCGGTTTCAGGAATTTCGGGGGAATCCTCGGCTTTCCAGGACCAGACGACGTCGGCTGTTTGGGACTCGTTGTGATCAATTTCGATCACGAAAACTTCTTCGGCTCCACAGCAAATGAGCCGTTCCTGCGCGGAAACGGTCGCCTCCGTTCCAATGTGAAACGATGCGGCGGCAAGAAAATAGAGTGGCAAAAAAGAGAACGGTTTGAGCCGATGGTCCGTTGCGTCTCGTCGCATCGCCTGAGTCCTGCGGTGGGTTCGGAATGACGCCGG
>JBCBOT010000149.1:0-18420 GCA_039821165.1 Planctomycetota bacterium | reverse complement strand
CCTGAACCAATTGAAAGACGATGCGTTCTCGACGCAACGCCTCCAGCGATCTGCTCAAGCGAGGATGCATCGTGCCGCCATTCTGGCCAAGAGCGGACGTGGCGACGAAGCCGCCGGCGAGTACGAAACCGCTATCGAAGAGCTCAACGCGGCCTGGCAATCGAGTGACCCCGATGATTTCTACCGTCGCCACTTGGCGGATGCGGAACGGGACCTCGGCACGCTGCTCCTTGAGAATCCGAGTCGGCATGACGCTGCCGAAGTCTACTTGGAGCGATCGCTTCAGACCTACCTCGAGTTGATGCGGCAACAACCGTCGGTATCACTTCTCCGCAAGACAACACAAGCGAATTGCCTATTGGGCAGATTGAATACGACACCGTCTGAACGTGTCGCTGCACTGGAACGAGCGACTGTCGGATTTGAAATGCTGCGCGACCACGATGTGTTGTCCGAAAGCGAGTCGCTGCAATGGATTGAGAGTTTGGTGGAACTCGGAGAACTCGCTGCGGCCCAGGGAGCAGACGTCTCCCGGATCGCTGACCAGATCCACCAATGGAGAAGCCAAGAAAACCCAGTCACTCTTCAAGCGGAGGTGCAGCAACGAATTGAGGTGCTGCTCGATACGGTCTCGGATTCCAACTCCGACGGATCGGATCAATCGTCAACATCGCGCTAACTGGCTCAAAAGACGAACGTATGCAAGGAATCAGCGGCCTTGGGAAACGGGACACCAAGGTGTTCGTGTCAACAACCCAAGTTTGGATGCTGAACTCTCGACCGATTTGTACGTTGCCACGTCGCCATGAGCCTCCAAGCACCTCAATCGAACCCCCATTTCGCCACGGCCGCCCCGAACGGCGATGCCACGATCCAGAAGACAAACCGCGACTCGCTCGGACGTGGGGACACGAGTCAGTCTTGCCTGGTCCAGATCTACCCGCCGGACATCGTCGATGGAATGATGCTCCTGGAGACGGATCACTTGCTGATCGGTCGTGACGAAAAAGCGGACTTGGTTCTCTCTGATTCCGGTGTATCGCGTCGCCACGCGGAACTCCAACGAGAGCACGGTGTATTTGCTGTCCGCGACCTGGGCAGCACCAATGGCACACTCGTCAACGGAGTCTTGATCGACGGGAAAACGGTCCTGAACACGGGAGACACGGTCCGAATCGGGAGCTTCATCTTTCGGTTCCTTTCGGCCGATAGCGTCGAGACTCAATACCATGAGACCGTGTACAACGCTCTCGTGCGCGATGCGTTGACGGGGACTATGAACAAACGGTATCTGCTCGAGTCAATGTACCGAGAAATTGCCCGGGCCCTCCGCCAGCAAGCCCCACTTTCAGTCGCAATCCTCGACATCGATCACTTCAAAAGTGTGAACGACACGCATGGTCACCTCATCGGTGATGAAGTCCTGAAGGAATTCGGCAAGCGAATGTCGGATGTTTCACGCGACGACGATTTACTCGCTCGCTACGGGGGAGAAGAGTTTTGCATTCTCCTCGCCGGCACCAACCTCAAAGAGGCGATGGAAATCACCGAACGGTGTCGAATGGCAGTGGCGGACACACCCTTCTCCACCGGCATCGGCGACCTACCGATTACGGCGAGCTTCGGCGTCGCCTGCTTGGACCCCGTCGAGCCGATGGACCCGCTCGACCTCATCGCCATCGCGGACGAAAAACTGTACGAAGCAAAGCGTTCCGGTCGCAACCGAGTCTGCGGGTAACCCTCAAAATCCGTCTGGGCCGGAAATCAGCCAAGCTCCGAACAATCGGGGTCGATAGAACCCTCACGCGCGCCTCGCTTTGTCGACGCGCGTGTGTTCCAACGGTCGGAAAAGGATTTCCATGGGCCACCGCTTCGCCACCCTCAGCTTCGCATTGCTCTGTTTCGTCGGCCAATGGTCGACGTTAACGATTGCGCAAGACAATGCGCTCGCGGAGACGGTGAAGAACGAAATCGAAGCCGATCGTCTCCGACAAGATGATCGATTCTCGAAGCTCTTTGGCGACGTGAATCAGCTTGATGTGCTCCCTGAAGTACGTCGTCTCAAAGCCGCTTCGCCGGGTGCCAATGCCGTGTTCTCGGCGGAAGCGACCGGACGGCAAACTGCGGATGTCGGCAATTTGCTCGAGCAATCCAAGAGTGCCCAGGGTGTCGCCGTCCAGCAGCGGACACCGATCATCAGCGACACACGAGTCCGTGGGCAACGTGTCGGCCAGGTTCTTGCCTCCGGTTCATACTGGGCGCCGGCGCGAATGGATTTGGACACGATGATGAGCAAGATCGACTCCCGGTTGATTGAGGATGTCATCCTGATCAAAGGCCCCTACGCGGCAAGCTACGGCCCTAGCTTTCGTTTCGTGGATATCGAGTTCATCAAGTCGCCTCGATACGATCAATACGAGACCCACGGTTCGACGAGTGCCAGTTTCAACTCCAACGGCCAACACTGGTACGGCCGCCAGTCGGTGTGGGGCGGGAATCAGGACTACGGCTACTTCGTAAGTTACGGTCATCAAACCGCAAACGACTACACCACCGGAATCAGTGGTTTCTCGGTTCCCTCAAGTTTCAAATCGCGAGATCTGTTCGTGGCCATGGGCTGGGATCTTTCGCCACACGAGAAACTGGAATTCAATTTGCTTCGACTCGACCAGACCGACGTCGAGTTTCCCGGACTGGTCTACGACATTAACTTCTTGGTCACCGACGGCTATGAAGTGACGTACACGAACACGGATGCGTGGTGGTCCGATGAGTTCCGCATGGAGCTTTGGTACAACCGCACCCGCTTCGAAGGCGACTCGGCTCGCCCCGGTAAAGCTCGCCAGATCCCACAACTCTCGATGGAGTTCGAATCGCCATCCGGCAACGACGGTTTTGCACAAACGGATGTCGACGCCCTTTCGGCAGGGTACCGAATGGAAAGCGTCTACGAGTTGGGCAACGGACAAGTCTCCTACGGAACAGACTTGATCCTCGTCAACCAGGAACTCAATGACATCGAACCACTGGCACCTCCGAACGATAACAATTTTCCGATTCCGCGCAGCCATTCCATCGACATCGGACTTTACGTCGAAGACGTCGAGCAGATCACCGATCGCTTCAGCATGACCGCCGGCGGACGAATCGACGGCGTCTTCACCGACGCGGAAGACATGGTGCGGGGCGTTCCGATCCTGTTCTCGGACCTCAAGCAGGCGGACCTTGACCAAGCCTTTTTCTTGGGCTCCGCCTATCTGACGGGTGAATACGAAATGGGGAACGGTTGGAGCACGAACGTGGGGCTCGGCGTGGCCAGCCGTGCGCCGACACTCACCGAGTTGTATGCCGAAGCTTCCTTCATCGGCTCACTCCAACGCGGCATCACGTTTCTCCTTGGTGACCCCGAGCTGAAGCAAGAAAAACTCTATCAGATGGATTTGGCGTTTCGATACCGTGACGACAGAAGGCAGCTCGGCATCCAAGGTTACTACTCTTTGATCGAAGACTACATCACACTGGACCTCATCGACCCGCCGGGCGCAGTCGACGGATTTCAACAAGGTGCAGCGTTCGTGAATACGGATCTCGCCGAAATCCTCGGCCTCGAACTCTACGCTCAACACCAGCTCACTCCGATCGTCTCTCTGTTCGCGACGAGTAGCTACACGCAAGCCACGGACCTGACGCGGACAAGTCCCGCGCGACTTTCCAGGGTGGATGAACGCAGCAACATCGCGGGATTCGAGGAAGAACCTCTGCCCGGCATCCCGCCACTGGACTCGAGGATCGGAATCCTCTTTGAAGATTCGGCGCCGCGTCCCGAATGGGGGATCGAGTTGTCCGCGCGCATTGTAGACAACCAAGACAAGATCGCCGCCACACTGGACGAAGTCGCGACACCGGGGTTCACGACCTACGACGTGCGTGCCTATCGCGCGGTTTCACAGTGGCTGTTCACCTTCGGGTTTGAAAATCTAGGCGACAAGTTCTACCAAGAACACGTCGACTACCGTACGGGCCTCGGGGTCTTTCGCCCCGGAATCTCGGCCTACATGAGCGCCGAAATTTCTTACTAGTCGTCGGCGATGAGAAGCACTGCGTTCGCTGCGAGCTTGCAATTCGCTGCAAGCTTGCTTTTCGCTGCAAGCTTGCTTTTCGCTGCGATCGAGCCACGATTGCGTTATCTTGTACTCGCAAAAACCGCGTTTCGTTTTCTCAGCGGACTCATCCATGTTGCGAGCCTGCGTCCCGGCCATCATTTTCGTTGCACCCTTCATCGGCATCGCACACGCGCAGGCACAAACGCCTCCGGGTGAGCCGATCGTACTCTACGATTTCTCGGGTGACGAAACGGTTTCCAATCTGATGGGCGACCGTCGATTGGACCTCAAGATTACGGACTCCCAAACGATTCGTCAGAGTGGCTCCGGCCTGCAACTCTCCGGTGGAAAGCTGGCCACGTCTTCGCCACCGCAGAGCTTGATCGCAGCGCTGAAACGAACGAACGAACTCTCGATCGACGTGTGGTTGCGGAGTGCCGACCTCAAACAAAAGGGGCCCGCGCGAATCATCACGCTTTCGCGAGACACCTCCAACCGCAGCTTCACGCTCGGCCAGGAGGTTGATCGATTCGACGTTCGCTTACGAACAACCAAAACCAACAGCAACGGTTTGCCATCCTTATCGACGCCGAAAAAGACCGTCCGAAAGGAATGGACGCACCTCGTTTTCACTCGCTCCGCCGCCGGAGTCTCACGACTCTTCGTCGATGGTAAACAGGTCGCCCAGGGCAAATCGCCAGGCACGTTCGCCAACTGGAACGCAAACGACCGGCTCGCGATCGGTGATGAGATCTCCGGCGGTCGACCGTGGCGGGGCGGACTCCGACGAGTCGCAATTTTCAATCGCGCGTTGAGCCCTGACCAAGTGCGTCAAAGCTTCCGCAGTGGTCCGACATCAAAGGCGGTGGCCGGCCCCTCCGAACAGGAGATCGCGTCGCAACACTTCCAGCGCAAGATCGCGCCGATTTTGGCGAAGCATTGCTTGGAGTGTCACGACATTGCTTCCGCGAAAGGAGACTTGGTGCTGGACCGAAAGGAAACCGCTTTTGCAAACGCGATCGTTCCGGGCGATGCGGAAAAGAGCGCCCTTTGGTTATCCATCGAGAACGATGACATGCCACACGACCGCGCACCATTGTTGGCACGTGACAAAACGCTCTTACGAGACTGGATTCAAAGTGGGGCGGCATGGAGCTTGGATTGGATCGACCCGGCCGACTACGTGCACGCCAACGGCGCCTCGGCAGGTTACGTGCGGCGACTGACCGTCGAAGAATACATCCGCTCGGTCCAGAGTGCGGTCGATGTCGATATCCGCGAGGAAGCGATCAAGCGATTGCCGGCGGACCTCCGCGCCGATGGCTTTTCCAACACGGCCTACAACCTGACCGTCGACCTCAAGCATATCGAAGCGTACAACGATCTGGCGGAAAAGATCGTGGACAACATGGACGCGCGTGCTTACGCAAAACAATTCTGGGGAAGGGCGACCCTGACCGACGATGACATGCGGGGTCTCATCCACAAAATGGGTGCATGGATCCTTCGCGGCCCCCTCGATGACTCGGAAGTCGATCTGTTCCGGGGCATCTCGACAACCGTCGCGGCGTCCGGTGGCGACTACGAAACTGCGGTCAAAGCAACCATTGCTGCGATGCTGCAATCACCGCGTTTCCTCTATCGGATGGAAAATCAATCCGAAGACGGTTCGTCATCGTATCTGAGCGACTACGCGTTGGCGTCGCGTGTGAGTTACATCGTCTGGGGCGCACCGCCTGACCATGAGTTGCTCAACGCGGCATCCGATCGGGAACTATCCGATCCGAAACAGGTGCGTGCACAAGTCACTCGGATGCTCAAGGACCCGCGAGCGGTAGCGAGGTCACGTGATTTTCTCATCCAGTGGCTCAACCTCAACCATGTCGATTCGCTCCGTCCCGATGCCAAACGCTTCCCAACATGGAATGCCTCGCTGGCGAAAGACATGCGCGACGAAACGTTGGCATTTTTTGAGCACATCGTTTGGGAGCAGGAGCGTCCGCTCTCGAATCTGCTTAGCGCCCAAGTCACGTTTTGTTCCCCGGAACTGGCACGGCATTACGGGCTTCGCTCGCCGGCAAAAGACACGAATCGATATGATCTTTCGAAGGTACGCGAGCGTGGCGGGTTACTGACGCATGGCAGCGTATTGACCATCGGCGGTGATGACGCATCGACCGTGACACGCGGCCTGTTCGTACTCAATCAATTGCTTCGAGGCGTCGTGAATGACCCTCCTCCCTGCGTTGATACGACACCTGTTCCGGCATCGCCGGGTTCCTCGGCAAGAATGATCGCCGAAGCTCGAATCAAAAACGAGTCCTGTGGCGGCTGCCACTCGCGATTCGAGCCGCTCGCGTTCGGGATGTCCAAGTTTGACGGCCTCGGTTCGTACCATGACACCGATGAGTACGGTAACCGGCTTCGTGACGATGGCGAGATGTTGGTCCCTGGAACAGCACAGGTGGTCCACTTCAAAGACTCGGCGGCGATGATGAAACTGTTGGAATCGAGCGATCGAATCCGTGAGAGCCTTGTTTGGCGGATGACGCAATTCGCCATCGGTCGTCCGCCGACGGCAGACGACGCCCCGATCATTCGCGAGATTCACCGTCGTAGCCAAAAGGCCGGCGCGACCTACCAAACCATCCTCACCGAAATCGTTGCAAGCGAACTCGTCACGCCACGGTAGCGTTGCCTCCCTGAGAAGACGGCTTCCACAATTCAATTTCCGACACCTCAACCAACGGTGCTCTCATGAACCGCCCACGTCTTTCGCGAAGAACCATGCTGCGTGGCCTCGGTGTGTCCGTCGCGCTGCCGTTGCTCGAAGAGATGATGACTCAAACGGCGACGGCTGCGGTTGCGTCAAAGGTTCCCGCTCGAGCCTTCAACGTCTTCTTTGGACTCGGCATTCCCGCCCCATTACAAGAAGAAGGATTTGACGGCGTCCTCGAGCCGCTCAAGCCACTGCGCGACAAGTTGCTCATCATGCGTGGCGTCGATCATGTCCGTGCCGACGAATCCGGAATCAATGCACACTTCGATGGCGCGAGCGCAGCCTTCACCGCGGAACCGCCCGACGGAGAGGCAAAATCCGGCGGCCCGTCCATTGACCAAGTGATTCGACATCAACACCATCCCGATGGTTTGCCTCCGGGCATCGTACCGACGCTTTGCGCCGGAACGTTCTTCCGGCGCAGCCGAGTCAGCCGCTACGTTCACAGCTACAACGAAGACGGAACCGTTGCGGCGGCAATGCAGGAGCGTCCCCGTGAAGTCTTTGATCGCGTCTTCGGAACGGTTGATCAATCGGGAGATCCGAAACAGCGACGGATTGATCGAAGCGTGCTCGACTCGGTCGTCGAGCAGTACCGCTTTTACACCGGATCACAATCACCTCTCGGAAAAGCGTCGCGTGGGCGAGTCGCCGATCACCTCGACCGCATCCGTGAATTTGAAATGCGTGCGTTTGCGACCGAAGGCAACGATCCGCGTGCGCCGAAACTGCCCGCTCGCAGTGAACTCGCCCACGGCGGCGCGGCTGACCCCGGCGGCGAGGGGCTCGACATGCAGCTTTCCGACCTGACCCGCGAGTGGCGCTTGCTCGCCGACCTTTACGCCCTCGCAGTCGAGATGGATCGAGTGCGTTTCGGATCGCTGACGTTCCTTGCAGCGGGCGAGCGACTGCGAATGACCGGACAGTACGAGTACGACGGACGGCTGGTTTACGAATTCAATGACGAACGTGAACTCGGCAAATCGGGGTCCGGCGGTTGCAGTCATGAATGGTGGCACAAATTCAATCCCTCGAAAGACAACCAACAACTTCGCGCCCACGCTCATATGAAGCTCCGCGAGGTCGCGTATTTCCTTTCGCGTTTGGACAAGACGATCGAAGCAAACGGCAAATCGATTCTTGAAAACAGCTGCATCACCATCAGCACCGAGTCGGGAGATGGACGTCACAACGATGTCAAACGCGAACTCTCCGGTGTCTTCCACGCCATCACCGGCGCGGGTGGCCGTTTCAAAACCGGTCAACAGATCGCCGTCAACGCAGAAGGCCTCGACGTTTACAACACCATGCTTCACAGCCTCAATTGCAAGAGGCGGTTGGGACCGACTGATCGAAAACACGAAATGGTCGACGCAATCCTCGCATGAGCGGAAAACCGAAAACCGTCGGCCCTTACGCACAGGAGCCAGCCGCGGACCTTCCCCAATTCTATCTTTGGCAATTGATGTTGCTGACGACCGCTGCGGCGTTCGCTTTTGCAACCGCGCGCGTGATTGATTCGCCAACGATTCGATACGGATTGATGCTCGGCTTTGCGTCAGCTCCGATGATGATTTACGGCTTCGCGGCGGTTGTCGCTCCCGATACACGAATGCTTCGAAGGCGAATCCGTGCCACGCTGTTGCTTGCTGCGATCGGGTTGCTGATCGGAGCGGGATTCCGTTTCGGAAGCAACGCCATCACGCCGTTTACCGCCATGCTGCTGATTTGGATGCCGCAATTCATCCTGTTGAAATTTTGCTCGGCATGTCGCGCGTCATTCGACGCATCGCACATCTCCTAACTCAGTCGTTTGCCTTTTCGGGTTTCGGCAACCCACGCAATTCAGCGGAGGTCGGCTTGAGTTGATCGCTGAGCGCCTCTCGAACCTCCTCGCGACGATTGACCGGGAGTTCTCGCAAGATTTTCTCCAGCGTCTCTTCTCGAAGTATCGTGAGTTTCTCGTAGTAGTCCTGCCTCGCTTCGACGATTGTCTGCTTGAGATCCTTGGTCTCGGAATCGCTCAACTCGAATTCGGCGGCGAGTCCCGACACGACCGAAAACACGTCGCCTCCCATCATTTTGAGTTGATTGATCTTTGCGTTGCGGGCCATCTTTTCGGCTTGCTCCAACGTCAAGATGGCTTGGGCTTCAAGCACCAAATCACCGATCAGTTGGTTGTAGCGTTCCATATCGAACGCCTGACCGGGTTTTCGAATCTCCTGCATCGCCCGCATGAACTTTTGCGATGCCTCTCGAATTTCAACTCGCTGCTCGATGGTGAGATCGATGGATTCCGCCAGAGCCTGGTCATACGACAGTTTTTGCAACTCGGACATCATGGATTGCAAACGTTGCATCTCCTTCATCTGATCCTGGTTTTGTCCCATACCAGGAAATTTCTTGAGCTGCTCCTCGCCCCGCTTGGTCAGTTCTGCTCGCTGCTTTGAAGTCAGTTCGCCATCGACTTTCGACATGAACTGCTTATAGCTCTTCTTGTACGAGTCCATGTCAAAACCGCCGCCGCCATTGCGCATCGTTTTCTGCATGTCGTCGGTGAATTTCTGAATGGCGATCTGAATCTTTTGTCGCTTCTTGCTGTCGATGCCGAATTCGTCTGCCGCCTTTGCGTCTTGCAAAAGTGTTTGAATGGCCATGAATCGACCAGACATCTTCTGCACCTCGGCTTGTTGCTCCGGGGTGAGTTGTTGCGCCGAAACCGTCAGGCACGCCGACGCGATGAGCAGCGAAAAAAGGAAACGCGCGATCATGGGAAGCTCTGATACGTGAAATGAAAACAGGTGCAGGCAAAACACCGGGTCTCTCGCTATCCCGCGAAAGTGTCTGCCGTCCCCTGCATTTTGCGAACCTTTCGCCGGACGATCGAGTCCCATTCTACGAGCGGATGCGATGAACAGGCATTTTGGCCCGTTTGAAGGTCCTGTTCGGGATTGCGGTCGCAATGGCCGATCGAAAGCTGCGGAAGGCCGATCGCCAGAATAGTCGTTAGAACACCGCATAACGTCCGCAAGAAAACCCTGTTTTCCATGCCCAAGACGCCGTCGCGAGTGGAGATTTCCCGTTTGACGCATGCACCAGCTATAATCGAGGCGGACCAACGTTCGTCTCAGCGGAGCCATTTTCGATACGTGCGAGAACAACACAACGTCATTGATAACACGCCCGAACGGAGCGTGCTTGCGCGGCTAATCCTTCCCGAGAACCCCGTTTCATCGGACCCCTTGGAAGAATTGCACGGACTCGCGACGACCGCCGGCACTCAGGTCGTCGGTGAACTCATCCAGCGTCGAAGTTCAATCGAACACGGCACGTACCTCGGCAGCGGCAAAGTGGAAGAACTTCGCTTGCTGGTTGAGAAAACGAAAGCCGACGTCGTCATCTTCGACAACGAGTTGACGCCCGGCCAAATCCGCAACTTGGAAAAAGCAACCGGCGCGAAAGTACTCGATCGCACCGAGTTGATCCTCGACATTTTTGCGGCCGGCGCGCGGACACATGAATCGCGTCTCGCCGTCGAACTCGCGCAGCTTGAATATTCGTTGCCACGACTGAAACGAATGTGGACCCACCTCTCGCGGCAAGCGATGGGCGTCGGGATGCGCGGTCCTGGTGAAAAGCAACTTGAGGTCGACCGTCGCCTCGCTCAGAAGCGGATCCACGATCTCAAAGAAGAACTCGGCAAAGTCGAGCAACGACGCGAACGCCAAGTCGCCTCGCGAAAAGAAGCACCCACGGTCTCCTTGGTCGGCTACACCAACGCGGGCAAGAGCACGCTGATGAACGCGCTGACCGAAGCCGATGTTCATGCAGCCGACAAACTGTTCGCGACGCTCGACACCCGAACACGACGTTGGCATCTTCCCAACTGGGGAACCGTTCTTCTAAGTGACACCGTCGGCTTCATCCGAGACCTTCCACACTCGTTGGTCGCAAGTTTCAAGTCGACGCTCGAAGAGACTCGGCAAGCCGATCTGTTGCTGCACGTCGCCGACGCGAGCAACCCCGATGTGTTTGCTCAGATCAGCGCCGTTTATAAAGTGCTCAGCGAACTCGGCATCGAAGAGAAGAACACCCTTCTGGTGCTCAACAAACTCGACGCAATTCGGTCGCCCGCTGTGCTCAATCGGGTACTCGACCGATACCCCAACGCCATCCCCGTCAGCGCGAAGGGCGGCAAGGGATTCGAAACGCTGACCGAAGCCGTCGGGGAAGCGCTCGGTCGCGAGTTCCTGGACTTGGAAGTTGAAGTCGATCCAGGCGACGGACGGTTGCTCGCATACCTTGCAGCGAAAGGTGAGATCCTCGCGCAACGATTTGAAGAAACGGTCGTCTACGTGCACGTCAAAATTCCAGCCGGCGCGATGGGACCGGTACATCGTTCGGCGATCCGATTTCGTCCGTCGGGTTCTCCACCGCAAAGTGAACCCGCGGCCGTCGACGAAGACACGCCGAAGTCGAATTCCGTGATCGCGACCGACGTGGCCTGATGCCTCGTTGGAGAGCCGCCGGAGCATTAGCAGTCGTCACCGGCGCGAGCAGCGGTATCGGACGGTGCCTCACAGCACGGTTGCGGCATCGACGTTGTCGCGTCATCGCAGTCGCGCGTCGTCGAGACCGATTGGAGGCACTCGCGCAAGACGACTCGACGAATCTGGGCTCGTTCATTCCAGTCGTTGGTGACATCACCGAAGAAGCAACGCGTGAGTCGATCGCGAACGCGGTGCACGAGCACGGCGGTCAACTCGATTTGCTCGTCAACAATGCCGGTGTCGGAGCGATCGGAGCATTCGAAGACGCATCGTCACAGCGGATGCGCGAAGTCTTCGAAGTCAACTTCTTCGCGCCCGTCGAACTGACGCGGCGATTATTGCCCGCGCTGCACGCGTCGCCGGACGCGGTCATTTGCAACGTCTCCAGCGTGCTCGGTCATCGTGCGGTCCCCGATAAATCCGAGTACTGCGCGAGCAAGTTCGCGATGCACGGGTGGAGCGACTCGCTGCGAGCAGAGCTAGCGGGAACATCAGTGCAAGTAACCTTGGTGAGCCCGAGCACCACGCGTAGCGAATTCTTTGACTCGCTCGTTGGAACCGCCGAAGGCACTGAGTCGCGAAGCCTCGGCAGTTGGTCTCCCGAACGAGTCGCACAGGCGACCCTACGGGCCATCGAAAAACGGCAAGACGAGGCGATTCTCAGCGTTGGCGGGAAACTGCTCGTGCTCGGCGATCGGATCTGGCCCGGAATGATGAACCGCATCCTGCGGCGAAAGCCGGACCGGTAACGAACGTTCGCTATCGTCGCCGACGCATTGCCAACGTGGTTCCGAAGAGGGCAATCACACCAACGGCGGAGGGCTCTGGAACCGCAACCGCAGAGCCACTGAGAATCCGGAAGTTGCTGAACACCGCGTCCGCGTCGCCCCCCAACCATTGTCCCCCGGCCGGACCGTCGCTGCGAATAAAGAACGATGCCAAGAGGGCTTCATCGTTCCACTGGTTCTGAATCCCAGAGTAGGTTCCTGTCACCGTCGGTGCAGCGGCACCGGTCGAAGTCGCCGCACCCAACAAAATGTCTCCGCTTGCCGCCTCGTAGCTGACAAACAAACTGCCTGAGAGCGACGATGTCGTCGCCCCAAGGACCAACGGTGCTTGATCGGCATCGTTGACGCGAGCGGCACCACCAAACGTCAAAAAGGGGGAACCGTTGGAGGTTGCCATGGCGACACCGGCGCTATTCATTCCGTCGCTGTCTTCTCCGATTCCGAATCCAAGCCCCAAAAAGCCCGAAGCCGAGTTGAATGTCCAGTCGTAGTCGATCGCGATCGAAAAATCGCTGTTCGTATCGAAATAATGGCCCGCGGTGGAATTCGATACCGTGTCACCGCTGACGCTTTGAAAGCCGATGTCGACACCGGCGGGTACCGGTCCGGCGGCGGAGAGCGTCGCGTTGACGGCCGTTTGTGCGGCAGAAAAATTCGCGTTGGGCGGATCTTCCACCAGTGTCCAGGTTGAAAGATCCGTGATTGCCGCGTTGGCGACGGAGCAAACAATCCAGGGCAGTACAAAACCAAACAGCGTTCTCATTAAATTTTTCCGAAGCTAACGGATGCCCTTTCTGCGATCGTCATTGTATTTGGAACGGGGAGGATCGCCAAAAGAACCTTCAAATCCCGCCTCGCGAAGTTGCCTCGACAATCATCCGGGACTTATCTTGTTGGTTTTCACCTGCAAGCTACCTGGATGGGCACCATGGAAATTGTTGTACTGGCCGTCGTCTTAGTCGTCCTCACGTTGCTAAGTGCTGCAGTCCTCACCACTGCGGTCGTGCTCGTCGGCGACGAGGAATTGACGCGGGACACCATTTTGAAGTGCCTGGGAATTACCGTGGTGGTGACGCTGGCAGGGCTGATGCCCGTCATCGGTGGATTGGTTGGAATCGTGGTTTGGTTCGTGGGCTTGATCGTCGCATTCGAAAAGACGTTCGGTGAAGCGTTTTTGATCGGCGTCTGCTGTTTCGTGATCAACATCGTCATCCGGCTCGGACTCTTTGCAGCGGCTGCCGCGGTCATGGGTTAAATCGTCGCGAGAGTGGCTCAAGAAATCGCGAGAGTGGACTGGAAATTGGTGATGTCGGAAGCAGACTCCGTTGCCGAAACGACCGAAATTCTTCTCGCGATGGGTGACAACGATCCTGGCGCCGCCGAACGCTTGATGCCTCGTGTCTATGAAGAACTCAAACGGATCGCCGAAGGCGCGATGCGTCGTGAGCGGAAAGACCACACCCTCCAGCCCACGGCTTTGGTCAACGAGGCGTTTCTACGATTGGTGGATGCCACGCGGATCGAGTGGCAAGGGCGCGCCCACTTCTTCGCGGTCGCAGCGAAGATGATGCGGCGAATCTTGGTCAGTCATGCCCGGGGGCGTTCGGCGCAGAAACGCGGCGGCGACGGCAACCGTATTCCGATCCATAACGAAATGGCAGTTGTTCACTCGACAACCGATGTCGATGTATTGGAACTCGACGCCTTGCTCGACCAACTGGCGGAACTCAACGAACGCCACGCTCGCGTCATTGAGCTTCGATTCTTTGCGGGCCTGACGATTGAGGAAGTTGCCGAATCGCTTGGGATCTCCGACTGGACCGTCAAGAACGATTGGCGCGTCGCCCGCGCCTGGCTGCTTCGCCAACTCGATGGCCAAACCTCCGGCCCCGCGGCAGAGTTGGAGTAGCGAGCCGAGCCTACGGCAGCTTCCGAACGACGCGAAAACCAACGTCGCCATCGCGAGTGAATTCGTTTCGACTTTGACTCAGGTTCCAAACCAAGCTCGACGGATCATCCCTCAGAGAGCCGCCGGTGAGACGTGCATCATCACGTTCACCGTTGAGGCACCACTCCCAGACACCACCATGAACATCGAAGAGCCCAAAGTCGTTCGGCAATTTGAGCGCCACCTCCGATGTGCGGCCTTTGGAGTTTGCGGCATCCCATCCGTACCGTGGAAACAACTGACTGTCGTCACCGAAGAAAAAGCGTGTTGTGGTACAGCCCCGACAAGCATACTGCCATTCTTCAAGTGTCGGTAAACGATAGCCGAGGCGTTCACGATAGTCGCCACGGAGTTTTGCGGTCGTTTCGTCATCCTTGGAGGTCACTTCGTAACAATGCTCCGACTCCGGCAACCCGTCTTGTTCGCTCAACCAGTTGCAGTATGCGGCGGCGTCATGTCGACTCACCGAGTTCATGGGACATTCGCGTGAGTTCATGCGAGTCTCATCGAAGGACGCGTTCGGGCGAAAGGCGAGAAACTGCTCGATCGTCACCGGTGTTGTCGCAATCGCGAAGGGTGGGTTGAACTCCTCTCCGCCTTCATGGGGCGGCTCGTAGATGATCGCGAAAGTGATTCCCGATGGGTTCTCGTACCAGCGTTTGCCTCGTCGCCACGTCAAACGTCTTCGCTTACTTTCAAGCTCTTGGATTTGGGACCCCAGGTCGTCCAACAATTCGTCCGTTCTCAAACCTTCCAAGAACTGCTGCTGGACAACGCTACGTTGGGACGCATCGATTTGAGCGACTTGAGAAACCGTCCCCCAGTACATTGACGCGATCTCTTCGGGTGTCAGCTCGCGCTCAAACAGTCGGACGTCGTCCACCAGACCAAGAAACGGATACGTCGACACCTGAGACAAGTCGCCTGCGCGTTGCCCGATGAAAAAATCGGCGTCCGCACGGATGGAATACGAGACACGCGGTTCAAAGACGACCGTCTCGACGGCTTTCCCGTCGACGTAAAGCTTCATCCCCGCCGCTTCACCACTACCGTCAACTGTTACAAACACATGCAACCAACGGTCCGTCGGCAGACGATCTCGCCCCGCCACCTTGACCATCCCGCCTCGAAAACCATCCTTTGAGGATTGGTGTCCCGACAACGAACCGTTGTTCATCCAAAGGTCGAAGCCCCCACCTCCACCCGGCTTCAAACGAGACAGGACCGTGCCATATTCGTCTTCCTCGACACCCTCGCGAACTTTCCTTAAAAGCCAACAGCCGTAAGAAAACGGCGTATCAAAATCCGGACGAAAATCGGTGTCACACCGTACGGTCGCTTCGCCGGTCAACCGGATGGCGTCACCAATCAAAGCCGGCACTCGCTCCAGTTTGCCGGTTCCATTCACCTGCCCACTCGTCCCGCTAATGCTATCCGTCATCAGCTCCATCGGGTCATCAAATTCGTAGCGACCTGCGTCGCCATCCACCGCGACGACGGGTTGCGATGCGACCGCTTGTTCCCATTCGCGCTGATCCTTGGCGGGAGACGATTGAATCGATTGCCGCCGCAGTTTGAGTTGGTTGATCTCCTCGGTTAGCTCGCGCACATCGGGCGTTTCGTCAGAGCGTTTGATCGCCGGTATCGCAACGCCCCACTCCTTCAGGCCGAGCAAACAAGCCGAATGGATGCCAGGGTCGGGGTCATTTAGAAAGAGTCGTCGCATGATCCCGACCACGTTCTCTCGTTCTTGGGTCGGTAGATCCTCGTGTCGAGCAGTGGCGAGGATGTGCGTCAGCGCACGTCGGACATCGACCCGCGATTCACCGCTGAGCTGAGCTCTCACCGGCTCAAGCCCGACGCCGAGTTCACTCCAATGGGAGACGACGCGGGACCGCAGTGTTGGGTCGTTGCTGTGTTTGAGAAGCCCCCAAAGGAGAGATCGATCGAGGCGCGGCAAAACATGGCTGGCGACACCGACGAAAGCTTCATCGTCGAGTTGCCCAAGCTCCGCAACCACTTCCTCCCCGACCGTCGCATCACTGGGAAGCAACGCCAACGCGAGGTTGAATCTTTCGCGTGTCCCTGGCGTAGCAAGACTCAGCTGCTCGCGAAGGGTGTCATCGGTCAGGTCGCGTAGTGGCGTGAGTTCATCGATCAATGGAAGAATCCGAGCCGTGTCGCCCGTGCGGATAATCTCCACCATTTCAGCAGCGCGATCCGCGCGACGCCCCCGACTGAACTGAGAACGCAGGATGAGAGTCAGTGCTGAAGGAACGAGCACCAACGCAACCAACGCGACAAGCAATCCCGCTGCGGCAGGCTTGCGGCGCGCCCATTTCGCGACGTTCTCGACAACGCTCACCGGGCGGGCTGAGATGGGGCGACCTTCCAACCAGCGTTCGAGATCCTGGGCCAGTTCACTCGCAGTCGCGTATCGCGCTGCGGGAGCTTTTGACAAACACTTCAAGCAAATGGTGTTGAGGTCTCGATCAACATTTGTGTTCACACGCGAGAGTGATTCGGGATCGGTTTCAACCACATTCCGCATGATTGCGTACACGTTATCACCTCGAAACGGCGGCTTCCCCGTGAGACACTCATACAGAATTGCTCCCAGTCCATAAACATCTGATGCAATGGTGACATCGCTGTGCTTAGCGGATGCCTGCTCCGGGGACATGTAACTGGGTGTCCCCAGAATCTGTCCGGTCGCGGTCAGCCCCGCTTCGTGTTCGAACTGCTTCGCCAAACCAAAGTCGGTGACATGCGGTTCGTTCTGAGCATCGATCAGAACGTTCGCGGGTTTGAGATCGCGGTGGAGCACACCGTTTTCATGGGCGTGTTGAATCGCTCGCGAGACCTTGATCATGATCTCGACTTTGTCACGAATCGAATGGTCGCTTTCACGCAACCACTTGGCGAGGTTCGGCCCCTCGATCAACTTCATCGCAAAGAACGGACACTCCAAATGGGCGCCGACCTCGTAAATGGGCACGATGTTTGGGTGCTCGAGCTTGGCGGCCGTTTCGGCTTCGAGGCAAAAGCGAAGGCGTTGAGCGGGCGCCGCGTCGCTGGACGCGCGAATCATCTTGATCGCCACAGTGCGGTTCAAACTGAGTTGATGCGCGCGATAGATGATGCCCAAGCCTCCTCGGCCGATCTCGACGAGATCGCTGTAGTCACCGAACTCCTCCAATCGAGCCGGCTCACTCTCGGTGACTGTCGACTCATAAGGGCTCTCACCCGTAACCGTTGCTCCAAGAGCATCCGAGGTCGGGATGTCTTTGACCGCCGCATTGAATCGCTCGTCCTCCGCGCAAAGATCTAATACGAGCTGGCGGATCGCAGGGTCATCTGTTTTCTCGTCGAGCCATGCGCCCCGATCCGCGACGTCTTTCTCATTGAGTTCAAGAAACAGTTCGGCTGCGCGTTGGTAGAGCTGTTGATTCACTAAATCAGTCTTTTGGCCCGAGGTACTCGACGTGAACCGCCGTGTCACGTTCTAGCGGATAACGGTTGTGGCGTGGACGGATGCGCACGACTGAGCCCTCGGGGGAGGTTGAAAAAGGTGCAGCACAACAGTTTTTCGATCGAAAGCGGAATTCAGGCTCCCTCGCCGCTGGTTCCCGGGGCTACGACTCTCGACGGCAAGAACGCCCCTGCCGCCCGCAGTAACATTCGTTCACTGGGGCCCCATGCCCAAGCGGCGGTCCACGTGCAAAACGTGACCACACAGTTGCCACTGATTCGGAAACACATCGACCGCGGTGTTCAAGTTATTCCGAGAATTGCTTCGGAACGCAAACGACGATCTTCACCGCATCACGGGCGCAGGTTGGTGCCGTCGCCCCAGTCCAGAGTTGCTGCGGCAAGAGCTGCACCAATGGATTGAACGTGCCCGAACCAAGGCCCTCATGGCCCACGAGGACGACAGCGATGTGTGAGCGTTCACAGAGGCCTCAATATCTAGAACGACAAACGCCAATTCGTGTTACCACTACCCGACGGCGACTTCGCGTTCGTCGACTAGAGGGGACCGTGTCTAGTTTCCAAAAAGTAGGCCGAGCATCACGATCACAATCATGAAGACGATCAGTCCGACAAGCAGGCCCAGGAGGATCTTGAGGACGATCGACATCTTCGGTTTGATGTGAGGCGTTTGTCGAACGGCTTCTCGGTAGCGATCCGAAAAAATCGTTCCGGCGCCCTCGTTCAGCAGCAGATACAAGAAGTACCCGTGGATGGCCGT
>JBCBOT010000148.1:2873-18460 GCA_039821165.1 Planctomycetota bacterium | reverse complement strand
CCTGATCGACCAAGACGAAACGCACGTCAATAGCAAGGAGCTCGGCGCGCTCGTCGACGTTTCCCCCGCCGTCGTTCGACGCGACCTCAGCAGTCTAGGAACGATCGGTACACGCGGTATCGGCTACGAAATTGAGAAGCTGGTCGCGCAGATCGGCGAGGTCCTGGGCAGCGGCGTCGAATGGCGAGTCATCCTGGTCGGCGTCGGCTCGCTGGGAAACGCACTGCTACGCTACCGCGGTTTTGAACGCCTCGGTTTTCGACTTTCCGCCGCGTTCGATCTCGATACGCAAAAGATCGGCACGACGATCGGAGGTGTGACCGTTTTCAATGCGGCCACGATGGAAGGCAAACTCACCGAAATACAGCCCGATCTGGCCATCCTCGCCGTTCCGGTGGAAGTCGCCGGCAACGTGGCAAAACAAATGGTGTCTTGCGGTATCACCGGCATCCTCAACTTTGCGCCGATCACATTGCGTCTGCCCGGCCATGCCGCCGTGATCAACGTCGATCTTGCAAGCGAGCTTCAGCGACTCGCCTTCAGTGTGCAGAATCGTTAATCGAGAATGCGAGCCTCGATCCGCGAGCGACACGTTGCTTCTCAGGCGACCTTGTCCGTTGCTTCGAAGGTCGGCAAACCGAGTGTCAGACGCAGCGAATCCGCCAAGTACCAAATCGCCTCGTCCCGAAGACGCACCTCGCGTGCCGCCCACGCCCGATTCAGCCAAACCTCCACGCCCATGTAGTGCTCGGCTGGAATCTCTCGACGCAACGAACGAGTCAATGAATCCACGGTACCGCGACGTGGGTAATTGCGACGGACTCGGACATTCGGATTCATCTCGTACAGCTCATCAATCCAATCGACGCAGAGATTCAATTCTGCCTCTCGCGACGGGTCGTACAGCAATCCGACGTCGGTCCGCCGAAACGCACCATGATGCTTCGCCGCAAAACTTCGGACCGAGAGATGGAGCACGAAGCTGAACTCCTCGAGCATCCGACGCACGGCGCTACCCACTTGGTCTCGGTACGGTCGATAAGCCGATTCGATCACGCGCAATTTGTCGTCGTCACTCAGCTGCGTTGCATGGGGGCCGAAAAGCCGACGATGGCCGAGCGAAAGTGAGGCATCGATCAAATCGCGACGGTAGCGAAAGCACAGCCGAGGCGCGTGCAATTGATCCGCCATCCAGCTCGCCGCCCGTCCACCACACACGTCGATCGCCGCAGCGTCACCCACAGCGCACGCCGACTCCATCCACGGTAAAACCGCGTCGCCGCTCGTCTCGCAGGTGATCAAAATGGTCACGTGAATCAAACCCGTCAGGCGATCCGTGTTGCCGACCGAAAAGTGAACCGTCCCTTGAGGGAGGATCGTCAAATCACCCTTCCGTCTTCATGCTCACGCCCCGCTTTTTCCAAGCTGACGTGTGGACGCGCCACATCGGCTAAAATCTGGCGAGCCCCGAATGCAAGCAAAGGCCCTGCAATGCCGCAAACCCTTCTCCGACAGTGTCTGTTTCTCGTCGCCATCTTCACCCAGTGCATTCTTGCCGCCGGCACAGCGAGCTGTCAGCAGCAACCCAACATTGTGCTGATCTTCGTCGACGATCTCGGCTACGGCGATTTGGGATGCTACGGCAACAAAACGAACAAGACACCGAACATCGATCGCATGGCTGCTGAAGGCCAACGTTGGACGAGCTTCTACGCCTCCGGATCGACGTGCGTCCCGAGTCGTCGTGGACTGATGAGCGGTCGACACCCCAATTTGCTCGGCAAAGTCTCCTTGGACAAGGATCGCGACGCACTCCTGCCGGCCATGCTTAAACGCCAAGGCTATGCCTGTGCGATCCTTGGGAAATGGCATCTCGCCGGCTATCCCAAAGACTTCACGCGGTCACCGATGCATCCGCTTGAATGCGGTTTCGACTACCACTTCGGAACGCCCGGCAGTAACGACGTGCCCGCGCCGCCGGGCAAAAAGCAAACGCGCGACGTCTTCGACACCTGCAACAAGTTCTCATTTCCCGTCCCACTGATCCGCGGACGCGAAATCGTCGAGTCTCCCGTGAATCAAGAACTGCTTACAAAACGCTACACCGAAGAGGCGGTGCGTTGGATCAACCAACGTCACGGTCAACGCTTCTTTTTGTATCTCGCCCACAACATGCCTCACGCCCCGATCTTCGCGTCACCCGAGTTTCAGGGGCGCAGTCGAGGCGGTCGGTTTGGCGATGTTGTCGAAGAGATCGATTGGTCGGTCGGACAAATCCTCGCGACGCTCCGACAAAACAACCTCGACGAAAACACGCTCGTCATCTTCACCAGCGACAACGGCCCTTGGACCATGTTCGGTCCGCACGGTGGAATCGCGGCGCCCCTTCGCGGTGAAAAGGGAACACCGTGGGAAGGCGGCTCGCGCGTGCCGGCGATCTTCCGTTGGCCTGGAAGAATCCAATCCGGCGAAGTCCATGGAATCGCGGCCAATCTCGACCTCTACGCGACGTTCGCTTCGCTCACAGGTGGTAGCGAGCCGACCGAAAAACCGGGCTACATTTCCCAAGACCTCAGCGGCGCCCTCTTTCGCGGCGAACCGAGCCCGCGAACGCAGTGGTCCTTCGGTCCCAACGCCTTTCGATCGGGCAAGTACAAAATCCTCACGGCGACGAAAAATCGATCGTCCGATCCCGACACCCGGAAACGCGAGCCGATGAAGAGACACGATCCGCCACTCCTGTTCGATCTCGACGCGGACATCGCGGAAGTCAACAATTTGGCGAGCGAGCAACCGGCGACGATCTCCCGACTACAAGACGAACGAAAGCAATTTGGAAAGTAATCTGTCATCATGACTCCCGGCATCATCATCCTTGGAGTGTTCGTTGTCGTCGGCGTGATCATTACGCTGGTGGTGCGGAACGAAAAACAGCGAACCGAAGCACTCGAAAACGTTGCCACCGAGTTGAGCCTTTCGTTCAACAAGAAACACGACGACCGACTGCTCGTCGCCATGCAGCGATTCAAGCTCTTCAACCAAGGGCATGGACGGAAAATGAAAAACGTGATGCAGGCGGATACCGAAATCGCGCGGCTTTCGATTTTCGACTATCAATACACGACCGGCGGCGGACAGCACTCGCAGACCCACACCCAGACCGTCGTGGCGATGGAGTCCAACGATCTCGCACTGCCAAACTTTCGCCTCCGCCCCGAGGGCTTCTTTGACCGAGTCGGCTCGGCGTTGGGCTTTCAAGACATTGACTTCGAAGGCGACAAAGCGTTCTCAGACGCCTACGTCCTCGCCGGCGACAACGAGGAAGCCATCCGTTCGTTTTTGACGCCCGAACTTCGCAAGACCATCGTCGAGCACGAGAAGTGCTGCATCGAAAGCGACCGAGGCGTGTTCATCTTCTATCGCGTCGGCCGCATCAAACCGGAAAAACTCCGCGATCTGATGAACGAGGGCTTCGGAATCTACACCGCGTTCCGCGAAGCCTGCGACGCGTGAGTTTTCAAGCAGCACTTGCTGGACTATTGGTAACCCGAAACGTCAGTGAGGGAATGACTTAGCGCGTCAGTCAGCTCTTTCACGCGATCCCTTGCTGACGCGTCGGGTTTCCAATTCACCCCACGAAAATGAAGAGACGCCAGCGACACTTGCCAAAAACGCAACTTCAAAACTCACGCATCGGGCTGCCAAGCAACGTCAATCGATTACCGCTGCACTCATCAGGCAAACGCTTCACAATCAGTCGAAGCCGCTATTGCTGATCCAACTTCGCCGCGTCGTTTTCCAAAGTACCGTCTTCCACTCCGTCGTTTTCCGCCGCCTCGTTTTTCTCCATTGCGACCGCGATGCTCGTGATTGCTTCCGTGAGCAAGTCGATGGCGGGCTGCGCGATCGAAAACTGTGGATACTGTGCAATGCGGCTTCGCTTACTCTTCAGGTCCTCCAACAGCTCCTTGTCCAATGGCGGACTTGCGACGATCGATTCGAGCGTTCGTCGAACGACCGTATCCGGGACGGTGCCCGCGATAATCTGCCACTGACTCGATCGGTTTGATGACCTGTTCCAGCCCCAAATCTGCGACCGACCACGAACGCGTACGCCCAACCCCAGCCGCAGCAGCATGTCCCCTTCCTTTGTCGACTCGACACGATCCCGAATCTCAAGTGCGGCGAGTACACATCGCTCCATCAAATCGGGTGATCGACTGAGAGTCGAGTCTTTCGACAGTCGCTGATCGACCGCCTGATAGGTCGCCAAGTCGACGTGGTCGTTCTTCGAAGTGTTGGCAAGACACTCCAGCAGCCACGAGAATTCTGTGGGTGTCCGCCCCAACCTCGCAATCGCAGATTTGTCCGCTGTCGCCGTCTCATCAAAAATGAGCGTGAGGAGGGCATCCTGATCCACTCCACCAAGCTGCGCGAGACGCAGCACGAGCCCTCGATGTTCGTCTATCGATTCCTGATTGGCGATGGTCAGGAATTTGTCCGCGAGTTGCGCCAGCGGCACCTGCAACTGGAGCGTTTTCAATTGGCCACCACTCGTGGCTCGATCGAGGACACGCCCCATCGCTGGTAGCCCGCTAAATTTCTCTGGGTCCTGCGAAGCGATCACGGCAACGAATCCGGGGTCTAGTTGCTGGAGCAAGCCGAGAATGCTGCCCAACGCCTGGGATCGCATTTGATTGCTCATGTTGTCGTCGGACTTCGCCCCGTCGATCCGCTCAGAACAAACCTCCAAGATCTGACGGGTTGTTTCGAGGGGGAAAACGAGCAAACAGGCAATCACTTCCGTTCTCGACTCCTCATCGAACATCTTTTCCTTGAGTCTGTCGAGCTGTTGCTCCTGTGCGGTGGTGCTTTCGGCGTTCAGCAATTCCTCGGGGACCTTCCCCTCAAGAACGGCCAGCGTCATGGCGGAGTACAGGATCGGCCGTTTATACGACTCCGTCACGGACAGCACTTCCTTCAATTGCGAGCGACGACGGAGTTGAGATTCGAGCAACTCTTGCAACCCCTCGCTTGCCATTCGCCGAGCGTCCTCTTCCAAGAACCCCGCACAGTGATTTGTCCTCAACAGTTCAAGAGCAGCGATCGCGTGTGCGATTTTCGCAGGTGAGTCCTTGAGCTGCCGTGCAAGTTCGCGACCGGTATGGAGCAACAGTTTATGTCGCTCGGAGCCGATGAAAGACTCTCGATCATGGACACCCTGCTGCACGATGCCGTAGTAACCCGCGTGGTAGAGCTTTGGTTCTTCGACCAGCAGCGACCCGGCGAGTTGCCCCATCGCAGCGCCGTCCGGGATCTTGTCGAGCAACAGGAGCGTCGCAAATGCGGCTTTTCGCACCGCGTAGGGGCTCGGTGGAATGACCGAGTAATGCCCGCCGACAAGAAAGAGCTTGTTTGGATCACCCGCCATCTGTTTCAGCCAAACATGATAAGCGAGTGCTTTCACCTCGGGGGTTGTGCCCGACAGAATCAATTTCTGAACGCGCAACTTGTTGCTCGAAGCGTTTTCCTCACCCGCTTTCGCGATGCACATCAGAGTCAGATTCTCCGCGGACGAGCGAAGACCGCCGCGCATCGCGCGATTCATCCACTTCGCCACGACGTCACCCGGCAACTCGCTGATCGCATCAGTGAGCGCGTCGACGATGGCGCGCCAATCCGCATCGGGTCGACCAAAAACCGTCTCCCATCGAACGTCGTGTCGTTTCCTCGACGAGGAACCAGGAAAACCAACGGAACGCCCTCGCGTTCCTGGACCGGTGGCCACCGCTAAGGGCTCGGAGGTGTTGAGCATCCCGATGTAAACGTCACTCAATAGACGTTCGGCGCGAGACTCGTTCCATGCCGCGACCTTGGAAAACGTCGCGAGCGTCTCTTCATGGGTCTCAAAGGAACTGAGATCCGACAGTGCTTTGATGCCTTCCACAACCGTCTGGGGATTGGTTTCTCGAAGGACAATGTCCGTCCATTGGTAGTAAGTGCGGCCACGACTGGTTCTCGCATCGGCATCTTCCCCGTTGACTGCTTGCAAGATTTCTTGCTTGGCAGCGCTGTATCGCTGGAACGCGTCGACCGTCGCCTGATTCTCTTCGCCCAACGAGGCGGCCAATTCCTTCCACTGCCGCTCCAGCAGACCAAGGTGGTCTCGCACACGATCCGCCGGCTCTTTCGCCGAAACGGGTGCCATTGGCTTCGAAGTCTCCACGCCCGCTATCGCCGCCGGCTGGGCTTCAATCTGCGGCGTCACCTCCCGAGTGATTCTGACCACACGTGTGTCGCCGCGCATTAGCGTGACGACCTCGGTGTCGAGTCGCACCGAGTCCACCGCACCTTCTAAGCGAAGCTGATACTGGCCGACCTTCACCCGGACGGAGTCTTCTCCCGTTTTGACCTCAATCGCTTTCGCGATCTCACCGTCGCTAAGCAATTGCAACGAGATGTCTTTGATTTCCGACTCGACCTTGATCGTTCCTTCACCACTCTGAAGCCAAAACGTGAGGCCCCCAAAACCGCCGGCACCTCCCAGCAGTGTCGCCAACAGAATCAATCCGGCGCCGATCAGCGAAACCCGTTTTGCTCGTGGCGCGTCGCCGGTCTTCGGAGTCTGCTTGCGTTGATCAATCGTCTCCTCATCTGGCCCCGGCCAAAGCGGCTCTCCAGAATCGCCGGTCGGACGAAACGCGGTCGTCTGTCTTCCCAACTCACTGAGTTTCGATCCCGATGCGAAGGGCGCGAGCAACTCGGCTGCTTCCTTCGCCGAACGTGGCCGATCCTCCGGCCGCCGGGCGACGAGTCGAGCGATCACTTCCGAGAGTGGCTTCGAAACGTCGCCACGAATCTCGTCCACCGATGGCGGTTCGTTTTCCGTCAAGACTTTCAAAAAACCAAGCAATGGCATCTGCCCGCTGAATCCGTTCGGCGGTCGCCCCGTCAACAAGCGGAACAGCGTCGCCCCGAGTCCATAGACATCGCTACGTTCGTCGATCGGCTGTTCACCCGCCGCCTGCTCGGGCGACAAGTAGTCCAACGTGCCGACCAATCGTCCCATCGTGGTTGCGTCGTGTCCGCCGAGTCCCGCAGATTCAACGCGGGCGAGGCCGAAGTCCAAAATCTTGACCGTGCCTTCTTTCGTTAAGATCAGATTCGATGGCTTGATGTCACGATGCAGAACTTGATGATCGTGTGCGTACTGTAGCGCGTCTGCGGCACCGATCACCAGCGCACATGCGTCGGCAACCCCGAGCGGACCGTGTTGATGCACCAGCCGTGAAAGATCCGTGCCTTCGATGTACTCCATGACGAAGTAGTACGTGCCTTCCCAAACACCGGCATCCAACGCGCGGACAATTCCCGGGTGATCCAAACCGCCGGCGGCACGCATCTCGCGCTGAAATCGCCCAACCGCCGAGGCCTCTCCCGCACGCGAAGCCGACAACAACTTGATAGCCACGGGGCGATGCAGTTGCGGATGGTGACTTCGATACACCACGCCCATCCCGCCCTGTCCGATTTGTTCGCCAAGCTCGTAGTGGTAGATCGTCGGTGGAGTCGACTCTCGAATCGCTGTTGCCGACTGTTCGACGTCGATGTCCTTGATCGGAATCTCTCTCAGACGCTCCAACCAGTTCTCCCAGCGATCGTCTTTTGGCTGGGTCTCGGGTGTGAGTCGAAGGTGTCTCGTCAGCCAATCGCCCGACCTCTCGAGTTCCTCCACGCAGGCTTCACATCGGGTACAGCTCGCCAAGTGCCCCTCCAACTGCTTAGACTCCGGCTCGGGGAGCCGTCCTTGCAAATAGGCGGACATCTGTTCGTCGCTGAGACACGTTGCTGGAACCATCTTGCTCACAATCCTAAAAAAAGTGATGCGAAAGCTTCTTCACTTTAGGTACAACGCGAGCATGTGACAGAAAACTGATTCATACTCACGGGCTCCAAAGTCCCGACGACCGCCAAAGCCTTGATCGAACCACCTGTTCCCAGCGAAACGCCCTCCAGCCTGAGCCTCGCCGAGGGTCTGCGGCACGGTGATGCGGCAGCCTGGGACCGCATGGTCGAGCTCTACGCGCCTCTCGCCCGTTCGTGGTGTCTGTACTCAGGCGTCTCCGCCGACCGCGTCGGTGACATCCTGCAGGAGGTTTTCTTGTCGGTGCATCGCTCTATCCGCCAATTCGAGCCGCGTGACGGCTCAAGCGGATTTCGCGGCTGGGTTTGGCAAATCACGCGAAACAAAATCCGCGATCACTTTCGACGCGAAAACGGGCAACCCGTTGGCCGCGGAGGTTCGTCCGTGGCCGACGCCATCAACCAGTTTCCGGACCCGACACTCCCCGATGATCCGCCGAGCCAACCGAGCGACACCGCGGCGCTGCTACACCGCGCGCTGAACATGGTCAAAGTCGAATTCCGAGCCACCACCTGGGACGCGTTTTGGCGAGGCACGGTCCTCGGACAGCACACAGACCAAATCGCTGAAGAACTCCAACTCTCACCTGCTGCTGTGCGTCAGGCGAAAAGTCGTGTCCTTCGCCGATTGAGACAGCAACTCGGCGACCTTCGCTAGCGGCTTGCATCTGCCGCCCACCAAAGTTCTCGCGTCCCTCCGCGGGGCAGTTCGCATAGAATGGAGACGCGAGGCGTAAGCCCGCGGCGAGCGACGAAACAAACCGGTGGCAACACCGCTGCCCACGCGGCCGCTGAGATCGCTCGCCATCGAACTGGTACCAAGGAGAGCCCCTACATGTATCGCGGAGAGCGACGAATGGAGATCGGAAAGACTCGGCTCCTCATTGCATTGGTTTTTATTCTCACGTCAGTCTTGTTTGTGACAGCGGCTTCGGCACAATCGCCGACCGCAGACACGGAGGCCATCGCGGAAAGATACCTGCAAGTTTTGCTCTCGCGGCCTCGTTTGGGAACGGCCGTCGGTCGTGTCTACACCCATCACCTGCAAAACGACTCACTCGAATCACTCTTCGAGCGTCTGGAAACCGACGGGGACACGGAGAGTGACGCGCGCAAGCGAATGGCGCGAGGATTGATCGAGTTGCACCGCGGCGACAACGAACAGGCAGTCGAGTTTCTAAAGGTCGCCGTCGAACAACTTCCGGACAACCCGCTTAGCAGCTTCTACCTTGGCAAGGCACAGGCGGCTCTGGGTGAGATCGATGCCGCCGCCGAAGCCATGCAAATGGCCATTGACCGTAAACCGGCTCGGGCCGATGCACTCGAAATTTTCACCACACTCGGCAAGCTCTACAGCAAACACGGGCGCAAAGACGAAGCCCTCGCGGTCTGGGAACAACTCGATGCATTCTTTCCAAAGGATCCACGAGTCGGTGGGAAGATCGCAAAAGGCCTTGCCGAAGACGGCCGCTTCCAACTCGCGCGAGAACGTTTTCTCGAACTCGCCAAGTCCGCAAAACAAGATGCGGAAAAACTCCAATTCAAGATCGAAGCCGCCGAGATGCTGCGGCGAAACAGCCAGCGCGATCAGGCCAACGTCGAATTCGAATCCATTCTGGCCAAACTGCGTCCCGGAAGTTGGCTTCACGAAGACGTGATCGCGCGGATCGAAGCCGGATTTCTCAGTTCCAACGACTACTCAGGACTCGCCGACTATTACGAGCAACGGCTTGCGGAGCAAGAAGACCTCGCAACCCGCGTCCGACTGGGGCGTATCCGCATTGTCGAAGGCAAACTGACTCAAGCCCGCACGACGCTCGAAAAGGCGGTCGAAATCGCTCCCAACGATGCGACCGTTCGACTCGCGCTCGTCGATTTGCTCCAACAGTCGTTCGAATCGGCAGCCGCCGCCGAACAACTCAAGATCCTCGCGGAACAAGACCCCGGCAACCCGGATTACATCCTCCGCTGGGGAAAGGCGTTGCTCGAAGACTCCGACATGCCTCTCGCGGAACGACGTGATCAAGCGGCCAATGTTTGGAAGCAGCTCGCGGATGCCAATCCCGAGGACGCGGTCAAATTGGCGTTGGTGGCTGATCGAATGCGATCCATCCAACGAGAAAAGGATGCCGTCGGCCTCTACCGTCAGGCCATTGAAGCGGCGCCGGAGGAACCACAATATCGCGAATACCTGGGCGAGTACTTTCACGAGCTTGGACGCGATGAAGACGCAATGGAAACGTGGCAATCGATTGCCGCGGCGCCACGTCGAAACCGACAATCGCTCGTTCGGCTCGCAGAAATCCTGAGCGTGTTCGAATTACCCGATAAGTCACTGGAGATCTGGAAGCAGGCCTCGGAGTTGGACCTCACCCTCGATGAGCGAATGCGATACGCATTCAAACTTCGTGAGGCCACGCGTTATCCGGATGCGTTCCGGCAACTCGCCCTTGCTGAACAAGCCGCCGAGACGGGCGAAGAATCGGAGCGCGTCTTTCTCGCAACCGTCGAAACCCACGTCGAAGCCGATTCACTTCGCGACTACATCGCCGAGTTCGCCAAGTCCGATCCGACCCCTGAGATTCTTCGGAAACTGGCCGTGATGTGGAGCTCGGCCACCCAGTTGGACGAAGCACGGCGGGCAATCAAACGAGCCGAAGAACTCGCCCCGGAAAGCGTTGCCATTCTCACAACGGCGGTCGAGATTGCGGACCAACAGGGACGCATCGTGGACGCGGCAGAAAAGCTGAAACGACTTGCCACCGTCGATCAGCGTTTCCGACCGAATCACCTCAAACGACTCGCCGACCTACAGCTCAAGCTCGTGCAGGTCGAAGACGCGCTCAAGACGTGCCGCGAACTCATCGCCGCGACGCCCGCCAGCGCGGAATCGTATTCCTTCTTCGCAAAGATCGCGTTCGAAGCCAAACGTGACGAGCAAGCCATCGACGCTCTCCGCCAGGCGCTGCGAATCGCGCCCCGTGACAACCTTGCGCGGCGCCGACTTGCTCAAGCGCTCGCCGACCGATTTCGTACCGAAGAAGCGATTGAACTCTATTTCGAAGCACTTCGCCTCGAGAACACCCAAGAAGACCGGGGCGGCATCGTCGCGTTGCTCGCGCCGCTCTACCAACGGCTCAACGACTCGGACCGGTTGTTTCAACGACTGGAGGCCTTTGGTCGTGAAATCGGTGATCCAAGGGTCGCTAGCCTTCTCGCGGTTCGTGTTCACGAAACGACCGGCAATACAGACGAAGCCCGCAAGCGAATCGAGAACCTGCTCATCTCTCGACCGCATGATCTCCGTTTGCTTGCGGAAGCGGTTCGACTTTCCTTGGCGACGCAAAAAGTCGATCGAGCCGTCACGTACCAGCAACGGCTCAATGAGATCGAGGACACCGCGTCGAATCGCGCTCGGTTGATCAGCCTGAAAGTCGCCGCGGGTCAAATGAGCCCGGAAGAGGCCTTTCGCATCCAATTGGAAACCGTCACCGATGTCGGCGTTCTCGCGTCAATCGCAACCGGCGTTATCGATCGGTTCGATCACGCCAAGACCATCCCCGTTTGCCGCAAGCTCATGAGTCTCGGAGGCGATCGCTGGGATGTTCAGTTCTACCTCGCGCGGGCACTCGTCATGGAAGCTCGCGGCCGGGGCAAACGCTCCCCCGAGGCGATGGCACTTTGTCAGGAGATCCTGGATTCAAAAGCAAACCTGATGAGCCCCGCCCCCGTATTCGGCACCGTCGCCGCGAA
Source organism: Planctomycetota bacterium (assembly GCA_039821165.1). Lineage (GTDB taxonomy): Bacteria > Planctomycetota > Planctomycetia > Pirellulales > Pirellulaceae > Stieleria. Next base: position 6,784 of record JBCBOT010000148.1, on the reverse strand, counting down.
CGCCGACCCGAAACAATGGGCGGCGAGCCTGACCTTGGTGCTGGCAGAGAAAAACCCGTTTAGCCGACGGAGTCGCGTTTCGCGAACACGACTGCTGGGATTGTACGCGATCACGCAAGGTCTCGTGCCACGCGCGCAAGGTCTTGCGACAGGCGCGCAAGCCCGCAACAAGATTCGACTCGATTCACTAGCACACGCCCAAACACTCGCGGCCGTGATCATGCTCGCCGAGGCCCATCGAGGCGTCCCCGACGCGGAGGAATCGAAGGTATTTGGTGAACAATGGAAAGCAAAGTTTCCGCCGCCGACCGAAGGCACGGCGCACGAAGAACTCCTGCTCTGGCGTCAATTGGTGATCTGTTCGCTTGCCGACAAGCTCAGCGTCGATGCCGACCAAAACGACATTCGCCTCGATGTCATCTGGCGTCTTGCCGAGCTCGATCCACTCCGAATCGCGGCGATGACACTGAGCCTTGAACCGGAAAACGAACGGCAAGCTAAAGCCTTGGCAACCATTTTCCGGGCCACGCGGAAAGATCTTTGCGGCCCAGACGAAACGATGCACGTCGGCTCCATGGTCCATCGCCGTAAGTTGGTCAAATCGTATCTCGCCCTCGGACAGCGCGAACAAGCCGAAGCTTTCATGCCGGAATTGAACGCGGACCTGTGGTACGGCGACCTCGTGCTCGCCACGCAGTTCTTCCTGGACATGGGCGAATCCGAGCGTGCCGAGCAGGCGATCAAATTCATGATGTCCGCTCTACGACGCGCCCAAGCTCTCGCCGGTGGTTCAAGCTCTGCGTTTGACATGCCGATCGCGTGGGTCGACAACGCGTCCGAAAAAACGCAGGCAACAATCCGACGCCACGAACTCGCCTTGATCGATCTGGTGTTCGCCGGTGCGCGCCGAACAAGAACTCGTTCCGGGGGACAGTATGGAGTGTGGGGACAATTGGGGGCATCGAACACTAATAACCAGCTGACACCACAGATGATCGCGCGACTTCAGCAACTCCAATCCGCACGTCGCGCCACTCCGATCCAGATCACTCGTCCAAATACGATTTACTCAAATGTGACGGGGCGCACCGCTCCGTCCACACTCGCTCCCCTGGGTTACCGTCTTTTCGACGCGAGTTACCTGCACACCACGACTCTCGTCGCGACTCGGGCGCGAGGCGACGCCGTGCTGCCTGAGTCCTATCTTAAGCACCTCGAACGCACGGACTTTGATGCGCCGCCTGACGAACTGCTTACACGTCGGGTCTTCGCGGCGTTTTCACGCTGGAATCGAGGAGACAAGGAAAACGCATACGCCTCGCTGGAAACGATCGTGGCGGACTATCCCGGCGAAGCGGTCCTCCAAGTCGAATTGGCACGATTCGCTCAACGGCTCGGTCGTCTACACACGGCCCTTCGGCTACTCGGTCAAGTCGAGCCCGAGGATCGCGATCTCTTGATTTGCAAGCTTGTTGCGGAAGCGACGCTGGCATCTAAAACCAGCAACATCGCCCAAGCCCGTGACGCGTTCCTGGCACTGAACGATCTCGAACTCAGCGCCGATTTACGAATGAACCTCGTCGGCCACGCAAAAAGTCTCGGGCTCACGAAGGTCGCAACGGCCATCCTCGAACGCATGCCGCAAACCGATACGCTACCGATCGATCAACAAGTCGAGCTCGCAGTCACCGTCGCAAACTCCGGCGAAACCAAGCTCGCCGGCGAAATCGCCTTCTCCGCATTCCAGCGACTCACCGCCAACCGCAACAGCAGAAATCGGAGAGCACTCGATAAGGTCCTCGCGCTGATGCGATCGCTCGGCAGGCTGGAACCCTTGATCCAAGAAGCCGAACTTCAGGTCCGCTCGTCGCCAGACTCAATCGACCTGCAGCTCCAACTCGCCGAATACTATCAGCTCGCGGGACGCATCGAAGACGCAGACAAAATCTGGGGCAACATTCTTAAACGCAACGACTTTATTACCGCCGATCGACTGCTTGCCCGAGCATCGCACCTGAAAGACGTCTCACGAAATACGGACGCCGCGGACTACTACCTGCGAATGATTCGTGAGTCACCGTCCAGGTTCAGCCAACACTACTCGGACATCACCCGCGTCATCAGCCGCACAGGCCGCGTCGAAGACCTCTACGAGGTGCTTTCCAACGCACCACCGAGCCTCATACCCGCCTATCGCATCGACGACCTGCTGCGTTTGGATGGCGGCAACGAGTTGACTGACGCGAAACGAAAGTTTCTTCGCAACGCGATGTCCTCCAGAACGGCGGCGTCGATTCTTCACGAAGTCGTCAGTGCCTTGCCCGACGGAGACTCTGGCGTGGGCAAAGAACTGAGCCGCGTCGCGATCACCGCTCTTTCGCGCCCGGATGCGTTCAAACCGGACTCCTCGCTATGGCAAGTCGACAGTCGATCGACCGATGGAATCGCAAGGGGACCACTGAGCGCACTCCTGTCACTGATGCGCGAGAGCGATTCCCTAACCCGTGCCACCCGTTCCGCCATCCGCGAAGCAAGCAACGACGACGAAACCGCCCCCACGGCCGAAGTCGTCACCTCGCTGATGGATATCATCGAAGAGAAGAACGTCGCAGAGGCGTGCGAAAAACTCTACCTCTGGACCGAGCGGCAACGTGTTGCCCAACGAACCTCCCAGCGTTTGCCGCTCAGTGGCGGCCTTCTTTGGCAAGCCGGCCATGTCATCGCGAACTGCAACTTGGACGGGGCGTCCGGCCTCGCCGTTCAACTTTTCGAGGCCGCCAAGTGCGATCCGAAAGTCCTCTCCGGAACGGACCCTCAATACGGCATCATGCACCGACTGGTCGACGCGTACGCCGAAGACGGATGGCCGGAAAAATCGCGTCGCATTCTTCTCGACGCGTACCATCGCAACTCAAGGATCATCACGCACCGCACAACCTCGAGTCGCACGATCTACGAACGGTTGAGGGCGAACCAGTGGTACGCCGAAGCCCTCTTCGAACTCGGCTACACGTTCGATGCCGCGATGATCTATCGTCGAGACACCGCCGACGCGGCTCAATTCGAGAAGATCCGCAACTACGGCCCCGCAATCGGACTGCAACGATTCGCCAGTCGGCTGAGGTCGATCGAATCCGTGATCGATGAAGAAGACGCGGTTCGCTTTCTTGAACTACTCGCAAAAGACCTCCCCGGATCACAAGACCGTGAGGCAGTGATTCTTTGCGATGTCTCCACGAGTCAACTGACCCGCGTCAACGATCGTTCGCGTCTTCTCAAGGCCCTCCTCACCGCGGATCAGACCGAGCGTGGTAGAGCAGCCGTCGCAACACTTGCCAACGTTCTCGCCGAAGAGTCAGTCAAGCGGCCCGACGACTGGTCCATTCCGGCAGCGCAACTCATGTGTGGCATCGTTTCCGGAATCGGACCGACCGAGGAATGCTATGCGGCCCTCAAACAACGCTTGCCAGATGCAGCAACGCATGGCAGTGCGGAGCGAGACACCGAATTCCGTATCCGACTCCGCACCATGTTCGGACTGTACGTCGTCACCGATGTGGCCGTCATGTCCGATGATCCGGCAATCCAGTCGATCGGAAACGAACTCACGGTCTTTCTCGAGAGTATTTCCGAACACGCGAACCGCCCGGGAATGGAATTGGCGCTTTCCGTACTCGGTAATCGTACCGTCAAGGCCTCGGCCATCCTCAATGACATGGACACGAGCGCCGGCGAAGAACCGTTGGACTTCGAACGCACGAACCTTTGCCTGGACATGGCCAAGCATCGTTTCGACAAGCAAGACTATGCACTCTCATTCCGCGCTTTCGAGATTGCACTCAAACGAGGTCCACCCACACCTGAACTGGGTGGCCAATTGGTATTCGAATGGGTCAATGCCGACCAGTTCA
>JBCBOT010000148.1:0-2863 GCA_039821165.1 Planctomycetota bacterium | reverse complement strand
CCACCCAGTCTCCCGACGCGCTCTTGCGTACGAGCCGCGAAACCGAAACGATCAACACGCGCGTTCATCAGCTGATCACGCTCTACGACTCCGTCTTCACGGAGGGCAAACTGAACGGACCGTTGGTGAAACAGTTGTATGAGTCCCTCGAAGCCATCGTCTTCCCGGAGAGTCGGCGACCGGTGATCTATCCCCACCGGCTCTCGTCGCGAAACGCACTCGACCGAACCAAAATCTCCGCGTATCGGCTGCTTGTGCGTGCCGCCATGCAATGTGACAAAACCGACGCGTTGCGTGACGAATTGGAATCGCGTGCCAAGACGGGAATCAACACCGAAGCGATTTTCGAAGCATTGATTGAATTGGCAGCGGAAACAAACGATGAACAACTGTTGCTGAAATCACTGCAAGGGTTCGCCGTCGCGATGGACGGCTTGCTCCCGGAACTCCAGAGCGAACGCCCGACGTTCAGCCAACTCGAACGCTCGCTCTCCAAGGTTCCACCCGACGTCTTGCGCAAGGCCCGCCTGATTGACCAAATGACGCGAACCCTGCTGCCCCTCGTGTCCGAACCAATGGGCGAGGACGCGATGAAGATCGTGCGACCGTTGATGCGCCGCACGGGGCACCTGATCGCCTCCGACCCCTACACCCTTTCGACCCATCAAACCTTGCTTGAAACGATCGAAAACCAGTAGCGTCCTCGGTTCACTCGTGGCGAAGTGCTTCGATCGGATTCATGTAGGCGGCGCGTCGAGCCGGATACAAACCGAAAATCAAACCCACACCGAGTGAAATCGAAAGCGAAAGGACGACCGACCAGAGCGCAATACGCGGCTCAAGGTTGTAGACGATTTCCGGCAGAACGTCTGGCGAAAAGATCGTGACCAGCCGTCTCAACGATCGAAAGATCGGCCCGCACATCACTCCGCAAAGTACACCCAATAAACCACCGCTGCCGGTCAACACCAGCGTCTCGGTAAGGAACTGCTGGATGATGTCGCCGCGTTTCGCCCCGATGGCTCGGCGGATCCCGATTTCACGCGTTCGCTCCGTGACCGTCGCCAGCATGATGTTCATGATGCCGATGCCGCCGACCAGCAATGAAATCCCCGCGATCACCACCAACAAGACATTGAACATCGTTCGCGTCCGCGCGGCTTGCGCGAGCAATTCCTTCGGGACGACCACCGCATAGTCTTCTTTGTCGTGAAATCGCTCCAGCAGCGACTCGACGACTGCGGCCGTTTCATCGACGTCTTCGATGTTTTTCACCGACAGCGTGATCTGGGTCAGTTCAACAATCTCACCTTTGAAATTGAACCCTTCGCCCGTCCGCGTCATGATTTGGTCGCCGACCCGGTGCTGAAAAGTCTTCAGCGGGATGTAGGCGTCATAACTGTAGTCGCGGGCATCAAGTGAACCGCCGATTGCCGCCGAAGCCGAACGAGCTTTCGTCTGGCCGATCACTCGATACACGTCGGATTCGACGCGAACTTTTTTGCCGATCGGATCCTCCACCGGGAACAGTCGCTTCGCCGTCCCCTCGGCCAAGACGATGATGTTTTCTCGGTCATCGCGTTCGCTGAACCAACGGCCGCGTGCGATCTGCAATCGATTCAGATCGAGGTACTCCGACGTACAACCAACGAGCTTCGCATCGACTCGTCGACCGCCGACCATAAACTCGCGTCGCAACTCGCGGATCGGCACTGACTTTTCGATGCTCGGAAGGTTTGACAGGATGCGTTGGTAATCGGCTCGTGTCACGCCGTATGTCTTCACACGCTCGTTCGCATCCTCGCTCGCCTGCGGTTCGATGGAGCGAATGATGATGTTGTTCGCACCCAATTCCAGGATCTGTTGCTGCGCGTCGTGGCTGACACCTTCCCCCATCGCGACCAACCAAATCACGGTGGTCGTGCCGATGAAAATGCCCAAGGCCGCCAAGGCCGATCGCATCTTCTGAAGTAGCAGGCTCTTGAAGCCCAACTTGAGCGTTTGCAGAAACTTGCCGTTCATGTGTCGCTACTTTTCGACGGCTGATCCTTCGTCTCAACGGGTTCCGCTTGCGACTTCACGGCCGTTGCCCCGGCGTCTCCGTTTTGAGCCCGAGTCGGTGCGAGTGGCTGAAGGGCGTTCTTTTGAGCGTCTTCGACAAAGGCGAGTGGATTCAGCACGACCTCGTCGCCTTCGGCCAAGCCCGCCGTGACGATCGTAAACTCGTCGTTCGTGTCACCGATCTTGATCACGCGTTGCGAAACACCTGATTCATTCTTCACCCAACAGCAATACTGGTCACCGAGTTGGAGAATGGCCGCGACTGGTAGCGAAAGGATGTCTTGATGATCGGCGAGTGTGATGTCGACCAAAGCCGTCATTCCGGGCTTGAGCCCCTTCGTTTCCGCAATCTTGATGATCGTGTCGTACTTCACGAGGTTTCCCGTCCACCAACCGGCGGGTTTCGTTACCTCGGCGATATCCGTCACTTTGCCGTTAAGGGTCCGATCCTGCAATTCGATTCTCGCGTCCATGCCCAACTGCAGTCGGTCGACCTTTGATTCGTGGATGCCGACCTTGACCTGCATCTGAGTCACATCGGGAATCACCAACAGAGTTTGCTGTTCGCGAACGACCGCCCCCTCTTCGATATCCGGCGTCGATTTCCAGTCGGCCATCGAAGGAAAGATGACCATGCCATCGATTTTGGAGCGGATGACGCAGTTTTCGAGTTGCTCTTTCTCTCGCTCCAGTCGCGCTTTTTCAAGCTGGAGTGACGCGTCGTAGGAAGCCAACCTCGCTTCGGCGGCGCGGAGATTACTTCGAAGGGTCTGCAACTCCTTTTCCTTTTTGTACTTTTCCA
>JBCBOT010000147.1:0-18547 GCA_039821165.1 Planctomycetota bacterium | reverse complement strand
AGCCTTCCAGATCTGGAAGGCTTGTCGAGGTTGCGGAGTGTCGCCGAATCCATTTTTGACAGCGTAGATTAGAGACCATCGCCGTCCAGTGACTGCGGTCGTGTCTCGCTCCGTCAAAGCGGTTCGCGAAGACACGACTCAAGTCTCGTGGTTCAAAACGCTGTGCCTGAGTTCAAACCGCTGGGTCGCTTGTTGGTGTGTGTTTCCCAGTAAGCCGTGGGGCGCAGCGTTGGCGAAGCCACCGGTTCGGTTGCCGGGAACGCTACTCGTACTTGCCGACCACGATGCAGGCATTGTGTCCACCAAATCCAAAACTGTTGCTCATCGCAACCTTGATCTCGCGCTGCCCCGCAGTGTTCGGCGTGTAATCCAGATCACATTCGGGGTCGGGCTCGTCATAGTTGATCGTCGGCGCGATGGTCGATGTCTCGATGGATTTGCAAAGGATGATTGCCTCGATCCCACCACTGGCACCTAGCGAATGCCCGAGCATCGACTTGGTACTGCTGACGCTCGTCTGGTAGGCCGCATCGCCGAACACGTTTTTAATGGCTTTCGTCTCTGCTTTGTCACCCAACGGAGTGCTGGTGCCGTGTGCGTTGACGTATTGAATTTGATCCGGAGTGACGCCCGCGTCATCGATGGCTTCCTGCATCGCTCTCGACGCGCCCGCGCCCTCGGGGTCGGGTGCCGTGATGTGCCCCGCATCACTCGTTGTGCCGTATCCGAGAACCTCGCCATAGATCTTTGCACCGCGAGCCTTCGCGTGCTCGAGTTCTTCGAACACCAGCAATCCGGCACCCTCACCGAGAACGAACCCGTCGCGCCCTGCATCGAAAGGCCGACTCGCTTTGGTCGGTTCGTCATTGCGCATGGAAAGCGCTTTCATGTTTTGAAAGGCCGCCAAACCCATTCGTGTGAGCGCCGCTTCGCTGCCGCCGGTGATCACCAGATCGGTTTCGCTCAAGCGGATACTCCGCAACGCTTCACCCATCGCATTGGTCGCACTCGCACACGCGGTCGAGACGGCGAAGTTTGGTCCCTTCAGTCCGTGAGTGATTGAGATGTTGCCTCCCGCCGCATTCACCATCATCTTTGGGATGGTGAAAGGACTCACACGGTCGGGCCCCTTGTGAATCATTCGCTCGATCTGCTGCTCGATCTCGATCAATCCGCCGATTCCCGAGCCCAGGATGACACCACAACGGTGGCGATCGACGTCATCAAAGTTCACACCCGAATCTTGAATCGCTTGGTGTCCGGCATGCACGGCGAATTGGGTGAACCGATCCAGCCGCTTCACTTCTCGAGGTTCGACCAAATCACCGAGCGAAAAATCTGAAACCTCGCCTGCGAAATGGATCTTGTACTCGGAGGTGTCCATCAGCGTGATGCCATGGACCCCACTCTCGCCAGCGACCAACCGTTGCCAGAACGTCGCCAGGTCCAACGCCACCGGGGTGACGACTCCAAGACCCGTGATCACGACTCGTCGTTGATTGCCGTTCATGTTGCTTTGCCCAGACCAGTGAGAATCGTACGCGTATCGAACCGCCTTCGCAGGACAGAGCAGGCGAAAACGAACAACACCGCCGTAACAAGCTCGGCGGACAATTGCCAAGCGAACGTGACGGCGGTGCGTTACAAGCGATCGTTATCATGCTCCTCGGTTCGCACGAGCGACCGGGAGCGAAACGCACCGAGGCTTATTCCTCGCCCTTGGCCGCTTCGATGAAGTCAACGGCTTCTCCAACCCGCTGAATCTTTTCGGCGGCTTCGTCGGGAATGCTGATGTTGAATTCTTCTTCCAACTCCATCACCAACTCAACCGTGTCGAGCGAATCCGCGCCGAGGTCGTTCACGAAGGAGGTTTCGCGGGTGATCTTTTCCTTGTCGACACCCAGTTGTTCGGCCACGATGTCGACCACGCGCTCTTCGACGGAAGCCATAAGCAATCTCCAAATCAGTTCAGCTAGGGATGGTGTAAGGGAACGAAACGTCCCTCATCAAAAGGGGAGGAACGAGACATCCTGGGTTGATTCCAAAACTCCCCTGACGCTCGTTGCGAAAGGGGATTGCGTTGGGATGTGGGGATCGTGAACCAATCCCCATTTCAAGAGCCCGGCGACGCTTCGTCGATTCGCGGAAAAGATAGGGGAAACAAGCAAAAGACGTCAATATGCCGAGCGACGGGCCATGCGGTCACGAGCCGCTTCGGGCAAGCTCATCGGAAACGGGAAAAATACCTACCCCGTCAGGCCTCCATCGACAACGATCGTTTGGCCCGAAATGTACCCCGCGCTCTTGGAAGCGAGGAAAAGCACTGCGGCCGCGACATCCTCGGGATTACCGATTCGCTTTGCCGGGATGGTCTTGGTGACTTCCTCGAGGATGCCAGTGGGCATGGATTCGGTCATTTCGCTGGCGATAAATCCAGGTGCGACCGCATTGACGGTAACCCCTCGGCTGACGAGTTCCTTGCTCATCGTCCGGGTCATTCCGATCATCCCCGCCTTGCTCGCCGAGTAGTTTGCCTGGCCCGGATTGCCGATCACGCCGGCAATGCTCGCCATGTTCACGATCCGTCCGTATTTCTTTTTTCGCATGATGCCCGCCGCCGCACGGCAGCAGACGAAACAGCTGGTGAGATTCGTCGCGAGGACGCTATCCCACTCCTCGTCGCTCATCCCACGCATCAGCTTGTCCCGCGTGATCCCGGCATTGTTGACCAAAATCTGCAGGCCACCGAACTCCTCTGCGACCGATTTGATTGCCGCGTCGGTAGCCGCCCGGTCCGTCACGTCGCAAGCGACCGCCTTGCCTTTCCCGCCCGCGGCTTCGATTTCCGAAACCGTTGACGCTAACTTTTCCGCATTGCGGGCCACACAAGCGACGGTGGCCCCATTCATTCCGAGTGCGATCGCGACCGCTTTACCAAGACCCTGCGAGGCGCCGGTGACAATCGCAACTTGATCCGAGAGGTCCGTCTTGAGTGGCAATTCCATGGTGTGAACCTTGTGTGTGTTTTCAATTGGTGGCGGGCAGAATCAGCCGTCGCCAAAACCATCAGTCGGGAATTTGCGTTCGATCCGTTTCAGTGTTCCGCGGAGCACGCGTCCGGTGCCGACCTCGAGGAAGCCCTCCACACCGTCATTGATCATGCGGCGAACCGAGGCTTCCCAGAGAACCGGTTGGGTGACTTGCTTACTCAGCAACTCACGTATCTCGTCGGCCGATTGATGCGGGGCCGCATCGACGTTGCTGTAGACCGGAATCCGCGTCTCGACAATCGGCATGTCCGCGAGCGCTTGGGTGAGAGCGTCCACTGCGGGAGCCATGAGGGACGTGTGAAACGCACCCGCCACCGAAAGTCGAACGACCTTCATTGCTCCTGATTCCAGTGCGACGGGCTCGAGTCGATCCAACGCCGCAAGATGACCTGAAACCGCAATGTTGCCCGGACAGAGAAGGTTTGCCGGTCGGAGAACGTCGTCGCCACGCACCTGATCACAGAGCGACTGCACCTGATCGAGGTCCATTCCGAGCACGCTCGCCATGCCGCTCCGAACCGCATCTGCGGCAGCCTGCATCGCCTCACCACGCTTCTGAACCAACCGGAGTGCGTCCGCAAACTGCAATCCACCGGCAAAGCAAACCGCCGTGTATTCACCAAGACTCAGTCCGGCCGCGGCCTTCACCGCCTCAATTCGTTCCGGATGCTCATCTCCAAGAATCTCCGCCGCAACAATCCCGACGGTGAAGAGAGCTGGTTGGCTGTACTGAGTGGCATCGAGCTTTTCGGCCGGCCCCTGCTGACACAACTCCGCAAGGTCATAACCGAGAACATCGCTCGCCTCGGTGAACCGCTCCTTGGCTTTCGCAAAGTTTTCGCACAGCCAACTGCCCATACCGACGTTTTGGGCGCCCTGACCCGGAAATAAAATTCCGGCGTTTTGAATGTCCATCAACAGCTACCGCCTAAAACAACAACCGCCGCGCTGGTAGCCGACCGTATCGGCGGAACGCGGCGGGTCTGAGGGTCCGAAGGCCGATGTTTATTCGTCGGTAGGCTCGACGACCGTACGTCCCATGTAATAGCCGCACTTGGGGCAAATCGTGTGGGTCGGCACAGCAACGCTGCACTGGGGACAGTAGGCAATTTGGCGTTTCTTGACCCGGTCGTGGCTACGTCGCTTTCCGGACCGGCTATTGCTGTGTTTTCGCTTTGGGACAGCCATGGCTGTATGTCGATGGAGGGCCGATTTCGTATCAAATTTGGCCCAGCATCGTAGGAATCGCTCCCAGGACTCGTCAATCCACAATCGAGAAAAAGTGCAGACTCGGCTGTGCGAGGCACTGTCCCCTTTAGCAACAGCGTCGAGATGTACGTTTTGGTTAGCCGCGAGGCGCTCGCCGCGGCTTTTGCCGGGGAACCGGCGGCGGCGATCGGTTTCGGCTCAAACCGCGTGTATTTTCACGCTTTCGAAGAACGCGGCACTCTCCGCTTTGAACAGCTCTCGTTTTTCCAGCTCCTCTGCGGTCGGCGGAGGGGGTGGCGGCGGGTTGACCACCGTGGGCTTCGGCAATTTTCGGGGCGGCATCCCGCAACCGATCACGTAGACCTTGTCGCCAATCAAAAAACACTCGGTCTGCATCGAGGGATAGAGAATGCCCCCGAGGCTGCGTGCTTTTTGCCCGGAATGCCCGTCTCGTTCCACTTTCATACCACCACGAACCTGCGCCATCATGATCTTTCCGGCACGCAAGGCGATCTGCTCCGAACTCGGGTTCTTGAATTCGTAGCTGCCCATTCCGACAAAGTAGATCGCGCCCGTTTCGGCACTCTTCCAAGCTTTGCCGCGAGCCGCCGTGGGAACCACATCGAATTCCGTGCCGTCCGGGAATGCGAAGGACATTCGGCCGACCCGAGTCGACGAACCCGAATCCTCCGAGGGTGCGGCGGACGCCGCCGTTGACTTGTTCGTTCCGCTGCGCCTCGCGATGGCGCCCACCACCGCTGCCGCTCCAACGAAAGCGACCACACCCACCGAGATCCCGATCACCAAACCGAGTTTCTTCCCACCCGATTTCGTTGGCTGCTTCGCAGGCTGACTCGTCGCAGTTGGCGTCGGCGCCGTGTCCGGCGCTGCGACCGACGCTGCGGAATGCAACGGTCCGCCTTGAAAAACGGACGCTCCGGCAACCGCTGCTCCAACATCTGGCAGGGCCGCGAATGGGTCTGCGTCGACGCTTGCCGTCGGCCCCGCCGTCGCAAACGGGTCCCCGGGCACATCCAAAAAGGGATTCTCCGTGGGCGCCGCGAATGGATCGACATCACCGGCCGGCACCGACGGAGCGGTCGCGACGACAGGCTGAGTCGGAGCCGTTTTCACGGGCTTCTTGACGGTCTTTGACACCGTCTTTTTCGCCGCAGCCTCCTTCGCCGCAGCCTCCTTCGCCACGCGAGGGCCTGACGGAGTCGACTCGGCCGCGTCCATCCGCTTCGTTGCCGTTTTGGGACCGCCGATTTGTAACACGGCCGCACATTTCGGACAGTTCACCTTCGCGGGACCATTCGGCGGCTTGAGCTTCATCAACATGCCGCACTTCGGACACTTAATCGTTAGCATGCATGGCCTCCAGTTGATCGAGTGCGGCTTCCGCGTCCTCCTGAGCCTTCTTCAACTTCTCGGGGTCCATCTCATTCTGGACACGAACTTCACAGAACCATTCCGGCCCATTGATCTTGAGTTTGACCTCCACTTCATAAGGTCCGTCGGGGCAACTCCCGAGGCCCCATCCGGTGTCGTCATCCTCCGCTTGTGCGGCTTGCGTGTACGCATCGAGAATCGTGTCCGCGCAGACCGGATGCCAGGGACAAAAATCCTCGTCGTGCAAAATCTGATCGAGCGCCATGTAGAGATCGACACGATCGAATTGCTCGGTCGGCGGCTTCAGCTGAACCTTGGCGCTCTTTTTGAGATAGTTCGCCAGTTCCCAGTTCGCGGTGAATGGCTTTCCCTCATACTCGTGTTCGGACTTGTAGAACGCGCCATGCGCGGCGTGCATTCCGAACAACGTTTGGTTTGCCTTTTTAAAAGACAGAGGACCATCCAAAGGTGGTTCTTGCGGAAGACAACCGCTGATGGTCAAAACGGTCGCGAACAACAAACACGCAACCAAGCGTCCGATACCTCTAAAAGGCCGCCGCGTCGCGAACGACCTCGTTTCCCTTCGATGTGATTGGCTCATGGCCCCCCTCGTTGTCCCAGAATCTTTCTGCCGACACGGGGCCATCATACCCCCGCCAAGGGGAGCATGCTACTTTTTCGAATCAGATAGTTTTCGAGAGGCCTCAGGTGATCTGCGACGGGGATCGGGGCTCGCAGGAGCTACTCGGGCACACTCGCGACGACCATTCCCAGCCCCTGCCGGCTTGCGGCGAGATAGGTGAATTGGATGGACGTGAGCCCCGCGGCGAGCAACATCTGCTGGACCTCTGGAAGCGGCCGAGCCCGCCCCGCCGTCTCCGCGACCAATGACAGAGCCGCGACGGATTCATTCAAACTTGGTTTCGCTGGTCCGGCGTAATAGTCTGGAGCAACCAGTCGACCGCCGGGTTGAAGCGACGCTACCGCACGACCAAGCAACCGAGTCGCGACCTCGTCCTCGCGCGAGGAAAGCTGCTGCGCGATGACGACCAAATCGAACGACGCCTCCGCCAGAGTCGCCACGTCGGGCGACGATTCGATCATGCGAAATCGGTCGCCCATGCCGATCGAATCCGCCATCGCACGGGCCCGCGAAAGCGATGCCGCCTCGTCGATCGCAACCACTGTCGAATCAGCATCCCGATGAGCCATCGCGCAACTCCAAACCGCCGAGCCACATCCGAGATCCAAAATGCGTAACCCGCGCGGTGAATCCGAACCGCCGATATCGAGGATCTCTGCAGCCTGCATCGCGGCCGATGTGTGAATCCATTGAGTCGCCGCGAGTCGCCTCTGGTAGTCCACTGAATCGGCCGGATCGTCGCCACGCAAACGAGACTCGAGTTGCTCCCAACGTCCATCCCCCAGGTCTTCGTCGTCCTGACAAAGTAGGTGCCCGGCACGCGCGAGCGCGTAGTCGGTCTCATAATGCTCGACGAAACCGATCGAGACCAATGCATCCAACAAGGGACGCAACCTGGACTCCTCGACCGAAAGCGCTTGACCGAGTTCCTCGATCGTGTGCTGCCGCTCGCGAAGTCTCTTCGTCACTCCGAGCGTTCGGGCGGTTCGCAAAATGTGCGAAGCAGCGTTGGTCAGCATCCAGTCCTGGTACTGATCCAGTGTCCGGTCGCCCGCAGCTTGCACCGCCTGACGATTGGCCTCGATTTGGTCCGGTGAAAGCGTCACGACACGACTCCGACGGCTTCGGGGAAATACCTTCGATGCACAACGCAGCGTTGTTCGGCCACGTGTGAGACCAGCGGTCGAAACGCAATGCCTATGATTCGCCGCTTGTCACTCGACACTGTCGTCTGGCGAGCCCTTTTTTCCAACCCGTGATCGTTACCGCACGTACTGGAGATACGCGTTGATGTAACCTTCAGGAGTCACGCCGAATCCCGCGAAGAAAGCGGCCTCAAAGGACCGGCCGCCGGCGAGAGATCGTAAGCACGAATCCAACATCCTCCGCTTGCTACGGTCCAGCATCGACATCGCCAGGGCCGTTCCGAACGAGTCCGTCTGCTCCGGCGTGAGACGGTTGTCGAGAAACGCCTTCGCGTCTTTCACGGAAGAAGCCGCTTCGACCGCGAGCCGTTGCAGTTTGTCCTTGTCCGAACGACTCTTCGCATTTTGCTGCAACGCCGTCGCCGATCCGATTCCTTCAGCAAACCAACGCGGCACACCGTTGCCTCGAGTCGCGACCGCCAGGCTGACGATCGGTGCGAGCAACCGAGACTCGATCACCTCTTCCTCATCGGCATCGGTTGCAACCATCGACAGATAAGCATCGATGCCGTCAAACTGCCAGTGCGATGTCCAATCGCTCGGGACCGAGCGCTGTTCGACCATCTTCGCGAACTCGCTGTAGTCATACCGTTTCGGCATCACAAAGATGGTCGCTCGGCCGTGGAAGTAGTCCTCCGCGGAACCGCTGGACTTGGTCAGTGTCTTGGCAACGCGGAGTTTCTGTTCCGCCAAGCGACCAACCAGTTCGAGCGTTTCCGGTGCGGCCGTTCCGACGACACGGAAGTGATCCGTCAAGGTTTCGCCGCTCGGAGCGCTGCCCGCAAGTTGGAGGTTGGCATCGGCTTGTTCGGCCCGCCGCGCGGAAACTTCTTCGCTGGTCGCGCTGGCGGCCCAAGCAAGTTGACTCATCACACGAATCGGTTGCGACTCTTCACCATCCAACGTCGCGCCTTCGTCGATCCATTTCGAAACCAACGCGATCGAGTCCTCACTCAGCGGCGGACGGCCTCCTCCGGGCATGCGCTCGCCGTCCGGGGCGGTCCCGCGCAGTTTTTTGACCAACAAGCTGGCTTCGCCGCGTCCAGGCACAATCATCGAACCGCTGTCACCACCGTTCATCAATCGCACGAAGGTATCCATCCGCAATCCGCCGCGAACCTGCATCGCGTCGATGTGACAACCGCTGCAATTCTCAACCAGCAGCGGCGCGATGTCGGACGCAAAACTCACGGTCTCTTTGCCCGTCGCACGCATGACCTTGGGGGCCGGTGGACGCGGCGCCGCCGGAGTCGGTGCCGACGTGGAAACCAACATCGCGTTGGGGTCTTGGCCGTCAAACTTCGCTCCCTGCAGCACCCAATCTTTGAGCGTCTTGAGTTCGGCCGGTGTTACTTTGGGACCGCCACGCGGCATGTCACCGGTTTCGATCGTCTCGATCAAGCGACTGCCGATCGCATCGCCCGGGAAAACAACGACGCCTTCACGCGGACCTTTCATCAACACCGCATAAGAGGACAAACTGAACCCGCCACGGCTGCCCTGAACGTGGCATCGCCCGCACTTGCTGTTCAGGATCGGGGCGACTTCTTTCGTGAAGCTCACTCCCATCGCGGGCGTCGGCGTGCTCGGAGTCGGCTCCGGAGTGGTGGTATCTGGATCGGTGGAGTCCGGCTTCGTCGGCTGGGCACCCGGCAAAGGTCTCTCGGGAATCGCGAACGGGGGCACCGAGATGCCTTCCAATTCGAGCAACACGTGCACCTTGTCGATCCGCTTGATCAGTGGCATCAACCTGTCATAGAAGTCGGGATTGTTGCCCTCGAGTGCCTTGTCCAAATTGATCAGCGCCCGGCGAAGACTCTTCCCCGAGGAATCAAACTTGCCGTTGAAATAGTCTTGCTCGGCGCGACGCACGGTGGCTTGGATCGAGCTTCCCATGCTGATCTCCAGCTTTGACAGCTCGGCGGCGGAGCACGTGGTGCCGCAGCACACGGCCCAGCACATGACGCAAAGCAGCACGCAGCTCGCAAGGATCGGACACGTGATCCAGTGGGTCGTTCGATTCATCGGTGGTGTTCTCGCGGGAAACATCGTCTTCTCAAGCTTAGAACGCGTACACCGCCCGATCGGTTCCAGAAATCCGCGGGAATCACGATCACGAACGGTAAATCGCGGGCGACTCAACCGGCGTAGCCGTTCGGGTGGCCCTGGTGCCATTTCCAGGCGGTCTCGACGATGGTTTTGACGTCAGTGTACTCGGCCTCCCAACCAAGGATTTCCTTTGCCAAACGAGCGTCTGCGATCAGCTCCGGCGGGTCTCCCGCGCGACGTTCGCCCATGACCTCAGGGATCGGGTGGCCCGTCACCTCCCGACAGGCCTCGATGATCTCTCGGACGCTCGTGCCCCGCCCCGTCCCGAGATTCACACAGATGCCCTTCCCCGGCTCCAAGCGTTCCAGCGCCGCCAAGTGGGCTCGCCCCAGATCATCGACGTGGATGTAATCGCGAATGCAGGTACCGTCAGGAGTCGAATAGTCGTCGCCGAACACCGTGATTTTCTCGCGCTGGCCGAGTGCGACCTGCAACACGATGGGAATCAAATGCGACTCCGGATCATGGTCTTCGCCGATGGTGCCATCGGGCCGCGCACCGGCGGCGTTGAAATAACGCAGCGCTGCGTAGCCGATTCCGTAGGCCGCCGCGTAATCTGCGAGTGCTTGCTCGAAAACCAGCTTTGTGAAGCCGTATGGATTGATCGGGTTCTGCGGCGTCGTCTCGGGAATCGGAATGTTGTCGGGCTCGCCGTAAGTCGCCGTCGTGCTGCTAAACACGATTTGTTTGACATCCGCCTCTCGCATCGCATCCAGCAGTTCGACTGCGGCAACAACGTTGTTGCGATAATAAAGCGCCGGATCGTTCACCGACTCATTGACCAATGCGAACGCTGCGAAATGCATGACCGCATCGATTTCTCGCTCGCGAAGCGTCTGCACGAGCCGTTGACGATCCGCCAATTCGCCCTCGACGAGTAGCCCCTCCGGGACCGCTGCCCGGTGTCCACGCGAAAGATTGTCATAGACCGTGACACCGTGACCGGCATCGAGAAGTAAGCGGACGGCGTGCGAACCGATATAGCCGGCACCGCCGACGACGAGAACATTCATGGATTTCTAAAGCTAAAGGCCGGATGACGTCGAATCGTAAAATGAAATGAGAGGTGTTGCAGTTTCAATGTCTTCGGATTCCCGCACGCGATGGCAAAACGGCGAACGAAACTGCAGTTGATGCGTGAGGCCGAGGCGCCCCCAAAACCGTCGCGATCGATCAAGTCCATCACCGATGACTTTCTAGATTATCTCCGCGGCGAATGCCATCTCGCTGAGAATTCGATTGCCGCCTACGGGCGCGATCTCCGCCGCTTCGCCGAATGGGCGAAAAATCGGCGGCTGGAAAAAATCAAAGTCGGCGATCTAAGCCAATTCATGGGCACGCTCCTCGAAGCGGACCTCGCCCCCGCATCGGTTTCACGCTGCGTCGTCGCCGTCCGCACCTTCTTCAAATACCTCCAGCTCGAAGGCCTCGTCGAAGAGAATCCAGCGGAACTGCTCTCCGCTCAAAAACTCTGGCAGCGGATGCCGGGCGTGTTGTCGCAAGCCGAGGTGGAAACCTTCTTGGCCGCTCCGCGCAAAACCGATGCGTTCTGGCAGCGGGATATCGCGATGCTCGAAGTCCTCTACGCCACGGGGTGTCGCGCCAGCGAAGTCTGTTCGCTCCGCCTCCGCGATCTCAATGTCGAGCAGAAACATCTCAAGTGCACCGGGAAAGGCGGAAAGCAGCGGATGGTGCCGCTCGGTGCCGCCGCCATTCGGGCCATCGAGCGTTATCTCAAGGAACTGCGCGGTGAGTTGGCCGCCAAGTTGAAGTACCCCGTCGATGAGTTGTTCCTCTCGCGCGGCGGACGGCCGCTCGATCGGATTCAGCTTTGGCGACTCGTCAAGATGTACGCTCGCCGTGCCGGCATCGACGACAAAATCAGTCCACACTCGTTGAGGCACAGCTTCGCAACACACTTGCTGGCTGGAGGCGCGGACCTGCGTCAGGTTCAAGAGATGCTCGGTCACGCCAACATTCAAACGACGCAAATCTACACGCACGTCGATCATTCGCGGCTCAAACGCGTCCATCAACAATTTCATCCCCGCGCGTGAGGGCTCCGAGCCGCCGTCGCCGACATTGAGGTCCGGTAGGCTCCGAGAATCACGTTTGATAACAGCGCACAACCCGGCTCGGCTATCCTTGTTAGGCGATGGTGAATCGCCGATGGGTCCTCCGATACAGCAGCCGCATTCCATGTTTCGCAAATTGCTCTTGATCGTTTGCGTTGGGTGCGGGCTGTTGGGTTGTGAGAGAACATCGCAGCCCAAACCAAACGCTACAGCAACTCGCGAACCGAACACAATCACTCAATCGATTCGCCCAAAACCAACACCGCCCAACTATCGATTCGAACCTTGGACGGATCGGCCTTCAAACTCGGACAGGTACGTTTCGCGTTTCCGCCCCGCCCGTCTCGGCGTCGCGACACCCAAGGTCTTGGAAAGGGAGTATTCGCCGAGCGCCTTTGGATTCCACGATGCAAACACGCTGGTGAGCGCCAGTGGGAACCGGTTCGAGCTGATCGACTTGGGCGATGGCAAAACCGTGCGATTTGGCCTGCTTCCACGCCGCACATACATGAAGTACCTGGCGATATCACCCGACGGCTCGATTGCAGTCGGAGGCATGAACGAGAATTCCCCGTGTCGCTGGGACATGACCGGAGACGTCGCACCGGTTTCGCTCGACGAGCGTTCGGTAACAGAACAGAACGTCACACGAAACGGCATTCCCCAAGACATTTCGAGCGACAAGAAACAACTTCTCTATCTCGATGATGATCGACACCAGCGCGGCTGGTTCACCCGAAACCTCACCAGGGTGGGTTTGCAAGACGGACAACTCTTTCGGTTCTCCATCGGCGACCTCAAACCCGACACAAATGAACCGACTCATAACGGGGACACCAGTGGCGATGGATTCACGTTCTCACACGCGTTTTTCACGGCCGACAATCGCCAAGTGATTGCGATCGGAGAATGGACCGAAGTCAATCACTCAAACGTCATCCTTCGGTTCGATGCCGAGACCGGTGAATTGCTCCAGCATCGGTCGACAGGTTCCCTTGGCATGCGATGCGTCGCAAACGCAGAAGAATCCAACCGCGTCGCAACCATCGACCATCGTGCGGAACGACTGCTCATTTGGAACGTGGAGAACCTCGAGAGCGAGTTCGAACTCCCGACCAATGACTCCGAGATCGCAGCGCTCGCACTGTCGGCTAACGGCAAACTCGCTGCCACGATCAACGCGATCGGTAACGTGATGCTCTGGAATCTTGACGAAGACAAATCGCGGACGCTCGGATCACACGCCGCGAAGGGAGCGGGGATCCGATTCTCACCCTCGGGAGATCGAGTCGTCTCATCCGCGAAAGACGACCGCCTCATGATCTGGGATGTCGCCCAAGTGGATTGGACAGACGCGGAAGCCCCCGAAGCGAAACCTCCAACTGCCGATCAATTCGCCTTGGCACCGAGCGGCAACTACATCGGGATTTTGACCGATCAGACCCTCAAGGTATGGGACGCGAAAACGGGTGAAGGAACACTCGAGAGGTTCTCGCCCGACGTGACGGACTTGGCGTTCTCTCACGAAGACGAGTTGGTGGTCGTCAAGCAAACTCGCACTCGGGAACGGAAGCCGCGAGAGATTCAATCACTTGAGATCACCAACCTCGCAACCTTTCAGTCGCGCGTGATTCAAGTGCCCGCACCCTCGCGACCAAACATTCCGGAACGAATCGCATCCTCGATGGAGCAACATCTGCCAGGCTTCACCGCGAAGGCAACGGTCGAAGTTTGCTCCGCCGCGGACCGCGCCGCCCTGATTCGCCCCGGCTATATCCAGCACGTGGACTGGAGCAGCCCCACATTGCAACAACATTCGGTATCGAACGCGTCGTGGAACGCGATACGCGGCATGCTCCGAACGCAGAGCTTCGCGACCACCGCCGTCAACGCGGACGGCGCGCTGATCGCGGGCGTGACAAGCAGCACGGTCTTGGTGCGCCGTGTGCAAACGGGACAAACACTTCTTCGAACAGCGAACCCCTACAGCACCATTGACGGAGTCACGCTCTCGTTTTCACCCGACGGTTCACGACTCGTTTTTCAAGCCGCAAACCACGCCTGCGTTTATGACCTCTCCGCGGGCGCGGAGCTGCGGCGAATCGAAAACGTGTCGGCCGCCATCTGGTTTGGCGATGCGAAGGACAAATTACTCGTCGGACGGACACAGGGAGATGTCGTCTTGTTCGATACGGCAACCGCGGAAGAGTTGTTACTTTGCTCCATCGGGGAACCCGTCCGATCCTTGGGAGTCGACGAATCGGGTGCGATCGCGGTTGTCAGCGGCTCGGGCCTTGTTTCGGTTTTCGACGCCTCACCCGAAGAACGGAAACGACAAAAAGAATGGCCGAGACTTTCCCGCAAGGATTTCCAATTCGCCGAACCGGGAAAGATCATTCCCAGCGACAGGACGTTTCAGCAATGGCATGAGAGTTTTCGATCTTTCATTCGAGTCTCGAACGCGACGCAACAACGACGGGTGCGGCCCAAACCGCCGGCGGATTTCCAGGTCGTTCGATATGAATCGGATGATCGACGACTCGATGCTTGGCTCTACCGGCCCCAAACGACTTCGGCCTCTCGACCGGGGCTGGTGTTCCTGCATGGCGGATACGCGTTGGATGCCGAATCAACGCAGATCGTTCGGGAGATCGCGGACGACCGATTTGTGATCCTCGCGCCCAGCGTTCGCGGTGACAACGGCACTGACGGGTTCGAGATGATGCTCGGAGAAGTCAAAGACGTGCGAGAGGCCACGCGTTGGTTGTCGGAGCAAGACGGCGTGGATCCCAAACGCATCTACGTCTTCGGTCACAGCGTCGGCGGTGGGCTCTCGGCCTTGTTGAGCTTACTGGACGATGTCCCGATCAAACATTCCGGAAGCTGCGGAGGCATTTATCCCGAAAGCATCTTCGAGAAATGGCTGGAACAGGTCCCGTTCGACAACACACCCGCCGAGCGCAAGGCGCGTCTGCTGCTTGGAAATCTTCCGCACATGCGACGCCCACATTTTGCATTTCTCGGTGAAGACGATCCACTGCACGAATCCGCGGAAGTCGACACGAGCGGTACGCGTTTGACCATTGAAACCGTCCCGGGAGATCACTTCACCAGCTTCGAAGAATCACTCCATCGCTATCTGCAGACAATCCGTTTGCCGTGAGAACAATATCTGGCCCAACGGTTCCGTTGAATCATGAAACTGATCCTGCTCGAAGACGATCTCCAACGCATCGACCGGTTCAAGGCGATCCTGGGCCAGAATCATCAGCTCGTGATTGCGCGCACCGCTTGGGCGTTCATCGAACGCTACCCAACGGCATCCGACCAAGCCGACTTGATCTGTTTGGATCACGATCTGTTTACCGATTCACCGGACGAACCCGACCCCGGGGATGGTCGTGACGTTGCCGGCTACCTGGCGACGCAGACTCCGCTTTGCCCCGCATTGATTCACTCGACGAACGCGCCGGCGGCGGACTCCATGATGTTCACATTGCGTGATGCGGGCTGGAACGTCGACCGGATTGCGCCGATCGGCGCCGACTGGATCGAGGAGTATTGGTTTCCAACGATGCTTTCGATGGTGGATTCGAAATAGTCGTCACGCCGCTCGACGATGACGCGTGTTCGCCTCGTCGATCCACGTTTGCACTTCAGCGACGTCCGGCGGAGAACCACTGCGCAAGATTCGCTCGCCCGGTTTTGTCGCGGCAAAGTCTACGATCTCGGCTGACAAATCGCTTGCCTCCTCGACGGCAAGCTGATCAATGCTTCGACACTCAACACCGACGAGCAACTGAGCCTTGTAACCACAGAGCGACCCCAAACCGCAAACCAACCTTGCTTGATCTTGCCAATCGATCAGTAACTGCTCGTTGATCCAACTGGTGTCCAATCGCTGCTCCATGTCGGCCGGATCAGAAGCGAGAAACTCACCAATCGTGTGAATCCTGATCTTCGCGAACCGCTTTGCGGTCTTCGGCCCGATCGAGGGCGCGTCGACCAAGTCACTCGATTCGGAGACGCGTGGTTCCCGAAACCGAGAAGAAGTCTCGCGGTCGGGAAACGCCTCGCGACGACGCCCGCTGTCACGAGGCTCCGGCTCGGAAGCAACTTCCATGACCGGTTTCGTTGACTCTGGTTGGGACTCCGGCGGTTCATGCAAGTCCACCGGTTCCGGCATGCTCACCGGTTCTGGCATGCTCACTGGTTGTGACATGCTCACCGGTTCCGGAATAGCGACCGCCGGTGCAACGACTTTGGGCTCTTTCACTTCGGCGGCTGAGTTGACTAACGGCTTTGGATCAGGTTTTCTGTTTGACGCAGGAGGTCGAATCGGAGCGTTGCTTCGCACGGAGCGAACCTCCGGCGGCAAGTTCTGCTTCACCGCACCCGTTCGATTGTATTCGTCAAGGATTGCCGCAACCGCGCTCCGCTCATCATCCGATTCGATCTTCTTGACGATCCACGCGGACGGCATATTGATGCCGGCCATCAACGTGGGAATGGTCGTCGAGAAATGTGGGATGTCGACTTTGCACGCGTAAGCCATCCGATCCAAAATCCCGGCAAGTCCCGTGATCGCGTACCCGAACATTTCGGCAAGGATCGCTCGTGACTCGCTGTTCAATCCGGCCGGCGGATCTTTGACGCCGCGCTGAAGATCGTAGATTTTGATGATCCGCTCATAGTGGGGATACGACAATTCGGCCGCGTGTGTCACCGCATCTCGAATCCAAGTCTCGGTTTCAGGAACTGCGAACGCTTGTTTACTCCCGCTGTTCTCCCACTGGGTAAGAATCTGCTCGTAAGACTTGCACACGCTCCACTCCATCGGGCGATGCACCACGCCTTCGGCATCGCTTGAGCCCGTGTGAAGCGGCATCAACGGATCGGTGAAGTAATGCGATAACACACCGATGCAATACGCGGCTTCACCCCAACGACGACCGTCAAGCGCGTCGATCGATGCCCCGAGCCACTTCTCGGCAGCCGAACAGGCACCGCCCCAATAGTTGTCCCCGACGTGAAGGACGTGGTTTTGAAAGTCGCGAAACTTCTTGTCGGGGTCTTTCGCACCTAACAAGTAGCGTTCGTGCTTCGCAAGCAAAAGGCTCGCCAACCGTTGCCCCTCGTCGGTTTTGACGTATTCCAACGCGTCGATGGCGAAGAAATGGTGCGTGCTGCGGCAATGCGCCGCGCGCAGAATCGTGATCAGCATGGACATCGCGCGTTCCCTCCCTGGAATCCCAACGGTTCAAACGAACAGTACGCGAAAGCACGCCGTGAGCAAAAGCCCGATCCGATTGAACCGCGATCCTATCGAATGATGGAGTTGATCATTGGTGCATTCCGCCACGGTTTAAAATGAGCGATCCGAAGCGGAGGGTGAGTGAACCCGAACCCGGGGCACCTCGAAGGTGTCACACGGACAAACAAATGAAAATACCAACGGCGCGAGCGACAGTTGCAAATCAGTCGCGCTCGCTCGCGCCCATCGAAGCGACGTTCCAAGATGAACTTTGGTCGCTCAAGGATTGGACGGATGCAGGACAAGATGAAACTGAAACGGATCGCACAGGAAGTGCTGGAGTTACTCGATCGCGGTCACTACGAAGTTGAAGCGCAGACGATTCGAATCGCGGGCTGGCAAAACGCGGCTCGACTAGGCACGCGCCTCTACACACCCTCTCAATGCGAACAACTCCGCTCGACGCCGCGTGACGGAGAGACTCCGAGCATCCAAGTGCTCGACGCGACCACCCAGGTCGCCGCGCAACAGATGGCCGTCGAAGGAACCAAAACTGCACTGCTCAATTTTGCTTCGGCGCGAAATCCAGGCGGTGGATTTGTCAATGGCGCGAAGGCTCAGGAAGAAGACCTTTGTCGCTGCTCGGGGCTGTACCCGTGCCTGCTCGAATGCATGCAGTACTTCGATGCGAATCGAAGTTGCGATTCGCTGATTTACACGGACCACATGATCTATTCACCCGAGGTTCCTTTCTTCAAGACGCGCGGAACCGGTGACTTGCTCGCCGAGCCCTTCACGATGTCGGTCCTCACCGCACCGGCGCCGAATAGCCGTCCGTTCTTGGAACGAGAACAGGGCGATGAGGTGGACTTGGAACGAGCCTTTCTGCGGCGTTGGCAAAATGTCTGCTGCGCCGCTGCGGATCAAGGCATCGAGAGCCTGCTTCTGGGCGCCTGGGGATGCGGTGCATTCGGCGGCGACCCCGAAATGGCAGCTCGGACCGCCGAGGAAGCGATCCGTACTCACGGACGCGGTCTCGACAGCGTCGTTTTCGCGATTCCCGGCAAGGGAAAACAAAGCCGCCGCAACCTCGAAGTCTTCGGCGAACGTTTCGGCTCACTCGCGTAGCGACTCCCCCGTCGGCGCACCGCACCGAGGCGTCCGGAACAGAACACGTGAATCCTCTTTCCTCGACGCCAACTACTATCATGGGCGTCGAAGGCCAAATCGAGATTCACAAAACCTGTCCCTGGAAGCCCACCACATGAGCCATCGCCGAGTCGCCTGGACGATCCTTCTCGCCGCCATTGGCATTTCCTCAACGGGCAAGCTGGTCGCTCAAGAATCCGAGGATTGGCGTCAAGCCGCGCGCGAACGATTGGAAGCGATCTATGACCGCGGCGAATTTCGAATTCCGAATGTTGAAGCGAGGTGGCTCGACGATAGCTCTGCCTACCGAATTCGTGAAACCGACGCGGAGAACGGAGGGTCGGTGATCGCGCTGTACGACACGGAATCCGGAGAACGCACGATTAGCGAGTGGGATCCTCAACCCGGTCCGCGACAGTCTCCCGACGGTCGTCTTGCCATCGAGACACGACGTGGTGACC
>JBCBOT010000146.1:0-18610 GCA_039821165.1 Planctomycetota bacterium | reverse complement strand
CCCATCGCCGCCCGCCAGAGAGAGACTTGCCCCACATGGTACGCTGTGTGGCCAACCAGCACTTGTGTGATCGCGTGACGCACGGTCGGAAGCACGGCGCGAAACGTCTCGTCGGGAAGTGCTTGATCAAACTGCGTTTCGCTCAATTCGCCGACCGCCTGCACGACTCGCGTTCTTGCGTCATCGAGCATCGACAAACTCTCACGCTTGCCCGGGTACTCAGCTTCGTTCTCCACCGGTGTGCTTCCACCACCGAATTTCCCGGCCCACTCGTCGGGCAACCACGGTGATAAACCGAATTCGCCGCCGATGGCTTGGCAGCTGAAGGTCAGGTGACCGATGATCCAAGCCGGGTGAATCGTGATGCCCTTGGGACGCCGCACCATTTCGGCGGCGTCAATGTCTTCGACCTGTTCGCAAAGGTACGCCAGCGAGTACTGGAAACTTTGAAGCGTGGCTTTCATGGCGTCCCAATCATGTTTTCGCTCAGCCGTCGAGTGACGCGATCAGTCGGCGCAATTGAGGTAGCAGACGGCGGAGCGCGCGGGAGCGATGGCTCAGAGCACGCTTCACGGTCAAATCGAGTTCGGCGAAGGTCTTGTGATACTCGGGAATTTCGAAGAGTGGATCGTAGCCGAAACCACCACTTCCCGTGCGTTCGGTCCGAATGATGCCGCCACAGATTCCGCCTGCGGTGATCCGAACGTTGCCTTCAGGATCCGACAGACAAGCTTCGCAGTGATAGCGGGCCGTTCGTTTCTCGCGCGGCACACCCTCGAGGGCCGCGAGCAGTTTGTCATTGTTAGCTTCATCGGCTCCGTGCGTTCCCGCGTAGCGCGCGGAGTAGATGCCGGGCTCGCCTTTGAGTGCATCGACGGCGAGACCGCTGTCTTCGGCAAGCACCCAGCGGCCGAGATGTTTTGCCTGCTCCGTCGCCTTGAGCATGGCGTTTTCGACGAACGTCGAACCGGTCTCTTCGACTTCGATGGACTCGGGTATCTCAGCAAGCGATTGGAGGCGGTAGTGCGTTTCGGGAAGCATCAACCGCAACTCAACGAGCTTCTTTTGGTTGTTCGTTCCGAGGACGAGATCAAACATGCGCGAAAGTCCTTGAGCGTTACTCCGCTTCGACCGCTTTTGCCAATGCGTAGATTTCGTCCGCATCGAGCACTTTGTCGTTCGTTTCGAAGAGCGACCTGATGGCCGCTCGGTGCGTCTTCATTTTCAATCCGCCGACGCCGATGGCGCCGTAGGAGACCGCCTCGCTGTTTTCGATCGGCTTCGCCTTGTCCGTCACCGCGACGCCACCAAGCCCGGCAGGCGGAACGGCATTCAAATCGATGGCCACTTTCAGGTGTGAGGCGGCTACGAGGTCAGATTCGCTCGCCAGTTGCACGCCTGCTGCGCCACACGCGATCACGATCTCTGCATCGCTCAGAATGTCGGCGACATCGTCCGGCGAATCGAGCACCGCCGGATTGAGCGTCCCGGCGCCAGGACGGTCTGCGAGCTGTTCCTGCACGCGTTCACACATCGAAGCGGCGCGTGGCAACGATCGACTGGTGACGGTGACCGTCACGCCATCGCCGGCAAGCAACCGCGCGACGCGTCCACCGACGGGCCCCGTGCCACCGAGCACTACCGCTTTCGCACCAGGCAAATCGACATGGCGAGCGGCGGCAACGACGGCCGCAGCCGCGGTAGTGTTGCAGCCGTTTGCGTCCATCATCACCGAGACACGAACAGGCCCGAAAAACGTTTCGTTGACACAGCGAAGAAGCGTTTCGGCGACGGAGACATCGCTCCCGCCGATAAAGATCGCCGTGTTCTTGAGGTCGTCGCCGCCTCGCGTGAACATCGCACCATGGACGAGTGGCTGAATCGAAGTCGCTTGCACACCCGCGTACGGCACGAGGTGATCGATCTCCGAATCGATCGCCACCACGGCATCGAACGAACTCGGATGAGGGTCACAGTCGAACTGAAAGAGAATTCGTTTCGGCATCAGAGTGATTCGGGGCTCGACGCGCTGTCGAGAATGGAGACGCGGCGGGGGCGGTCAGAGAAACCGAGAGACATACATGGATCGGCGCGAAGCCGGGATCGAGGCGAGCCGGTTGCGACTCGCCCCTCCGGCAGATAACTCGCAAGCAACTTGCGGAGCCGGCACAACCTTCGCCGCTGGAAAGTTGTGCCTGAGAAGTGCAGCACGCTGACTAGAAGTCGCCCTTGAAGGGGTGCGCCGCGGAGTCTTTCTTATCGATCATCTCTTGAGCGCTGGGCTTGCTGCCCATGGCGTTAACGAGCGACTCTTTGACCGCTTGGTAGTTGTAGTTGTAGATCTTCTCATCGTCTTCGGCAGCCGGGTGGATGAAGACGCCGCAAACGCAAACGAGGTCTTCAGCCTGATCGGCCGGGATCACCCCTTCGGCGACGCAATCGGCGACGGCCTTGGCGACAGCCGCTTGGGCGGGACCGAACATTTGCACGGCCTGCTTCATGCCCTTGATCGTGACCTTGGTGATCATCACGGTCGCCGGCTTGACGGCGAGGTTGGGCTCGAGCACTGCGAGAAGGTTCGTGTGACCTTCACTCTGCGTCGAAAGTGCGTTAGCAAAAGCGACACCCACCGGACCGTCCTTGCTACCGATCATCAAGTCAATGTGTGCGACTTCGTTGCCATCGCCCACCAGGGCTTCGCCAATGTAAAACTTCATCTCAGCAATACCTGTCAAAAGGACTCTTCGAAAGACCGGTGGGGAATCACATGTCCTTGCCCCTCATGGCGTTCTGACACGCCAGGGGTGGGTCTGGAGAGATCGAAAAACTAACAAACCAGCGTCGTGATGCAAGCACCCGCAACTCCATCGGTGGCGAGTCCCGAAACGCCGATCATCCTCGTGGGTGCATCCGTTCGATCGGCGGCCGAATCGGCTCGGAGAGCCGGATATCGTGTCTACGCGGTGGACCGGTTCGGCGATCGCGAAACACGGGCTGCCGCGGAACGATGGTTTTCACTGGAAGCCACGAAACGCACGTTCCCCGATGATTTGCGATCGGTGGCATCCACAGCCCGCATCGCGATCGTTGGCGGACTCTGTGACGAATACGTGGGACACTCTGCGTTCATCGGAGCGTCGCCGAGCGCGTTTCAGGAGTCCGATTGCCCCGTCTTCCTGGCGAACTTGGCTCGCGACGCGCGCGTTCACTTCCCAGTCACGACGACCTCCCTCCCTGCGAGCCGCGGCCCCTGGCTCGTCAAGCGGACGGCCAGCTGCGGCGGACTGGGCGTCACCACTCTGACTTCCGAAACGCCCCGTGAACTCCTTGCCGGCTCATACATCCAGCGACGCGAGCGCGGTCGAGTCGTCGGTGCGAGTTTCCTCGGTTGCCGCTCGGAGTCTCGACTGCTCGGCGTCTGCGGCTTGTTGACCAAACGCTTGGAGAATCGGCCCTTTGTATTTGCCGGTGCGGTCGGCCCGATTCCAATCCGCCCCACGGCGCTAAACCAAATCCGCGCACTCGGCGACGCCTTCGTCACCCGGTGTCGGATCGATGGTCCCTTCAACATCGATGTCGTTGTGAATCACGATCGTGTCACGTTGCTCGAAGTCAATCCGAGATGGAGTGCCTCGATGGAGCTCCTGGAAGCCAGTTGGATGCATCACCTCAACAGGGACTGCTCCTTCTTTGAAGCGTTCGAAGTTTGGAACGAACGACTGCGAAACGGTCCCTGCAGGCAAACGTTTTGGAAAAGGATCGTCTACGCCGATCGCCAAGCAACCATCCGGCCCGAGCGCTTCAAAGCAGACGACTCCCGACGGTGGTGCTGGACCGATACGCCGCACGAACCGGTCTTGGTTCAAAAAGGCGAACCGATCGCGACGATGAAGAGCCGTGCTGGTTGAAGCTTGTTCCTGCACCGTACAATTTGGTGCGAGCCGACGTTACGTGGGGTTCGGGTAAAAAGAATCCGTTCGCAACGTTGCCGTCCCACACGCGTTTTACAAAGTGGCGTTGCCTCTCTGCGTCACCCCCATGGAGTCCACCGATGACATCGCAACACGCTTCCGGCGAATTGATCGGAATCGCCATCCGGTCCAAGTCCCGCGCCGAGATGATCGAACATGACCATCTCGACGTTTCAACCGAAGCCGGACTGGAAGGCGATTTTCGCGGCAAACCTGGAAAGCGTCAGGTGACCGTGATGGCGATCGAGGACTGGCAAGCGGCTTGCGACGAGCTTGATCTCGATGAGCCTCTCGGTTGGACGACGCGACGCGCGAACCTCTTGGTTCGGGGCGTGGCCCTGGCGGAAAAGACTGGCAGCGTCCTCGCGATCGGCGACACGCGTTTAAAGATCACGGGTGAAACGGACCCCTGCGGACGCATGGACGAATCTCAACCGGGACTCATGAAAGCTTTAACGCCCGATTGGCGCGGAGGTGTTTGCTGCACTGTTCTTTCGGGTGGCGCCGTGAAAGTCGGTGAACCGGTGACGCTGGAAGCGGACGCAACTTAGCGTTCGACTTCGGTCAGGAACTGTTGTCGACAAACTCAAGAGGTTGTTCTTTGCGAACGTTGGCGACACGGATGGCGATCTCACCGTTCAACAGACGACGAAAAGTCTTGCCAACAATTTCGCCCCGCCAACCCTGAAGTAGCGAGGGCACTTCATCACCGGATTGACGATCCAATTCATAGCCGAGCACCTCTTTCACATCGTCGGCATTGCCGACAATCGAAGGTGCGAGTTTATTTTGCCGACTGATGCAAGCCATCGAGGTCGAGAGAAACTGACTCAGCATCGGCGAAATGACGGACCGTGATCGCGGCGTTCGCTTTGGCAGTTCGTTGTCAGGCACTTCCAACGCGGCTTGGATCGCGGCAGCGATGTCTTCGTAGTGACCACTGTAGCCACGCCAATCCATGCCTCGGATGTTGCGAATCTTTTTGACTTCCGCAGAACCGCGACGGGCAAGCTCGACCATTAAATCATCGCGCATCACGCGGCGTACCGGTCGGTCCAGTTCACTGCCGCGACGGTCGCGCCAACGCCACAAGTGGCGAATGATTTCAAGTTGCCGTGGGGTCATCCCCGCACAACCGCTGACACGACGCCAATTCTCGCTGGTCTCTTGTTCGATCACCCGCTTTTGTCGAATGGCGGTCTCCTCGTCCAACCAGGCGCGACGATCCAGTTTCTGCATCGTCTTTTCTTGCTTGCGATACATCGCTTCCAGATCGGTGACGTCCTGGAGCGCGTAGCGGATTTGATCCGAGGAAAGTGGACGGTGTCGCCAGTTGGTCCTCGACTCACCCTTCACCAGATTCTTGCCGATGAGTTTGTTAACGAGGTTGCCGAGAGAAATGGGGTACTCCATCCCTCCAAAGCCGGCGGCCAATTGGGTGTCGAACAACCCGGCGATCGGCTTGCCGGTGTAGCGATAACAGAAACGCGACTCCTCTCTCGCCGCGTGGGCGATGACGGTGCGGTTCTCCACCGTCAAAAGGTCCCAAAACGGTTTGGTGGTTTCGAGACTGAGCGGATCAATGATCGCGAGGCGATCACCGACGGCGACTTGGACCAAACACAGCTGCGGCCGATAGCGGTCCTCCGAAACAAACTCCGTATCGAAGGCGATCGTGTGCGCGTCGCTCACTTCGTCACAAAAGTGGCGAAGCTGATCCTCCGTTGTGATGGATTCGTATTCCAAGGTAATGGGGCGCTTTCGCGGATGCGGCCTGTTTGCGACGATGCACGCCGCTAATTCGTAGCTAAAGAATACCCGCAACACGCTCAAACGGCTATCCGACTTGATGCATCCGATCGACTGCGCCAACCCGCCACGGGATTCGCGACCGCAGTGGCTCACCAGCGTTCGGAGCCTGAGTGAGGCGTTTCTCGTCGCCGCTCACGGTGTCGACATCATCGATTGGAAGGAACCCTCGGCGGGCCCCTTGGCGGCCGTCCCTCCCGCAACTTGGGAAACCGCCGCTCAATCGCAGGATCAAATTCGGCTGCCGATGTCCGCGGCGCTCGGCGAGTCCGAGTCCGCACGGCAGCGATGCGGTGACGTGCCCGCTTCGTTCCGCTGGGCCAAAGCCGGACCGAGCCGAACGGATGAGATGACGCTCACCCGACTATGGTCGGACTTAAGAGATGGCCTTCCGTCGAGCGTTGAATTGGTGGCCGTTGCCTACGCCGATCACCAACGGGCAAGCTGCCCTGACGCGGCAACCGTCTTTCGCCTCGCCGCTGAAGAAGGAATCGAGCGTGTACTGATCGATACGTTTTCAAAGGATGGCGTGTCGTCGATCGATTGGATCGCGAACCAGTTGCCGCGGCTGGGGCGATTCGCCCGCGACAACGCAATGTGGTGGTGCCTGGCCGGCTCGATCAAACTCCGCCAGCTCGAATCACAAACCGATGACGATGTCATTGAGCCCGACTGTTACGCGGTTCGTGGAGACATCTGCGAGGGTTCCCGAACAGACAGCCTCAGTCCGAAGCGACTCCGCCGTTGGCAACAGTGGATCGCAGATGGCCGCGTCGCGAATCGACGAGGGCCGCGGGAAACGCTTGATCGTTAAACCCAGTCCAACCCGGTTAACTTCTGCAGGCGTTCCTCGAAGTTGCCGATCAGTCCACCGACCATGATCCATTCGGATCGCGTGCGAAGCTCGATCTCGCCGAACTTGTTGATGCGAACGATCGAGTCGCCCTTCACGCCCGCGTCGTGCAGCTGCTTGAAGTCGATTTCGCCTTCGTTGACGACATCGAGCAGCGTTTTTCCGGTCAATTCAATAAATTCCATAACACAACATCAGGCGGCGCGGACGTGATTCGCGGGAGGGTTTTCTAGGGTTTTCCAGCCGTTTCGGCAAGGACTGGACTTGCGCCCCGAATCGGACTGTACGAGAAGTTGTCGGACTTGGTTCCGAGCGCTATCCTAATCGGTGCGAGGAGATTGCGCCCCGTTCGATCGGAATTCGATCCTACGCACAGAAATTCGTGGACCATCTCTCGAGACCCTTTCTGCCGCCCGCAAGGTGATTTCATGCGTCTTGTCATTCAGTGTTTCATTATCGCGATCGTGATCTTCGGAGCCGTGATGGATTCCGCCGTCGGGTTCGCCCAAGCTGTCGCCGATGCGACAGTCACGAAACCGGAGGCCGACGCGAAACAGGCCGATGCGAAAGAGGGTGCGGAGGAGAAGGAAGAGGACGAACCGAAATACGTTCGACTCGACCGCGATGAATCCGGAAAGAAACGTGCGATGCAAACGGCAATCGTTCGCTTCATCGGCAAGCCCGGCACTCGTTATGACGGTGCCATCGTCGACCTCGTTGGCGTCGTACACATCGGCGAGAAGCCCTATTACGAAGAGCTGAACTACCGACTTTCGAAATACGACTCGGTGCTTTACGAATTGGTCGCGCCGGACGGGACACGCATTCGCCCCGAAGACCTCAAGGCACGGCGCTCGCTCCTGGCGTCGGTGCAAACCGGCATGAAGGACATGCTCGGCTTGGAGTACCAACTCGAGCTGATCGACTACATGGCCGAGAACTTTGTGCACGCCGACATGAGCCCCGAGGAGTTCAGCGAAGACTTGGAGCGCCGCGGCGACAGCGTTTGGAAAATGGTCGCGCGAATGATGGGCGCAGGCATCGCTTCGCAATCCCAGACTGGCGGCGACATGGGCCTGGTCATGGCCATGCTCAAGACCGGCAACGATCGCGAGCGGGCGATGAAGAACGCGATGGCCGGCCAGTTGATCGACATGGAAGCCGTGACTGCCGGCATCAACGATGCCAACGGTGAAAACACCCTGATCAAAGGTCGCAATGCCAAGGCGTTTGAAGTCCTGAAGAAGCAACTCGACGCCGGCAAAGAAAAGCTCGCAGTCTTTTACGGTGCAGGCCACCTCTCCGACATGGCCGAACGACTCGAGCGCGACTTCGAGATGAAAGTCGGCGAGACGACTTGGCTCGACGCTTGGTATCTCGGCAAGCAGTGAGCCTGCGGATTCAAGCCGCTTTCTGAACGGGCGTCACGCTTGCACGTGGCGTCCGCGCGGCCTCTTCTGGATCGCACCTGAACTCGAGTTCCTCCAGAGACGCCTGGACTCGATTGAGAAACTCGTCCACGCTCTCCCCATCGATCGGATAAATCGGGTCACCGAACGTTGTATGAATCGGCGACAGCGGAAGCGGAATCTGCGTCCGGTCCCAACTCTTCTTGAACAGAAGCCTGCGTCGCGGGATCAACACGAGCGGCAATACGGGGGCTTTTGTTTTTTGTGCCAGCAAGGCGACTCCGGGATTCACGCTTCGACGCGGCCCGGTGGGGCCGTCGACGGTCAATACACCCGCGTTGCCTTTCCGCATGTGACGCACCATTTGGATCAACGCCGTCGCGCCACCCTTGCGATCACCACTGCTTCCCCGAATCGTTCGAATCCCAAACTTCTCCAGTGCCTGAGCGACCAAGTCACCGTCGCCGCTTCGTGAAACCATCGCGGCAGGACTCGATCGTGGATCACTGAGCATCAAGAGAGCAAACTTGTGGGCGTGCAACGCCGCATAGATGTACGGTTGGCCGGCATCACGAAGTTCGCCGCGTCGATCGTTGGTCACAACGACTTTGGACGTGTGTCGCAGCACCCACGCGAGCCAATAAACCAACGTTGGCAAGAAGCGTTTCATCGTTCGCGATTCCTTTCGCTAGCAAAGCCGGGGTGTTCGAAGTGACCTTCCGTGGTTCATTCATAGAGGCCGCAATTGAGTGCGGCAAGATGATTTGGGTCGTGCCTCATTCACCGCCGGCCGGATTATCGATCCAGGCTTGAAAGCAGGGCGAGCACAACAGGATTCGGCGTTTGCAATAAACTTGGTTCATCGCATCGACTTGCGGAATGGACTCGAGCTGTTGGATCAGCTTGCCCCACTCTTCGTCCATCTCATCTGGCTCCATCGGCGGTGCATCCAGAATGGGCGGCGAACTGTCGACCCTTGCGTCAATTTGAACTTCGTAAAACTCGCCGCGTCCGCTGATCAACTCCTTGTAACAGCGATCGCAGAGTCCGGCGGTTTGTGGCTCCGGGTCAAAGTCGCTCATGATCACGGTCCGGAAGAGATGAGTTGGAAGAGCGGTCCGTCGAACTTCATGGTAGC
Organism: Planctomycetota bacterium; assembly: GCA_039821165.1. GTDB lineage: Bacteria > Planctomycetota > Planctomycetia > Pirellulales > Pirellulaceae > Stieleria. The sequence goes on along the minus strand of JBCBOT010000146.1, from coordinate 9,430 downwards.
AGATTCGAGTTGCCGCACCAAAAAACTCAACTCCAGCAATGCCCAACGGCTCACGAGTACATTGCACGGGTCACCCAGCTACAACCGGCGGCTACCGCCCTGCCGCTCAAACGCAACTCCAAAACGTCGGCTTGCGATTGATACGGGGCCTCGCTCTCATCGTGGTCAGCGTGTTTCGTTTTCGTTTGTGTTCTCTTCGTCAGCGCCCGCGGCGTCGGCACGATCGATCAGTTGCTGAAGCAGCACGGGATCCATCTGGTCGGTCAAAAAACGAAATTCGCCACCCACCGTTAAGCCGTATGCACCGCCGGCGTGATTGCTGGAAAGACCACCCACCACTAACGGATCTACCGTTGCCGGTGGTGGCGCGTTGATTCGCAGTCCGCCGGTCCGCAGACTCGCTCGTGTGCCGCTATTCCAGGCAAGCGGCGGCCCAAAGTCGATGGACTTCTCTCCGATCATCAACACATAGTTTTCGCCGTCGAGAACATCGGCACTCGACAACGGTCGATTGAGGATCAGCATTCCGTCACCGTCTACGGAGATCGGCGACTCCGTTGAAGAACTCATGCCGACGTAGGAGGTCGCGTTCTCGGCCAAGGAATCGCCCGTCGAAGCGCACCTCAACTGCTCGAGCGGCTGCGAGCCGACGGCGCGATTGGCTTCGTCATAAACACCGAAATCAAAATCGATGGTCTCGTAAAGCGACTGTTCGTTGAGCTGCGGAAGGACGCCCGAAATCCAGTTCTGGTGGTAGCCGCTCGGTTCACTTCGGATCGGCCCGGTTGGATTTTGTGTACCGATCGGGAAGTGACCGTATTGCAGGGAGTAACTTTGCATTGCGAGAAAGATCCCTCGCAAACGGTTTTCACACTCCATCCTTCGCGCCGACTCGCGACTGGAGCCGGCGCGCAACAGAAACAATGCCAACACCGTCGCAATCAGGACAAGCAAGAACACCAACTCGATCCACGAAAAGCCACGACGTCGATTCATTCTGTCCAGCCAGCTCGAGTGAAATGAAGACCGCTTTCGCGCCGCCGAGTCACGCGAAAACTATACGCTCATCGAAAGGGTTTCGTTTGCGAGCGAGGAGGAAACTTATTGCAAGGTCATGTTGTCGCGATGGACGACGCAATCGTAGGGGCGATGCCCCAGAACCTCGGCGATCGACTCGCTGGGCTGGCCAAGAATCTTGGTGACTTCGACGGACGGATAATTGCACAGTCCACGGGCGACTTCCCCACCATCAGGCCCTTTCACGGAGACCGCCGCGCCAGCTTCGAAGACGCCTTCGACGGCCGTGATGCCGATCGCGAGTAAACTTCGCCCGGAGTCACACAACGCCCGGACCGCTCCCGCATCGACGACCAAGGTGCCTTCGACTTCCGCCGAGGCACCGATCCAGCGACGACGCCCGCGAATAGAACGTTGGCTCGGAAGGAACAGTGTGCCGACGTTCTCCGCCCGAAGAATTCGCTGCAACACCTCGTCGCCGCGTCCCGGTCCGATGATCACGGCGTGACCGTGCGACGTCGCGAGTTGTGCCGCAGCGAGCTTGCTCGCCATGCCGCCTTTACTGGTGGAGGAATGATGTGTCTGCGCGAGCGCGAGCACACTCTCGTCGAGTGAATCCACCACGTCGATCTTGCGACTGCCCGCGTCTTCGGGTGAACCGTCGAACAATCCGTCGACATCGGAAAGTATGACCAGCAGCGCGTCGCTAAACAGCCCCGCGACTTGCGCCGCCAAGCCGTCGTTGTCGCCGAAGGTCGTCATGAGTTCCGCAACGGCGACGCAATCATTCTCATTGATCACCGCGATCGCACCGAAATCATGGATTCGTGACAGTGCGTTTCGGACATTGAGGTAGCCGCTTCGCCGCCGCAGATCCGATGGCGTGAGCAACACCTGTGCGGCATGTCGCCCCCCACGGGCGAGTGCCGACTCGTAAGCTTGAATCAAGTCCGTTTGCCCGACGGCCGCGACCGCCTGGAGTTGAGCCAAGTCGGCAGGCCTTACGCTCAATCGCAGTTTTCCGACGCCGGCCCCCACGGCGCCGCTGCTGACCATGATGGTTTGCCGCCCGCTGTCGGCGATCGCACATAAACCGGCAGAAAGCTGCTCGATTCGATCTACATCGAGCTTGCCCGAATCGTCCGTCAGAACACGGGTGCCGACTTTCACCACCACGCTCTGGGCGTTCTGAATCGCGTCGAATCGAGGATTGGAGGAGGTGGTGGACACGGACACGTCAAGCGGAGGAATGGATCAAACAAACAAAAAAATAGTCGTGTGACTATCGCCGCGCCTATCCGACGTCGCGTTATAGCGACCGACACAACCTTTTCGTCGAAATAAGATGGGTGAGGCCAGTTCGCGGTTCGACAAGCCGCGTCCGATTTGCACAATGGCGTTCGGCCATGGCGGTCGAATTTCCGGTCCGCAAAAACGTCCCCTCGTTTGACGAGCAAGCTTGGAATGAGTGAGTTGCATCACGAGTGTGGTGTTGCGGCGATCTACCACCTGTCAGGTCGCGGCCGAAGTTCGATTTGCACCGCCGAGGGTCCCCGCGAAATTTCGCGGTTGCTGCCTCGGATGCTGCTGGACATTCAAAACCGCGGCCAACTCGCCGCCGGAATGACGACCTATCGTCCCGATCGGCCGCAGCTGCTGGAAACCTACAAAGACGTCGGCACCGTGGCCGAAGTTTTCCGGCTCAATCATCGCGCAAAAGTCGAAGCGCTGATGGAAGGCTTGGCCGGGCGCGCCGCGATCGGGCATGTTCGCTACGCCACTTGCGGGCAAGACGACAAGAACTACGCGCAGCCTTTCGAGCGAAACCACATTCACAAGCGGAAGTGGTTCAGTTTTTGTTTCAACGGGCAACTCGCCAACTACGGAGTCCTCAAAGAACGGCTCCTCAGCGACGGCGATCATCACCTCGCGTTGGACACCGACACCGAAATCATCTTGCACGAGATCGGCCGCGTGCTGAGCCATTCGACATCCCGAATCGAGTGGATCGATGTGCTCCGCCAAGTGGCCAAGAACTTCGACGGCGCGTATTCGCTGGCACTGCTGACGGCCGAAGGCGAAATGATCGTCGCCCGAGACCCGCTGGGCATGAAGCCAATGTGCTACGTGCACGAAGGCCCGCTGTTCGCCGCGGCCAGTGAAAGTGTCGCGCTGCTGAACCTCGGTTTCTCCAACGACCAAATCAAATCGCTCCAACCCGGCCACGCGATCGTCGTCCATCCCGAAACGGGCGTTCGAATCGAATCGTTTGCCGAGTCGTCCGAACCGAAGCACTGTTTTTTCGAATGGATTTACTTTGCCAACGTCGCGAGCACGCTTGACGATCGCAGCGTCTACATGAGCCGCACCCGGTTGGGCGAAGAACTCGCGAGGGCCGAACGCCAACTCGGTCGAGTGCCACTCGATGATCCCGACACGATCATCGTGCCGGTGCCCGATACCAGCAAAGCCGCCGCCGACGCGATGGCCTATGAATTGTCGATCCCCTGTCGCGAAGGTTTGATCCGCAACCGCTACGCGGGCCGAACCTTCATCGAAGGCGGACGCGCACGCAAAGCCAAGGCGGCCACGAAATACACGCCGCTACGCCAAGTGCTCGAAGGCAAACGCGTCATCCTGGTGGAAGACTCGATCGTCCGCAGCACAACGATGAATGTGTTGCTGGACCGAATTCGAGAAGTCGGCGGCGCCCGCGAATTGCACGTCCGGGTCGCCTGTCCGCCGATCGTCGCGCCGTGCTTCTACGGCATCGACATGAGCAACATCGATCAGCTGATCGCGCCGAAGTACTTCGGCGTCGAAGGAAAGCTGACCGACGAGGCGCAGCAACAACTCGCCGATGACCTCGGCGCCGACTCGTTGCGTTATTTGCCCGTCGACGCGATCGCCCGCGCGATCGATCTTCCTGCGAGCCATCTGTGCCAAGCCTGCGTGACCGGTCGCTATCCGACCGACTGCGGTCAAAAGCTGTACCAGATCGCCGTCAACAACTTCGGTTCAGAACAGTCTCCCGAGCGGACCTACGAGAACCTGGCGGCGGTTGTGGACGCCGAAACGTCGATCTCCTAGCAAAATCGCCCAACGAATCTTGTGAGCCCGATCGCGTTTCGGTCGCTTGAGAGCTGGCCAAGCGTCGGTGGGCCGTGAGCCGTAGCGTCGCCAACTTCCGGGCATGCCACAGCCAGGCCACGCGAAAAAGCACCCGAAACCCCATCCGTCTCGATTCTCGGCTTGATTCGTGTAGTGTGTAGTATATGATACACACATGAGTGAGTTTGGATCGTTTCTGCGCGAGTGCCGCGAGGCAAAACGCGCCTCGAATCGGCAATTCAGTGTGCGGCAGCTTGCGGCTCGGATCGGCGTCGAACCGTCGTACCTCAGCAAAGTCGAACGCGGCCAGCAGCCCCCGCCCTCCGAAGCGACCATCAAGGCGCTGGCGGCGGAACTCGAACAGGACCCGGACGTTCTGCTCGCCATGGCGGGCAAGGTGTCGAGCGAATTGCAGGCGATCATTCGGCAACGGCCGAAACTTTTCGCCGAGCTGATCCACCAACTCAAAGACATGCCCGACCACGCGGTCCTGCGCTTGGTCCGTGAAGTTCGGGACGGTGATTGGTAAGGCTTTTCAACACTTTGAGAGGTGAAGCATGATTGAACTGATGAATGATCAATTGGTGTTCACATTTCCCGAGATCCACCCCGATGCGCGTTTGTCGATCGAATTCCAGCGGACACTGCGAATTCCAGACGACGGCAAGACGTATTCGCTTCCACCGGGGCTCGGACGATTTCCGCTTCAGCACGTCGATGACTTTGCCGCCGACGTGCCTTCGGCATGGCTCCAGCGAGGCGGCGCGATGCTGCCGATGTACCAGGCGGAAGCGATGTGGCTGAACTTCAATAGCACGTCGGTTCCGGGCCACTGGCGCCCCTATCCGTTCGCCATCAAGATCGCGACGGGTAAGCAATGCGCCGTGAGTGGCAATGCCTGGGCCAGTGGCATGAACCGTTCACCACAAGACTACCTGGTCGCACCGACGCAACCTTGGCTCGACGGCTTTGTCGTCAAGAAAGGCACGATCCGTCAGTTCGTCGCGATGCCGCTGGGCAGTGGCTACACCGCCGAAGAGCAGCTCACCGGCAACGCCGAACACGGCGGATTGCAAATCGCGGTCTGCCCGATGAAGCGTCGAGTCTTCGAACAGCGTTTTCCGAAACGGGCAAAGACTCGATCACGAGTATCCCGAAGCCTTGACTGCATGATGACCCTCTGCGACGCAGAAGCGACCGCAGGAATGGACATGGGCCTCGCGCCCGGCGGCTCGATGCGGCAAGAAATCTACGACGACCCGTTTGACAATGCCGATTGGGAAATGAACACGAACAGCCGCTGCTTCGTCCATCTCTGCAACTCGCTCGTTTGGAGTTCTGTCACCGGCTCAAACCCTCCGCACCCAGCACCGACCGCCAAGCAATACACCAAGGCCGGATTACCCTGGTTCGATTACTACGACGAAAAGGCATCAATCAACACTGGCTCATCGAAGCTCGACGGTATGAAAAGCGTCGCGCAGCTCAGCGGTGAAAAGGGCGACGTCGTGTTGCCGGAGAACCAGTCGGTGTCCCCCGAAAATCTGGTGGTCTACCGCAAAGGGCTCGGCAAGCACGAACTCCGCGAAGGCGCGTTCTAATCGAACGCCTTGTGATCGGGCGTCTTGTTGATCACGGCTAAAGCCGCAACGCATCGCCCCGGCTATACTCGGCGTAGCGTGATCACTCGTTCAAGGAGAATCGAAATGCGGATGGCTATCGTCTTGGTGGCTGGTTTGGCGTTGCTCATCAACACGGCTTCGGGACAAGTTCCGTCGCAACAGCAACTGCAGCGATGGTTAAAACGTTTCCCGCAAGCCGACACCGACAAGAACGGCAAGCTCAGCATCGAAGAAGCCACCGCGTTCATGCAAAAGATGCGTGGGCGCGGCGGCAACAGTGGCGCTCCGCAGGAATTCGAAGTCGATCCGGGCTGGGACAAGGAGCGATTTCCCGAGCACGCGGTCAGCTACAAGACGCCGGACGAGATCCGTGAAATCTACGAGCAGGGCATCAAACGGGGTCAGCCTGCCGTCGTGAGCTATGACAAACCGACGGACGGCGCGATGCGGATCGTCGCCACGGGGCATAGCTTCATGGCCCCCGGCTTCAGAACGTTTCCGGTCATCTGCAAGGCTGCCGGCATGGAGCAACCGCTTTACACGCACACCGGCGGCGGCATCACGGGCAGTGCCCGCTACAAGTGGGAACAGGAGAACGGCATCTTTCAGTTCGATGGCCGTCCGACACCGAAACTGCTGGCGTCGATTTCGAATGCTTCTTGGGACGCGATGATGTGGGGGCCCTACTTCAACGATCGATCCAAGTACTACTCGTGCTGGATCGACTTTTGCTTGAAATACAACCCAGACATGAAGTTCTATCTCTCCGATGCTTGGCCACAGCTCTACCAACTCGGCCAGAACCCGAAATCGGAATCCTACTTCACGGCCGAGGTCTTCGACAAAATGGCGAAAGACCGTCGAGTCGAGTACGAGAAGCAAGTGAGCGAGCTTCTCGAGCAATATCCCGATCGCGTTTTCATCTTGCCCACTTGCGACGCGATGGCATTGGCGGGCAAAGCCTATTTGCGCGGCGAGCTGCCTGGCATCGATGGCATTCACAAAGTCATCGGCGGCAAAGAGCGTTCGCTTTGGCGAGACCAACTCGGTCACCTCGGCCCCGGTTTCGACCGCCTCGAAGGCTATGTGTTTTATGCGACGATCTATAAGAAGTCGCCCGAACTGATCGAAGGCGATATCCCGTTCGGTGACCGAGGAAACTTTCCGAGCCGCGAACTCGATCGACAGTTTCGCAAGATCGCCTGGCAAGCCGCGCTCGCCCATCCACTCTCGGGCGTCAAAGATCAAGACGGCGACAAAATCGGTGACGCGGACTGATCGCTTTCAGTCTATAAGCCTTGAAGCGCGTCGTTGATCCCGCCGATGTAGACCATCGCGATTCGCATGATCATGAACACGAGACAGCCCGCGACGATGACCCAAATCGCCCCCGTCGCGACTCCCGAGAGGATTCGCATCGCACCGCGAGCTTGCTCTTCGTATTGATCCGCGATGTGGTCGATCGATTCGGATTCGGTACCCGAAAGTTCCGCGACTTCGACGAGTTGCAGAAACGGATCGGGAAACAGGTCCGTCGATCTCAAGCCGCCGGCCATCGTGTCGCCACGATCGCGAATCGCATTTTCGAATGCTAATCCGCCCGACTGGTAGTAGGCGCTGTCGGTGCAGTCCAGGCTCAGCTTTACCGAACGAATCGGGTCGAGCCCCGCTCCGAGGGCGAGTGACAACGTGCGCGTGAATCGGGAGAGAGTGATCGTTTGAAGCGACGGCCCGATTTTGGGAACCAGATAAACGATCGGCACCATGTTTTGCACGCCACCGATGTTTTTCATGAAAGCGGTGTACAAGCCGAACAGGACAGCAACGACAACGCCGACGTAACACCAAAAGATCAACACGCCCGACGACCCACGCAATCCGAAACCGAGAATGTCGATCATTTCGCCGCCACCCGCAGGCGTGAGGATTCCCATGATCCAAATCACGATCGAGATCACGCACAAGCCGAGAAACAACTGAATCATCGGCCATGCGATCGATGACAGAAATTGACGACGCAGTGCGGCTTGGTTTTCGTAATGTGCCGCCAACGTCAAAAAAGTCCGCTCAAGTTTGCCGGTTTGCTCGCCGACGCGGGTTAGCGTCACCATCAGTTTGGGAAAATAGCGGCGCTCCTTCATCAGCGTGCTGATTTCACCGCCCTGTTTCACACCGTCGAGCACATACGCAATGGCTTCCCGTTGACGTGGAGGACCGTAATTCGATTCCGACGTCAGTAAACGGAGCAGGTCCGCTCCCGCTCTCAGCCCCACTCCCATGCGCCGGCAAAAGGCGCCAGCGGGCTTTAACCCCATTCGTTGAAAGAACATCACGGACCCAAACGCGGACGATTGCCAAAACGATTTCCGACCGCTCCATTGTATCCGGCGTGGCTGGACCGCGAAAACGGTTGAAAATGGTTGGCGCGTTGGCGCCCACCGGGCACGCTCGCAAAGTGAGCCGCTCCGAGTTTGCCATGGGGCAGAGTGAGTTCATGAACGGAGTCACCGGGTCCGCGCTGGGTTCCCACCCAATTCTGACCGCACTCACAACCGGTGGCTCCGCTCCCCCGCGGGTCACAAGTGCGAGAGCGCAACCGCGTTCCGTTCGCGAATCGCGTGACGCTACGCGGCGCGTTTGACGAGATAGTCGGCAAGAATGCCGTCGAGTTGACCAAGTTGCTCGGTCGTCGTCGCGGTCACATCCAAAAAGGCGACCTGTTTTCCCGCCAACGAGCACCATCCCGGCATTTGGTCGTCAAGTGTCACCGTTCGCACGTCAAAACCCAACCGTTTCGCTTCGGCGACACGTCGACGAAAGCGGATCGCAACGTTCTCGGCAGTCCCTTCGATCTTCTGAGACGACATGGCGGGGCTCGTTTCAATCTGTATCGGTTGTGAGGGCGGACGAGTGCACGGGCAAGGTGTGCCTCTCGCACCTTTCGCGGTGTAGCAAATCCCCGCGCGGCGACGATAGGCCAAGGGAGGCGGGGCTCACGTTCGCGCTACCGTTTCGCAATGACAGCAAGCATGAGAAAAGGGACTTCGATGCAATCTTCCGCAACCACTGGTTCGGCTCAACGCCCCGCGGTACCCGCAACTGGCAACCACGCGCCGAACGCGGAACAAGTTCTCATCGACCAACTCAAAGCTCAATTGCGTCAAACGCAATCCATGGCAGCGCTTGGCGAACTGACCAGCACGGCGACGCACGAGTTCAACAACGTGTTGATGACGATCATCAACTACGCCAAGCTCGGGATTCGAAACCGCGACGATGCATCGCGAGACAAGGCACTTAGCAAAATCCTCGACGCGTCCGAACGAGCCGCGAAGATCACCGGCACGATCCTCGCCCAGGCACGCAACCGAACCGAATCGCTAACGGCGACGGACCTGGGCACTATCATCCGTGACTCATTGGTCCTGCTCGAACGCGAGATGAGCAAATACCGGATCTCGGTGGAGTGCGAGATCGCGGAGGACGTCGCGCCCGCACTGGCAAGCGGGAATCAAATCCAACGCGTGCTATTGAATCTGTTGATCAACGCGCGCCAGGCGATGGGCGAAGGCGGCACACTGACGATTCGCCTCCGCAATAGCGACGAAGCCGGGTTCGTGGAGTTGGTCGTTCGCGATAGCGGCAGCGGGATTGCTCCGGACACGTTGCCTCACATCTTT
>JBCBOT010000145.1:0-18634 GCA_039821165.1 Planctomycetota bacterium | reverse complement strand
TCAGCAACACGCTCGCATTCGCCGAAGTCAAGGCTTGGACGCCATACTATCGAGACGTTGAAGTCGCCGGAGCGATCAATACTCCCATCGATCCAACCGAAATCTGTTCGCTCGGCGGGAGTTTCAAAACCGAAACGGGACACACCGAATGGGTCGATGGTCGCGTCCACCAGTCCGGATTCACCACCACATTCCCTCCCAACAAGAAGGTGCTTTGTGATGTGAGCGGCATCGAGTACGACGTCGATTTCACCAACATCCGCGAAGGACGAAACACCACGGCATTGACGCAAGCCGCAGTGACATCACGTAGCTATCACGAGGGCGGCGTGACCGTCGCGCTGATGGATGGCTCCGTTCAATTCATCACCGATTCGATCGACCTTGACCCTTGGCAAAGCTTGTCGACTCGGGCCGGTCGGGAGTTTGTCACGCTACCGTAGAACCAGCGGCAGCGTGATCATTCGCTGGGGCCCAGTCGAGTAGGACATGGAGCGAGTGGAACATGGAGTACGGGCGAGGCACCGGAGGCGAACACGAACGTGGGAAAGGAGAGACATCTTGGCCGCTCAGTGCGCGTCGAGCCAGTTTTCGCCGGTGCCCATTTCGACGACGATCGGAACCTGCATCGGTAGCGCGTTTTTCATTGCGTCCTGAATCACCGGCATCACCTCATCGGCTTCCTCCCGGACCATGTCGAAAACCAATTCATCATGGACCGTGAGCAGCATTTTGGTCTGGTAACGACCGGATCGAAGCACCGCATGCACCCGCACCATCGCGAGTTTCAGCATGTCAGCCGCCGTGCCCTGAATCGGACTGTTCATGGCCAGCCGTTCGGCGGTGTTGACCGCCGTCCGTGACCGACTGTTGATTTCTCGGATGTAGCGTCGTCGGCCGGTCAACGTTCGGACAAAGCCGTTTTCCTTCGCAAAGGCGACCGTGTCGTCGATGTACTTGGTCACACCGGGGTACTTTTCGAAATAGTTTTCGATCAATGAGTTGGCTTCCGCTCGCGGGATGTTCAGTCGCTGTTGAAGACCGAACCCACTGATTCCGTAGATGATGCCAAAGTTGACCATCTTGGCTTTGGATCGCATTTCGCGCGTCACGTCCTCCGGTTCGACTTTGAAGACTTTCGACGCGGTAACGGAATGGATGTCCTCGTCATTGGTGAACGCGGCAACCATTGATTCATCGTTGCTGAGTTCGGCCATGATCCGCAGTTCGATCTGCGAGTAGTCGGCGGAAAGGATCAGATGGTCTTTGTCGCGGGGCACGAAGGCGGCTCGGATTTCGCGGCCACGTTCTTTGCGAACGGGAATCGTTTGAAGATTGGGAGCATTCGATTGAAGCCTACCCGTGGAAGTCCACGTTTGGCTGTAGTGGGTGTGTAGTCGTCCCGTGTTTGCGTCGACCGAATGCGGCAATTGATCGACGTAGGTCGATTTCAGCTTGGTCGCGTTTCGATAGTCAAGCACATCCGCAACGATCGGGTGCTTTGCCGCAAGTCGTTCGAGTTCGGTCTCACGGGTCGAATACTGTCCCGTCGACGTTTTCTTCGGCTTCTTCTCAAGTTCGAGGTCTTCGTACAGCACGACGCCGAGCTGTTTCGGTGAGTCGATGTTGAACTCTCGCCCCGCCGCCTCGTGGATCCGAGCGGTCAACTGATCGATCTCGTCTTGGAGAACGTTCGAGTAATCATTGATCGCGTCAACGTCGAGACGAATGCCCTGGTGTTCCATCGAGAGCAACGCCGGCACCAGCGGGCATTCCACTTCATAGCAAACCTGTTCGGCTTCGCGTTCCTTGACCATCGGCATGAGGCGACGGTGAATCTGCAGCGTGATGTCGACTCGCTCGCAGGCTCGCTTGGCAAGTTCGTCGAGGGTGCGTTCGCCGATCTCCGTCGATTCGATCCCGTCTTGAGCCCGATAGTTGAGATACAAGAGGCTGAGTGCCGACAGAGCGTGTGACATCTCCGGTTCGGTCATGAGGTGAACCAGCCATGTGTCGACGAGGGGCCCATCGATGTCGAAATCATTCCATTTGAGCGTTGCCAGATCCGCTTTGATTTCGTGACCGACGTTGGTTGCGGAAGAAGACTTGAAAACGTCTCGAAATTCATCGAGCAATTTCCAAGTCTCCGCCGGTTCGTCGGGACATGGTACGTAGAAGGCCTCATGGGCTTGGAGCGAAAACGCGAGCCCCAACGGACGACTACGACGCGGATCGGAGCCGGAGCGGAGGACGTGCATCGCAAACTCGTCGGCACCTGTCAGCCGGGTGATCAAGTCGCCTCGGCCTTGCGCGTCCTGAACGATGTGGTACTGGTGCTCCACATCCTCAAGCGTCTTTTCTTCGGTGGGCTCGTCAAAGAGCGATTGCTGAATCTCTGTCCTTCGTTGCTGTCGAGCCGACGCAGACCGTGCGTCTTCGATCGAAAACGATTTGCCGAACAGACGTTTGCCGAACGTTTCGAATTCGAGTTCCATTAGCAGCGGACGAAGTTTCTCGTCATTCCGACCGATGCGTCGCAACGACTCGAATTCGATGTCGTGTGGAACGTCGAGCTGAATCGTCACGAGCCGTTTCGAGAGCCGTGCCTGTTCGATGTTCTCTTCGACGCGTTCCTTCTGTTTCCCCTTGAGCTTGTCGATGTTGTCGAGCAAGCCTTCCAAGCTGCCGTATTGGGCGACGAGTTTCTTCGCGGTCTTGGGTCCGATTCCTGGTATCCCTGGCACGTTGTCACTGGTGTCCCCCATCATGCCGAGCACATCGATGACTTGGTCGACACGCTCGACCTCCCACTCGGCGAGCACCTCTTTGACGCCGAGGATCTCGGGAGCGCCCCCTCGCCGACCGGGCTTGTAAATCTGAATCTGGTCGCTGACGAGTTGGTGATAGTCTTTGTCGGGCGTCACGAGCCACGCTTCGAATCCTTCCTCGGCGGCCTCTTTGGCAAGCGTTCCGATGATGTCGTCTGCCTCGTAACCGGGGATCCGCAGGGTCGGGATGTTGAGTGCATCGAGCAATCGATCCACCAATGGCAGTTGGCTCGAAAGGTCTTCGGGCATTTCATCCCGCTGAGCCTTGTATTCCGGATACTCGATGTGTCGTTGCGTCGGATCACTGGTGTCGAAGACGCAAACAAGATGCGACGGCTCCTCTTTTTTAATGATGTCGAGGATCGCACCGAGAATTCCAAACACCGCCGAAGTGCACTGGCCCGTCGAGGTGAAGCGTGGACTGCGGATCAACGCGAAGTGGGCTCGATAGGTGAGCGCCATGCCGTCGAGAAGAAATAACTTGTGCGTCGGTGAAAACAGCGTGGGGGCGTCGTCGGCCATGTCTCATCGCGGCGGAGAGGGAAGGTACCTGCCGCGAAGTCGAACTTCTGTGAGGTGGAAAATCAACCGGTTGACGTGGCCACCTGTTCGCCCCGGACGTTGTTTCGCTCGCTTTTCAACCTTCCCACGAAATCTGTTACATTCTCGTCCCGAAAGCATTCGCGCCCCAAATTTTGGCTTTCGGGGCCGCAAAACAGGGCTTTTACTGAAACACTACTCGCGCGGGCCGCACTATGGGTTTGTTCGATCGACTGAAGAATGAGCTAATCGATATCGTCGAATGGGTCGACGATTCCAACCACACGCTTGTTTGGCGATTTCCTCGCTATCGAAATGAGATCAAGAACGGGGCCCAGCTCATTGTTCGACCCGGCCAAACGGCGATCCTTGTTTCGGGTGGTGAACTCGCCGACATCTATGAACCCGGCCACTACGAACTTTCGACGCAAAACATGCCGATCCTTTCGACCCTCAACGGGTGGAAGTACGGCTTTGAAAGTCCATTCAAGGCGGAGGTTTACTTCGTCAGCACGCGTCAGATCACGGACCTGAAGTGGGGCACGCCGAATCCGATCATGCTCCGCGACCCGGAATTCGGTCCGATCCGAATCCGAGCCTTCGGGACCTATGCTCTACAGGCAGTCGATCCAAAAGCGCTGCTCACGGAACTGGTTGGAACGGATAGCGAATTCAACTCCGACGAGATCACGGACCTGCTTCGTTCGATGATCACGTCCTCGTTTTCACAGGCCGTCGCCGAATTGAACATCGCCGCATTGGACCTCGCGGCACGGTACAGCGACATTGCCAAAGTGGTGCAACAGAAAGTCGTCGAGCAAATTGACGACGAGTATGGCCTGGATTGCCCGCAACTCGTTCTCGTCAATGTGTCGCTTCCGGAGTCCGTCGAGAAAGCACTCGATACCCGAACGAGCATGGGCGTCATCGGCGACATGAATCGCTTCCAGGCTTACCAAATGGGCAACGCGATCACATCCGCGGCCGAAAATCCGTCAGGCGGGATGGCCGCTGACGGAATGGGGTTGGGTCTCGGCATGGCAATGGCCGGCCGGATGATGGGACCGATGATGGGTGCCGGCGCGGCGCCCGCTGCCGCCGCGGGCGCAGCTGCCGCAGGTCCACCGCCGCCACCGGCGGCATGGCACGTCGCGGTCGGCGGTGCCACTCAAGGCCCGTTTGCGATGGCTCAACTCGCCAACGGAATCGCTTCCGGTGAGATCACCGCGGAAACGATGGTCTGGACGGCAGGCATGCAAGGCTGGGCTGCCGCCGGAACCGTCCCTGCGCTCTCGGCGTTATTTGCATCACAGCAGGCACCACCGCCTCCACCGCCGCCCGCCGCTCCCTGAGGCTTGGAGTGCCTGACGAACCGAGTCCGCTCGCCGGTTTCGCCGGCGGCACCGAATGGATCATCGACGCATCGGGATGCTGCGAAGCACATTTGCGAGACGCAACGCGATTGCGCGCGGTGTGCGATGACGTCGTTGCGGACCTCGGGCTCAGTGTCGTCGGCGAACCACAACTCCACACGTTCCCTGAACCGGGAGGCGTCACCGCGCTCTACTTGCTCAGTGAGTCGCATCTCGCCTGCCACACCTATCCGGAATTCGGGTTCGCAACGTTCAACTTGTACTGCTGCCGCAGACGCCGCGCGTGGGATTGGGAATCGGAACTTGTTCAGCGTCTTGAGGCTGAAAGCGTGACGGTCCGACAGGTGGCTCGAGAGATGAGGTCGAGCGTCCTTGCCAAGGAGGGACTCAAGCCGTGAAACATCGGATCACGAATTGTCCCGCTTGCGGGGCACCCGCGGAATTCAAAACCGCTTCGACCCTGGTCACCATTTGCGAATTCTGTCACAGCGCAATCGGACGCACCGATCGCAACGTCGAAGACCTCGGAAAGGTCTCGGAGATTGGCAATCCCGCGTCCGGTCTCCATCGCGGCATGACCGGGAAATGGAAAGGTAAATCGTTCACGATCGTCGGCCGAGTGCGTTACCGACACTCCGCGGGCGGATCGTGGGACGAATGGTATTTGGCCTTCACCGGCGGCGAACGCTGGGGATGGCTCTCAGAAGCCCAAGGCGAATTCGGACTCACGGAGCGTCGTCGCTTATCAAAGGGAAGCAGACTCCCTCCGTTTGACTCTCTCGACGTCGGTCAAAGAGTCACGCTCAAGGGTGTCGAGTTGGCCGTCCGCGAAAAAGGCATTGCGATCGCCGAGTCGGCTGAGGGCAATATGCCGTGGGCGTTCCAACCAAACGCCGAACACCACTTCATCGATCTCTACGGCGACGACGGTGCTGTCGCCACCTATGACTACGGTGACGGCACGGATTCCGCGACACACGAAGCCTACCTCGGCCAACGCGTCTCGCTGCAAGAGATTGGAATCGACACCTCGTCGCTCGACCAGAATGCGGGCGTCGAAACCGTTGATGCGACCCAGTGCAACTGCCCGGAGTGCGGCGGTCCGCTTCAGCTCCGCGCCCCCGATGAAACGTTGCGCATCGGCTGCCCCAACTGCACGGCGTTGCTGGACGCTGACAAGGGAAAACTCAAAGTCTTTCAGTCGCTCTATCAGCAAAAGATCAAACCCGAGATCCCCCTCGGAACGGAAGGCAAAATCGGAGACCACACCTTCACGGTCATCGGTTTCATGCGACGCTTCGTCAAGTACCAGGGACGGCGTTACCCGTGGACCGAGCACCTGCTTTACAACCGCACCGAAGGATTTCGTTGGTTGGTTTGCAATGAGGGCCACTGGTCGATCGTCGAAAACGTCAAATCACCGCCGAGACTCGGTGGCGACTCGGCAGACTACGAAGGCAAAACGTTTCGGGTTTACGATCGCGGCGTTGCGTATGTCGAATACGTGATCGGTGAATTCTATTGGCGAGTCCGCGTCGGCGACCGTGTCCGCACCGCCGACTATATCGCGCCACCGCAAATGCTCTCCTACGAAACGAGCGGACACGGCAAGGGGGAGGAAACGACCATTTCGATCGGTCACTACATCTCCCCGGGAGAGATTGAAACCACGTTCGGCGTCAAAGATCTTCGTCGTCCGTGGGGAGTCGGAGTGATCCAGCCGAGTCCGTCCCCGGGTGGTTCTTTTTACGCGATGTGGTTCGGCTTTCTCGCTTACCTGATTTTTGTTTCTGTCTTTATCGGTGGCTCACGGGGCGATGGCTGGCTGTTAATCTACGCGCTGATCGGGATCTCACTGGTCCCCGCCGGCACTCTGTTCTACTTGTACAACTTTGAAGTCAATCGTTGGAGCGAGAGCGACTATAGCCCGTATGCCTCGTCAGAAGACTAAACGATGAAATCCAAGCTCCCTCGCATCTACTTGGTGATCGGCATCCTCGTCTGCGGCTGGTTCACAACCGCTGCGGCGCTTGGCTGGCGAGCCACTGACTACGGCATCTTAAAGTCGCTTTCGAGTGGAGGCGGTCGAGCGATCGGTGGTTCTTGGGGTGGAGGAAAATAGCATGGAGAATTTTGGTATGAGCAGACTATCGTTGTTGGCCCAGGAAAAGACGGACAGTTCGATCCACCTGCTTGGCGAACATCTGATCGCGGCGGTCGTGTTCTCGGTCGTCGGGATCGTCGTCTTCTTCATTTGCCTCCTGATTTTGGACAAGGTGACCCCGTTCTCGATCGTCAAAGAGATCGGTGAAGAGCACAACATGGCGGTCGGGATGATTGTCAGCGCAGTGGTCATCGGGATTTCGATCATCATCGGCGCGGCGATTCTTGGATGATCCATCGAGCGCCCCACTACCTGCTCTATCTGAACGTCCTTGTCATCGCGACATGCGGTTTGATCTATGAGTTGTTGGCGGGGACGCTAGCGAGTTACCTGCTCGGTGATTCGGTCACCCAGTTCTCGCTCGTCATCGGTGTCTACCTCTCGGCTTTGGGCATCGGCTCATGGCTCTCGAAATATGTCGATTCGGGCGTCGCTCGGACGTTCATCGAGATTGAGATCGCGCTCGCGTTGGTGGGTGGTCTCTCCGCCCCTTTGCTGTTCCTGGCCTTCGCTCAAATCACCTGGTTCCGGATCGCACTGTTCGGTTCCGTCGTGCTGATCGGAACACTCGTCGGACTGGAACTTCCGCTCTTGATGCGAATCCTGAAGGACCATCTCGACTTTCGCGAACTCGTCGCGAGAGTGCTCACGTTTGACTATATCGGAGCACTCTTGGCTTCGGTCCTTTTCCCAATCTTGCTGGTTCCCCGCCTAGGACTCGTTCGCACGTCGCTCCTGTTCGGAATACTCAACGCCGTCGTCGGCCTCTGGGGCACGTACCTGCTACGACCGTTGCTCAACTCGCGAGGTCTTGCGTCGCTTCGAGGAAGGTCGTTTCTGGTCATGGGGATTTTGGCCGTCGCCTTTATCAAGGCGGACACGTTCACGACATGGACCGAACAGTTGATCCTGGAGAATCCCGTCGTGTACTCGACGCAGTCTCCGTTCCAACGCATCGTGATCACCAAGAATCGCGAGCACTTTCAACTGCATCTCAACGGGCATCTGCAATTCAATTCTCGCGATGAATATCGCTACCATGAAGCGCTCGTGCATCCCGTGATGACGTCGGCCGAGTCGCCTCGGAATATCCTCGTGCTCGGCGGCGGCGATGGGCTGGCCGTGCGGGAGGTGCTCCGCTATCCCGATGTTCAATCGGTGACGTTGGTCGACCTGGACCCCGCGATCACAGAGCTCGCCACCAACTTTGAACCGTTAGCGGAATTGAACCGACGCGCTCTTTCGGATCCGCGCGTCACGGTGGTCAACCGAGACGCCTTCGTCTGGATCTCCGAAGACGATTCGGTTTTCGACGCCGCGATCGTGGACTTTCCGGATCCGGGCTCCTACTCGATCGGCAAGCTGTATTCGACGCGTTTTTTCGGACTGATGCGGAAACGGTTAAAAGACACCGCGACGATCTCCGTCCAATGCACCTCGCCTCTCGTCGCACCAAAGTCGTACTGGTGCATCCTCAACACGCTTTCCGCATCCGGATATGACGTGGCACCGTACCGCGCCTCGGTCCCAACGTTCGGCGTTTGGGGATTCGCGTTGGCCTCCCCGACGCCTTTGGCGGGTCCCGACGAAGACACCGTCGAACAGCGACTGCCACAGAATCTTCAGTTCCTCGATGTCACGACGATCGGATCGCTCTTTCAGATGCCCAGCGACATCGTTCCACTCGAGTCGGAACCGAACCGACTCAATGATCAGATCCTCGTGCGACTGTATGAGGAAGAGTGGAGTTTGGGCGGTTGAGTCTCTCACGTCGTGAACTGCTGGCCCTCGTTGCGGGCGTTCCGCTCGCGGGACTCGTCGGTTGTGGACGACACGGCCGCCTGAGCTTTGAAGGCGAACTGCTCAGCCCCGACTTCGCGACAGGTCACCGATTGCGTGACGGGTGGCAACCGCCCGAACCGACGCAACCACCGACACGACACCGAGTCGTGATTGTGGGAGCGGGTATGGCCGGCCTCGCTGCGGCTTGGAGACTCAAGAAAAACGACGTTGAGGACGTCGTCGTCCTGGAGCTTTCCGACTCACCGGGAGGGACGGCGCTGAGCGGTAGCCGGGACGGATTTCGATTCCCCTGGGGTGCCCACTACGTGCCCGTCCCGATGACCGAAAACGTCGAACTGCTAAGCCTGTTCGAGGAAATGGACGTCGTCGTTGGACGAGACGATGCTGGGAAACCGATCGTCGATGAGCAGTACCTTTGCCGAGACCCCGAAGAGCGTGTCTTCTCAGAGGTCTGGGACGCCGGACTCTTTCCGACGACGGGCGCGACGCAGGACGACCTCGATCAAGCCGAACGCTTTCGTCTCGAGATGAACGAATGGGCCGCTCGGCGCGATCGCCGGGGACGAAGGTACTTCGCGATCCCGATCGCCCAAGCAACGGATGAGCGAACCGTCCTTGATCTCGACACGCTTTCGATGGCGACGTGGATGACGGAGCGAGGCTTCGACTCGAAGCGACTGCGCTGGCTCGTCGATTACTCTTGCCGAGACGATTATGGTTTGACGATCGAACAAACGAGCGCCTGGGCGGGGATCTTTTACTTTGCTTCCAGGCTCATCGGAGACGGAACGGAATCGCAAGCCGTCATCACCTGGCCTGAAGGCAACGGTCGCATTGTGGACTACCTCGCGTCGCAAACCCCAGGACTTCGCTGTTCACACGCGGTGTGTTCGATCCAACAGGACTCCGGCGGCGTCACCGTTCGAGCGTTCGACACTGCCGCCGAAAAGACCCTCGACTTCCAAGCCAACCGTTTGATCTTTGCCGCACCGCAGTTTCTCGCGCCACGGTTGATTCGAGGTTGGCCCCAAGCGAACCGCTCCGTCAAGCAGTTGCAGTACGGTGCCTGGACCGTCGCCAACGTTCATTTGAGCGACCGGCCTCAAGAAGAAGACGGAATGATGTGTTGGGACAATGTGATCATGGACAGTCACTCGCTTGGCTACGTGACGTCGACACATCAATTAGGCTCAGACTACGGCCCGACTGTTCTGACTTGGTACCGACCGCTCCTGGATAACGATCCACGCGTGTCACGCACCGAGTTGATGCGGCTCACATGGGACGACTGGGCGACGGTCGTGGTCTCCGACCTCAAGCGAGCACACCCCGATATCGATCCGTTAGTTAGACGCATCGACGTGATGCGTTGGGGACACGCGATGATCCAACCACGTATCGGTTTGGTCACGAGCCGCGAATTGTCGTTGGCCCGACAGCCACTCGGTCGGATTCATTTTGCCGGAACGGATCTCAGTGGCGTGGCTTTGATGGAAGAAGCCTTCTTCCACGGCGTTCGCGCAGCGGACGAGGCGATGGATGGCTGAGGCTTGGGTCGTGAGACCCGCCAGCGCATGAAAAACCCGTTTGCCGCGACCAAGGTAGAATCGCAGCAAACGGGCAATTATCTCGATGATCAGGATGATCTCGAGTGGGAAGCTGACCCATAAGCGTCAGCCCGCCGACTTCGTCTACGGGTTGCTTCCCCGTTGGCTAGTACAGCAATAATCCACTTGATCACCTCCTTTTCAATAACATTGTTAGACGCATCCGGCCCCTTGTGCCAACAAGAGTGGTGCCAGCGGCGTTCGGAGTAGTCCGTCGCACCGCGTTAGTGCGACCCGACGTGGGAAGTATCGTTTCTTCGGTACGAAAAAGCAAGGGAATTCCCAACGCTGGCTTAGGGACGCGGAAGGGTTTGCAAAGGTTCGCGTTGTCTTCGATTTGACCCGATCAGCGCAACGGGCGCATTCGGTAAAACTCTGATCTTGCCCTGAAATTGCCGCGTCTCTATCGTCGCCCCTGTGTTTCACGGGGTCCTGCAGAGGTGCCGCCCGTGCGACATTTAGACGCTGTGGTCCGCACCGCACGCTAGCCAGGGAGGGCAACGATGACGATGCGCCAATGGAAGATTCGCACCAAGATGATCGCGGGATTGGGATGTCTCGCGTTGGTCATTTTGTTGTTGGTCTACAGCAGTTGGTCCCAGCTCAGTCGTGACCGTCTGCTGACGACAGAAATCAGTCAACTCGCGGATGAGATCACGCATGCGATTGAACTGAGTCGCCTTGCCGCCTCGATGCAATCCAGTCACGCCATCATCATGGCCGAACTCGAGCTCGAAGGCCCCTTCGCTGGCGGTATGCTCGAGATCCCTCCGCTGGAATTCGAATCCCACGAATCCAATGCTCGCGAGTACGAGTACCACGCATTGGAACGTGCTGAAGAGTCGTTCGTCACGCGGATGTCGCTGTACCGCGAGGCGATCTATCAACACTCCGAGCAAGATCAGTCCGTCAGTCTGTTTATCGACCGCGAAGAGCAGGAAGCCGACCTGCATGCGATCGATCAAGCGTTCGCGGCTTGTCACGAGATGTGTCGAAACGATTTCCTGCTACGCAACGAAATTCGATCCACCGAAGACTACCACCGCCGCCTTTCGCATCATCTTGACGCCTTGGTGTCTCACACCAGAGACCACTTCGATTCGATTCAGGATGGGATGAAGGCGTTCCACCAAAACGTCCGCGCGGAACAACGGAGCAAGCGAAGCCGTTTCTACACCTACACGAGTGCGGCGGCATTTTTGATCGCCTTCCTTTTCTGGTCCTTTTGGACGGTCATCGTCGTTCCCTTCCGAACCCTTTTTCGCGGTTCGCAGCTCATCGCGTCGGGACATCACCACCATAAGATCGAACTCGGCACTGACGACGAGATCGGCTTGATGGCGGAAACGGTCAACGACATCACCGATCGATTCAATCGAGCCGTCGCGGATGTCACGCGAGCCAAATTGCACGCCGAACAGGAAGTACGCGATCGAACGCGTGAGTTGATTCGAAACGAACAACTCGCCAGCGTCGGATTCCTTGCCGCCGGCGTCGCACACGAGATCAACAACCCGCTCGGAGTGATCGCCTGGACTGCGGAAGCCTTAGAGTCCACGCTCGAGGACCTGCCAGAATCTACGCGGGCGCGGATTGAACCAAAGCTTCACGCGGAACTGGCCGAGAGTCTTGCCCAAATTCAATCAGAAGCATTCCGTTGTAAAGGGATCACCCGCCGTCTCCTCGATTTCAGTCGCCTCGGTGATTCGAGTCGAGCCCCGGAAGACCTCGGCGCAATGGTGGAGTCGGTTGCAGCTATGGTCAGCAAGGTCGGCGAATACCGCTGCAAGACCCTCAATACCCACTGTGATCCAGGCGTCATCGCGCACTGCAACGCGCAAGAAATACAACAGGTCGTACTGAACCTTGTTTCGAACGCTCTGGAGTCCGTGGACACCGACGGACATGTTGACGTTTTTGTCCACAACCAAATGGACCCGCACGGCGAAGAAGATCAAGCCGTTGTGATCGTCCAAGACGATGGTTGCGGGATGACGCGAGAAGTGATAGAACACTTGTTCGAACCATTTTTCACTCGTCGCCGCGACGACACCGGAACCGGGCTCGGTTTGAGCATCAGCTCACGCATCGTTTCACTGCACCACGGTTCGCTCACGCCCCACAGCAATGGCGAAGGTTGCGGCTCGAGATTCGTGCTGCGGCTCCCCTGTAAGCCGGCCCAACAAGAACAGTTGACCACGCCCGCCATCGCCGGCTCAATCAACCTCGATGAATCCGAACTGGATTGGAATCATGCCTCAGAAGCAGCCTGAATCGGAATCCATGCACGTGCTGTATGCCGACGATGAGCCGGCATTGCAAACGTTGATGAAGAATCAGCTCGAAAAGCTCGGCCACAGCGTCGTCGTTTGCCCTGACGGACCGACCGCGATTGCTGCGCTCGAACACGAACCCTTCGACTGCCTCATCGTCGATCTCGACATGCCTGGAATGCGTGGCACGGAGGTGATCGAACGCGCGCAACAAATTCGACCGATGATCGAGTCCGTCGTGCTCACCGGCCGACCCGACATGGAGTCCGCGATCCGAGCCATCGACCAACACGTTTTTGCGTTCCTCACCAAACCGTGCAGTTTCAAACGCATCAAGCAACTGCTAAGTGACGTCCATCAACGACTCGCGCTCTCGCGTCGGCTTGCCGCTCTGGAGCATCGGGTCAAACAGGCGGATGGAGATTCGCAACTCGTGGGGACGGCCGGATCCATGCAAACCGTGCAAAAGCTGATCGAAAAGGTCGGCCCGACGGAGAGCACGGTGTTGATTCGAGGCGAAACAGGCTGCGGTAAAGAACTGGTCGCCCGCGCGGTGCACGCTGCGAGCCTCCGTGCGGACAGCCCGATGGTTTCGATCAACTGTGGAGCACTCCCTGAGAATTTGATCGAAAGCGAACTCTTTGGGCACGTCAAAGGCGCGTTCACGGGCGCCGACAATGCCCGGGTCGGACTGTTCGAAGTCGCCGACGGCGGCACGATCTTTCTCGACGAAATCGGTGAGCTTCCGATCACGATGCAGGCGAAACTGTTGCGAGTGCTCGAGACAGGGGACATCCGCCGCCTCGGAAGCAACCAATCTAAACGGGTCGATGTTCGGGTGATCTGTGCAACGCACCGCGACCTCGAAAAGATGGTGGAAGAAGAGCAGTTCCGCGAAGACTTGATGTTTCGGATCAATACCTTCGAGGTCCACGTTCCACCGTTGCGGTCACGAACCGAAGACATCGTTCCGCTCGCGACACATCTTCTAAAACGTCACCGCGGTGATCTCGGGGAAGGCAGCCCGTTCACGGAGGCGGCCGAGGCGGAACTGCTCGCGCATAAGTGGCCCGGCAACGTTCGCGAGCTTGCAAACGTCATTGAGCACGCTTCGATACTCTGCGACGCGCTGCCAATCGACGCCGAGCACCTGCCCAGGCACTTCACACGACGCCTACTCCGCACCGAAATTCGGGATGCGGGCCCGATGACCATTAAGGAACTGGAATGGCTCGCCATCCAACGCGCGATCGAACGCAACGATGGCGATAAGAAGGCGGCCGCCGAAGAACTCGGTGTGAGTGTGAAAACGCTCTACAACAAGATCAACGCGGCCGAAGAAAAGGTCGCGTAGGGAATTGCTTCACTGGAAACCGATCAGACGTCAACGCGGAGTCGGCGAAGAGACTACATTCGGGCGACAAACCAAGTCCCGTTCGGTTTCCAGAGAACCATCATGCGTGCTTCCGCCCTTGGGCTCGTATTCCTTTTCGCCTGCATTGTCGCGCGTGATGCACAGGCGAATCGATACAACGTCCTCTTCATCATCTCCGACGATCTGACGGCGACCGCCCTCTCTTGCTACGGCAACGAAGTGTGCAAAACGCCGAATATTGATTCGCTCGCGGCTCGTGGGACGCGTTTTACTCGAGCCTACTGCCAAGGCACCTATTGCGGGCCGTCACGTGCCTCTTTCATGTCGGGGTACTATCCACACGCCACTGGAACGCTCGGCTACGCCAATCCGCGGCCCAAAATCGGCGACCGCGCGATGTGGTCGGAACACTTCAAGGACAACGGCTACTACAGCGCTCGAGTCAGCAAGATCTTTCACATGGGTGTCCCCGGCGGCGTCGAACTCGGCAATGACCCTCAACGCACCAACAATTTCAACGGCGCCGACGACGAACGATCCTGGACGGAACGGTTCAACACGCCTGGCCCCGAGTGGAAAGCGAAAGGCGATGGCGAAACACTCGAAGGCAACCCCGATGGCAAACGGCCCGTCGTCGGCGGAAACACCTTTGTCGTTGTGGAGGCCGATGGCGACGACGAAGTCCACGCGGACGGAAAAGCCGCTGCCAAAGCCGTCGAATTGATTCACGCGCATAAGGACGAGCCATTTTGGTTGGGCGTTGGATTCGTGCGCCCACACGTTCCGTTTGTCGCGCCCCGCAAGTACTACCCGCCTTTCAAACCTTATTCCTCGATGGAGCTACCAGAGAAAGTACCAGGGGATTGGGATGACATTCCCAAGCCCGGCATCAACTACAAAACCAGCAAGAACATGAAGATGGATGTACGGCGACAAAAGAAGGCCGTTGGAGGATACTATGCATCCGTCGCATTCATGGATGCTCAGGTCGGCAAGGTACTCGGCGCGCTTCGCGACACGGGACTCGAAGACCAAACGATCGTCATTTTCACGAGCGATCATGGTTACCACCTCGGTGAGCACGACTTTTGGGCGAAGGTGTCACTTCGCGATGAGTCGGCGGGCGTGCCGTTGATCATCTGCGTTCCTGGGAAAGAACCGGCCGTTTGCGACAGCCTGGTGGAGCTCATCGACTTGTTTCCAACCACAGCAAGCCTTTGCGGTCTCGAAGTCCCCGATCGACTACAGGGCAAAGACATCTCGGCAATGTTGGATGATCCGACGAAGACAGTCTGCGACGCCGCGTTTAGTGTCGCGCCGATGCGAAAAGGCTTCCTCATCCGCGAAGACCGGTGGGCCTACATCCAATACAAAGAGGACGCCTCAGGTGGAGCCGAGTTGTTCGATGTGAAAGTCGACCCCAAGCAGTACACGAACCTGGCAACCAATCCCGAATACCGGACGACTACGGAACGACTTCGCGAAGCTGTCGCCTCCAAACTTGCCGAGGTGCGTGACAACGACTTGAACTCGCAATAGTCAATCGTCACCGAGGAACCACTCCACGGCTTTTCCGTTGGTCTTTGTCCATCCTTCGCCGTTATCCCCCGCCGTCATGAAGCCATGGTCGCCGCCTTCGACCCGTTCGTAGGTCACCTCGCGGCCACGTGCGATCAATTCCGCATAGAGTACTTCGGCGCTGTCTGGTAACGAATTGGTATCCGCGGTGCCTTGGGCGATAAAGACCTTGGACTTTGATTGAAGCAGCGCTTCGATGGGCGATGTTTGCGCGAATGAACTCCACCGTAGATGGGAATGTCCGAGTATGAACTTGTCGCTGGCCGTGGGATCGTCAAGCACTTTCTTCCAGTCGGCAAGGAACGCTTGAACGCGTTGTTCGGGCGTCGCGTTCGGATCGTACATCACTCCTTCCCGCGCGAATCGCACAAAGTCGAACACTTGCGTGGGTCCGCCTCCCGCCATCGCCGCGACGTGAGTGACGGATGGATTCGCCGAAGCCACCTCACATGCAACTTGCGCGCCCTCAGAATGCCCCAGCACCATCAGTCTCTGATCGTCAATCATGTCCATCGTCAGCGTCGCCTGAATCGCCGCGTTAACCGCCTCCGTCCAACGAGGAAGCGAAAACTCGCGATTGAACTCTTCGGATCCTTCGACGGCACTCCCCGGGCGGGTGGGCTGAACGAGAAATTCAACGCCTGGTTTTTCGACGACCAGAACGCGAACACGATCACGAAAGTCACGGGCGATTACCGCTTCCGGGCCGCCCGAAGCAATCATGCCCTGATACCGCTGGAAAACGGATTGGCTGCCCGATCCCTGAACGCAAACGACGAGCGGCAATTTGCCATCCGGCTTGTCACGCATCTTGGATAAATAGAACGTGATCTCACGATCAAACTTGTCCTGGGTTCGGTACCTTTGCCAACTGAACTTCGGAATCTCCGTCTCGTCTTTGACGGGCCTATAGCGCCCCGGCGAATCCCCCTGGCGGGTAACGACGCAACCAAGGCATGGGTAGCGAAGAGACAGAAACCAAGAACGGACGCTCGAAACATGGCAATGACTCTGGGAAATGCGAACACCACTCTGTCCACAAATGGAATTGCAGTTCGGCAGGAATCTCGTAACCCGAGCCGCTAGATTCTGCACATTTTCTGCAAAAGCCTGTTCAACTCAGCCAACCATCCACCCGTCGACAGAGATTGAGTTAAACTCTCGCCCGTCGGCGTTCAAACCCTGACGTCTCTGGGGCGGAGCAACGGGAAGCTGACACTGCTGTTCTTATCTTCACGGTGGGCGCTTTGGGTATTTTCGATGAAGCTCTTTTTGGTTCTCGCGTTCGTATCGTGCGCAATTGCATTACCTGCCCAGGGAGGAATGATGATTGCCTCTCAGGACTTTGAAACCAACTCCTTGACGGTGGGTGTCGACAGTAGCGACGACGCAACCTCTTTTCCGAACATCGAAGGCATTGCATTCGACGGGTCGGGTCTGGGATGGACTGCTTCCATCTCGTCGTCGCCGATCGTCGGCAACGATTCAGGGGACCTCATTGGTGTCGTGAATAGCTCCGTCTTGAATGGTCCCGGTGCCTCGACGGCGAGCAGTCCGAACAACCTCCGAGATGCAACCAACATCAGTGGTAACTGGTTTCATGTTGCCGACTCCGACGGCGTGGTCAGCATCGCGTTTGACACGATCGACACCACGGGCTTCACCGACCTAATGCTTGAGTTCTCATGGGCGAATAACGCAAGTTCCTATGAGGGCTCAGACGTATTCGAAGTCTTTGTGAACGGGTCCACTGAGTTTGTTCGCTCCGGGGATGATTTGGAGACCGGAGCACAGATCGATTCGTTCGACACGGTCTCTTTGGACCTCTCCGCCTTTGACGGTCAGGCAATTGATCTTGTCTTTTCGATCGTCAACAGCGCGTCCAATGAAGACATCGGATTCGACAACGTCGCACTTAGTGGCACGATGGTTCCCGAACCGGCGAGCTTCGCTTGCTTTGCCATCGGTCTCGGACTGACTTTCGCCCGACGCCGCCGACGTTGAAACGCCCGACGCTGGAACGGCCGGCGTCTACTTACCAAACTGTCGGTCAACGCTCGGTGATGCGAGTGAATTGCATCGCATCACCGTACGGTTCAAAGTCGGTAGCGTCCCAGTACCATCCGTCGCGTTTCGCCTTCTTCCAGTCGAGTGTCTTCTCTAGCCACTCGCTGAACGTAAATGCGACCACCGGGTTCGCACCCTCGACGGCAATCGTCTCCTCGCTTGCGACGCAGATGGGACAGAACGACGGATCGTATCCGAGGTCTCGCGGGTCCCAACAATTCACGTCGAGATTGAGTAACAGGAACCGACCGTCGTCCAAATCCGCGAACCGGAACCATGTCTTGTCGTCCGGTCCACGGCTCGATCCGAATTCATCCGATTCCTCGCCCCAATCAGTTGCGACGATGGCTCGCTTTGAAACCAAGCGAATCGACGAACCGGTCGCCCCGATTTGAGCCTCGCCAATTTCAAACTGGACTCGGTCATAGTCGAATGGAAATTCGGAGCGGTCGAGGGTTTGTGTCTCCTCGTAAAGACTCCGTTTTTCTGCTTCGATCTCGGTGACCGCCTGCTCCGCTCGGAGTCGATGAATCAGTTGGTCGATCGGACTCGCCGCGCGGATTGCCCACCCCGATAGTGGCCGCAGCGCGAGTGTTTGCTGATCCTGAGTGACACCCACGAGGCCACCGACAACCTCTTTCGGCTTACGAGTCTCACCGCGGACAAACTCGAACGGCACGATCGAAAGTCCTGACGGCACGATTTGAGTCGTCAGGGAACTTGACGGATCGTCGAGCGCCGGATTCCGACGCGTCGCTGGGCCGTGAGTGAAACTACGGACGTAGGGAAACAGTTTGCACACCCAGCCATTGATCTGACTCCCGCCGTAAGCGTCCTGGAGCTTGCAGACGTTTTGCCAGTGGTCTAGGTCAATGTCCCCGCCGCGAGCGCGCACAAACTGATCGATCAGGGGTTCAAGCTTGTCGAGCCACCAATCAATGTCGAACACGCGAAGCTCATCAAGTTTGGAACGGAGTTTCTGCCAATCGGCGAGCGTTCCCTCTAATGTGATCGACGGAATCCCGC
>JBCBOT010000144.1:0-18695 GCA_039821165.1 Planctomycetota bacterium | reverse complement strand
GAGGCACGTTCTCCAACCCAGGAAGTCCCGATGCCTAAGTTCTTCGTTCAATCCGGTACCTTTCAGTCGACCGTCGAAGCCGAATCCACCCGCAAAGCCGCGCTCTGGGCCGTCCATCAAGCGATGCGACAAATCTTGCCCGTCGACGACCACGACGATGCATCACCCGAAGTGAAGACCGAAACCGCATCGACCGAAGGCGTCTCGGTACTCGGGCACGACATGCGGATTAGCCGCAACGGCTTCGTCGGCCGTGACGTCGTTTCGCTACCGACGATCGAAGTGGTCAACCAATGGAATGAAATGGTTGCGGCGCTCGACCGGTTGGAGCGAATGCTACACCCCGGCCTCACCGCTGCTTAGAACAGGTCGAGCTTGCGGCATGTTTATGGCAAGCAGCAGCGTCATCCATAACAAAGTCAGAGTGCCTGGAAACGAAGGGAACAATGTGTCCTCGACCAATCCAGCCACAAGGACAAACGTCGCGATCCCGCGCGCCAATGGATCGCGCGACTTGATCGCGAGCAAGAACGTGACGAAGAACAACGCCAGCATCAAGAGGCCCGCAAACACGCCACCGGAGAAGGTGACGTGTAAAAACAAATTGTGCGTTCCAACCGATTCCTTACTCATCACCGACGCGGCGCTATCGAGTCCGTAACCCGTTAGCGGACGTTGACTGATCCATTCAATAGCCTCCGCCCAAATTCGTGTCCGCCCGGTGAGCGAAGTGAGCTCTTTGACGTCGCCTGATTTTGTCAGCGACTGTGCCATCGACTCCGTCACCGAGTCGCGGGAAACGACAGCCGAGCCGATCAGACCGCCGAATAGCAGCACTAATCCACTCAACGCCAGCACCATACCTCGCCGCGAGTAGAGGCGATCAAAGAACAGCATGGCGATACCTGCAGCGGATGCCAGTACCGATGTTCGTGAGATCGTCATCGCCATCGTGAGAATTGAGAGTCCGATGACGAAGGTGAGCCCGAGACCTTTCCAGCGACTCAGTTCACTCACTGCGGTGGAACGAAACGTCGCCAAGGCGAGAAGCAGCAACACCGCGGCTTCACGCCCGATCCCATTCGGATGCGCTAACCCTCCCATCCGCGCGACGGTGGTCTCCGCACCGGTGTACTCGTGAAACTGTCCGAACGAGGGGAACAACAAGAATGCGCACCACGCCGCGCACAAGAACAACGTTTGTCCGACGAGGCAAGCCGTGACGAGGTGACGGATGCCTACGGTCGTCAGTGAGGTTGCCGCGAAAGCGAGATAGCTGATCAGGATCAACGCACACGCTCGACTGATGTTGGCGGAGTCGCCGAACGCGACCATCGATGTGATCAAAAAGACCAGCGCGAGCGAGGATAGCGCAAGTCCCGGGAGACTGAGAAAAAGCCCCCGAACACGCCGACTGCAGATCAGTCCCCAAGCACCGACCAGGCACGCAAAACCGGCGCTTCCGAGTTTGAGCAGCACCACCGGCGTCGTGCCGCTACTCCGCTCAGCTGTCACGGGCTGTATCGGATTGAGGAACGCCGTCAGCACGATCGCCAAGACGACCGCCGCCGGGATCACGAGCAACCCGTGCAGCACCCGCGATCCGCGGTTGGCCCCGGTGGATTCTTCGGCACGTGTTTCAGACCAAAAGATGGATTCTCGAAGGGGGCTCACTGTGTTCATGTGCTGATCGGCTCGCGGAGTGTCCGTTTCACGATACTCGGTCCCCATCACGGCTCACTCCCCGCTCTCAGTCGAGCGTCTCAATCGTCCGGTCTTGACCCGTTTGTAGCGATTCCATCGATGGTGCTCACCGGCAGCACGCTTCCGCGGTCCCATGAGTCATCCGCGCCCCCATTCCGCGAGCTTGCCTTCGATAAACCGAATGACTTGTTGGTGCTCGTCAGTTCCCCGACCAGAAACAGTAATCGGTTCACCGAACGCGATGTGCACCTTTTTACTTGGAGTGATGGGTCCAAGATCTTTGATCCACTTTCCGTTCCCCCACGCATCGGTGATCAACGCCACAGGAACGATCGGAACGCCGGCACGCGCGGCCAGTTTGACTCCGATCGTATTAAAGTTCTCGGCCTCGAATGTCAGGCTGCGGGTGGTTTGCGGGAAGACAACGATCGAGATGCCGTCTTGAATGCGCTCCACACCTCCGCCCAGGACCGCCTTGAGGTCCTCGCGCGGATTATCACGCGAGACGCCGATGGGATTGCGGGACCGCAGAATATGGCGAAACACCGGATAGTCGAGCAGACTTTGCTTGACGACGAAGGTGACATTCGTGATCGGTTGAATCACTGCCGGAAGAATGATGGTCTCGAACATGCTCATGTGATTGCCCACAAAAACGCACGACGAGGACAGGCCCCGGATATGATCGAGCCCTTCGAAAGCAACCTCGACACCCACCGACTCCAGCGCATGCAAGACACGGTGGCTGCTTTCACTCCACGCCGGCCCGTCATACTCGCCACGTCGCGCCCGGGCGCTCGAGCGGCTCACAAGCCAGAGAAACTGACGGTAGAAGTTGAAGGACGGAAAGAGCCGGTGGAGTGGCCCGATGCGTCGCGGCTCGGTGGAGTACTGGTCGCCGTCGAATGAAAAGCGTTCGGTTTCGGTCAAAGTTACGTCATTGGTTCGATGCGTCGTGCAGCACCTGGTCGATCACGATACAGGCACAGAGCACAGCAACTTCGTCCTCTCCGTCGACAATGTCAACTCCGTAGCTATCCGTCCACGACCAAAACTTTTTGCTGACGCTCGCAACCGTGCGGCC
Organism: Planctomycetota bacterium; assembly: GCA_039821165.1. GTDB lineage: Bacteria > Planctomycetota > Planctomycetia > Pirellulales > Pirellulaceae > Stieleria. The sequence goes on along the minus strand of JBCBOT010000144.1, from coordinate 15,907 downwards.
GCCACGTTCAAACGAGAATTCATGCGCCCAAAAGGAACCGCTGATCGTGTAGTCGTTGGGTCCCGGCACATCGAGCAGGAATGTCTTGTTGAACCAACTCCACTCTTTGACCACCTCCGCGAACGGTTCGCCGTCGATCACGATTTGGTAGCGTGGCTTGAACGACAGCAGTTTCTGCTTGATGACTGCCAACTCGTTGCCAACGCTGTCCTGAAACGAAAGGTGGTCTCCCCAGGAGAACACCGCCCCCGAAACGTGATAGGCCGGATTCCCCGCGTCATCAGTGATCGCGAAGTTGTTTCCCCAAGACCAGAACTTTTCTTTGATTCGGAAGACCATGGTGATGCTTGACGAGACGAACGAGTGAGTGGCGAGTGAGGAAAAGGCTGATTCAGGGCGTGTCCGGGGCGCGAACCCATGGCAGGCGACGAGGCTCTCTGCTGCTCAGTGGTGGTCGAAACCCGAATCCAATCGCCTCCAGACACGCGACCGATGTCTCAGCAAGCCAAACGATACGCGAAACGAGATGCCCTTTGGCAAGCTCGTTCGCTGCTGCGCACGACGCTGAGCCTGTTTCCCGGAACCGCTCCGGAGTTGCTGTCCAAGCCCTCTCCCGAAGAGCGACCACGGCTGAGGATGATTTCGCTGGCTCGTGGACGTCTCGACGAAACGCGAATCGACGCCGAAGACCTGCGTCGGGTCCGACATGCGCTCAAACGACTGGGATCCCTCCCGCCGAATGCGCTTCGTCGTTTGAGTCGCGAACCTGTCACGTGGCTGAGTCGCGTCGAGCATCTCTGTGATCTATTCGGTCTTCGTCTCGGCGGCCAAACCGTCTCCATCAACCAACTCGCACAGGTTTGTGACCAGCGGGTCCGCGCTCAGCTTCATTCGATGCTCGACGAGCGTCCGGAATTGTCGACACTGCTGAGCACGATACTGCAGGTCGAACTCACACGCCGAGACGGCTTGGACGCAACACGCTGGAAGTTCCTGCAAACGCACTTGGATTCCATGGCGGACTTGGTCTCAGCCGAAGATGATTTGCGACTGCAATTGGGGCTATATCAGATTGCACCTTCGATTGAACCAAGATGGTTTCAGTTTTTGATCGAAGTTCTGGGATGTCCCGAATTGAGCGAAGAATCGAATTCGCTACTGCCTCGATTCACTCAGCTCGCCAATCAGCTTCGCAAACGACTTCAATTCGGTGTCAGCGTCGACACACCGGCGCGACCTCGACTGCGTAGCGAGTTGATCACTCACACGCGTTGGCTCGTCCGCCAACCCCCCAAACACATTCGGGTTTGCACACGGTTTCTCGCTTCGTTGATCGCAGACTCAACCATCAAAGACATTCAGGATGTTTTTGGCGGAGTAGAAAACGCGATCCGCAACATCGAACGCGCGCACGCCAAGGTCACTGCGCTCGGTCCAATTGAATACATCGTGGCGGTCGGCGGTGATGTGCCGATCAACAAATTGCTCGAAGCACCGCAGGAGGCGGTCTCGATGGTGGAATCGATCGCGCTGTTGCGAAAACAACTGAGCGAGATGACCGTGCGTAACGAGTTGCCAACCTTCAAGGGAAAGACTCGCTTTTTCGAATCGTTGTCGGGGGCACACTGGCGTGTTCGGCTCGGCTGGCTCCAAGTCTGCAAACGACATACGCCGCGATATGACCCCTCGAACCCAAATCAAATCCACCGACTGCTTCCGGCGCTGGGAAATTTGTTCCAACGACGAGGAGTCCCGGCACGTGTCCAGCTGTCAGTCTCCTGTGACGAAATCGTGTCGGCGCTTGACGATGAGCCGGTCAGCCCTGAGCAACTGTCACGCTATCTCGCAGTCGTCGAACGAATCCTATACGGAACCCCGACACTGGCGTTTCACGGAGCGACGGCGGCCTCCGCTGCGCTCTTCGCGAGATCGCGATCCGAAGCAGTGACGTTGGTCGAATGGCACGCCGCACGCGGAAACTCCAGCACCAATCTCTATCATCTCGAATACGCCATTCCGCTTTCTAAAAACGTCCAAGAGGCGTTCGAACTGCTGGGCTGGTTCTCCGAGATCAGGCTTTGCCATGAAACGCTCGAACTGCTGACCGGTGTCGAAGATCCGCTGCTGCGGCGATCGATTCTTGGGATGCTTTCGAGGCGTGAAAAGCGACGGATCGAACGATTCGTGACGCACCTGCGTTTGTGGAAGGCGCTCGGAAAGCCTCTTGAGGCGGTACCGCGTGCGGAGCGAGACGCTTGTTGGGTCGCGACGTATCCAGCGAGCTTGCACGCGGCTCTGCTCGAGTTGAGTCAGCAATGCGATGATGCCGAGACAGTTGCGGCACAGCTACTTCGTCAGAATTTTCCGAGTCGCGGTCGACTTCAAAGTCAGGTGGAGTTTCTGACGCAGAAACTCGGCGAGGACGATCTCACGAGCGTACAACGAGATCGAATGACAGCCAAACGCGATCGACTGCTGGGTTACCTGAATGCTCCACCGGCGCCTTCGGATGCGCGGCTGAAGAAATTGGAGTCGAAAATCCGGGCCCGCTGTGAACGTGCCGCGGTCGAGGAATTTCAGCAACGCTGCCGCGCGAGCGCGCTCCAGCCCTTTGGTGGCGACGATGTCATTGATTCGCTGCCTGACCGACTGCAGAAACCGCCGTACAACGAATTGCTACCCGCAGTGCTGTCTCTGGGCGGACGAGCCCGCACCGTGGGTTTGCGATTGCTGATGGCAGGTGATCGAGAGCGAAAGAATCTCGCACCCCTGGAACCCGCCAACGCACGCTTTCTCACGAAGATGCGACGCCTCGGAATTCAGATGGAACCGTGGCTCAATGCGAACCAAGTGGTCTCCGACAAATCCGGCAACTTGCATCTCGGTTTTGAAGACGACGCGTTGGAACTGTTGCTGATGGGACACCATTTCTCGACCTGCTTGTCTCCGCATGACGTGAATTTCTTTTCGGCCGTCAGTAACGCGATCGATATCAACAAGCAAGTCTTGTACTGCAAGACCGAGGGTGGCCGTGTGGTGGGACGATGCCTCTTTGCGTTGACGGATGCCGGGTTCATTCAAACGTTCAACCGATATTGCCACCTTGTCGAGTTGCCATTCGACATGCTGGTGGATTCATTTGCCCAAAACCTCGCGCACCGAATGGGAACGGGTTTGACGGCAACGGGAACCGTTTCAAACTTGGTTTCCAAAGACTGGTACGACGACGGGCCGATTCAGGGCGGGCTAAGCCGGATTTTTGATGGCGAGCGAACGTTGGAAGTTGTTCTGAAACAAGCGACGCCCTCAACACTGGAGCAGGACCTTTGTGCCTTTTTTGAAGGACGGGCCAGCGTCGTCGCGAATTTGTCACTGATCCTCAGGCAAATCGAATTCGTCGGACGATCCAAACTGGTCATTCCACTGGTCACAAGTTTCGCGTTCGACCGCGGAGTTACTTTTGGCCAGCGATTGGGTTTCGCGATTCGCGCGTGGGGCGACGACCGGAACGATGTGGCTCAACGATTGTTTGATCAAGAGCCAGCTCGGCGCCTGCTCCCTCGGCTCCGCCGGTTCATCGAAGACCCCAACGAACTTGGCGAACGCGAAAGAGAAGAAGCCGTCGTCGGTTTATTGATGCAACGAGATCTTCGAATCGCGCACCAGTTCTTGATTTCGACCCGCGCCAAGCACGTGAAGCGAGACGAGGATGAGACGTCGCCGTTCAGACGCCGATCGCTAGCGGAGATTCATCGGCAACGAGGCCGGTGGGAGTCCGCTCGACGTCTTTCCGAAAACGCTCACTGAGCGATGTTATTGAGCGACAACGCCACTTCGGACGGGTTCTGCAATTTGCCTACAGGTAATAAAGCAGGTCGATGTTACGCACGCTTCCACCGGCCTGTTTCACCATGTTGATCAACTGCGCTCGGTGATGCGTGGCATGGAGCGCGAGATGAAGTGCGGATTCGCCGGCATAACAAAATGTGGGCGAGCCCACGGGACGAATCTCGATAACGCGACTCGAGGTCTCTTCATTTAAGGTTTGCAAATACGCATCCCGCTTCGCTCGCAGCTCCGAAATCTGCTCCTGAATCACCTGCAGCGGAGTGTCCTCCGGGGACTCAGGAAACGGACCTGGTCCGGTCGTCCAATTGTTGAGCCACCATTGGTCGGCGTTGAGGAGATGCAGCAGCGTCTTTCGGATCGAACCTGGTCCCATTTCGAAATCACGATCGAGACCAGCAACGTCGACCGAATCGCACATTGTCAGAACGTGATCCGTCGCCCAGTCACCGTAGGCGTAAAAGGTTTGCAGCGTTTCAGTATCAAAGCTCGGATCGGGACACTCCGACACTGCGACCTCCATCCCAAACTCGCGAAACTTTGCGACCGTCTCGGGAGCTTGTTCGAGCGTGGACACGGCAAGACGAAAGAAGAGGTAGTCGATGCCGCCGGGCAATGTTCTTTCGAAGCGTTTTAGAAAATGCAGTGCTTGAGCACGATGATGCACCCCATGGTTCGCGACATGCAGCAACAGTGGGAACAACGCATGGGTGTACTCTGTTTTCTTGCTGTCTTGATAGCTGACTTGTTCGCGCCATCGATCGGCACGATGCAGTTCGATCAGCGAACGACGTTGCGCGGCGACTGCATCGAGTCCCTCGCGGATTTCCTCTAGCGTCGTACCTTCGGGATCCGTCGGGAATGGTCGCCATGGGACACCCGTCCAACGCTCCATCCAAACCTGCTCGGCTGTCAAAATGTGGAACAACACGGCGCGAAGAGAACCAAATCCAATTTCTCGATTCTGGTCGAGCTGGCTATCGCGGACCCCCTCGCATAACGCGAGGACTTTTTGATTTGCCCAATCGTTGTAGGAGTACAAATCATCCAGCAATTCGTAGGTTGACATGACGTTCAATCGCTAGCGGCTCGGAGAACCCGCGGCCAAATCAGTTCGCCGGCTTCTGCGTTCAGTTGTGTGTGTAAAAGATCCGCGGCGCGATTTCGGGGAGAATCACGCGTCTCAATAACGCAAGCCTAGCAATCTGTGGAGCCGATCAACACGGGATAATCGATTCGATCGGGGCGGATCAGATCGATCTCACTCTGACAGCAACCGCGGACCATTAGCAATTGCGCGATTTGAACTAACTTTTGCTGGGGACCCACACGGCTCTTCTTTTCTCTTTTCTATGCTTTCGCTTTTCCGCCCAATTCAATGGACCTATTCGTTGGTCCGGCACCTGGGGATCGTTGACGTCCGGTGGTTGCTGCATGCCCCTTCCAAACATCTCTCCCCGACCGATAGACCGCGGGGCTACGAGATTCGCTGTGTCCCGATGGGCGAACTCGCCGAGCTGATTCGGGCCGGGCGGGTGGACCGTCGAGTCGGTGACTACCGCCGGCTGGAGAATGTGGACCGACGATTGGTGGCAGCGTTTCAAGGGTCGCGAATCGTTTCATTTGTTTGGATCGCAAATCAAACGCTACCCGGCGTCGACAATCCCAACCGCTCACCGCATCTCGCAACGTCGATCGAGTTGCCCGACGGTGCTTCGTTCGTCTACAACGCATGGACAGACCCGAGCCATCGGGGCCGTCGTCTTGTCGCGGCGCTATTACGCTGGGCCCTTCGCAATGGCGTCGGTGGATCGTGGTCCCTCGCGACGATGATCGACTGGACCGACGAAGGGGCCTGCCAAGCATTCGATCGCATCGGTCTTAAAAAGCTGGGACTGGTGATTCGCGTTGGTTGCGGCCCACTTCAATTTAGCCTGCTACCGGCCTCTGCTCAGTCCGTCGGTCTCCGTGTCGGCGGTGACGCGCCGGGCGTCAAGCTCGCAAGCTGACCAGTCCTCACTTCGGCAAGTCGATGATGCCGTCGGCGTGATTGCCCGCGCGGATCGTGTTTCTCAAAAACTGAGTCGGGCCATCCCACTCAGGCAGTTGTGACAACGGGTCGATCGCCGCTTGTGGATCCTGACTGAATCTGTCCAGTGCCGCTTCGTAGTCGCGAATCATGGCATCGGTGATTCTGTCATCGCAGACCACCTCCGAGATTTCGACCGCCGACGAAAACCCCGCAGGCCGAACATTGGCCAGCCGACGAACCCGAATGTCGGACCCCTCGTCGAGCAATAGCCTCCGCGTTGTGTCGTCGATCACAATTTCAGCGCCGACACGTTTTGTCATCGATTCCAAGCGGCTAGCGAGATTCACGACGGGGCCGAACGCCGTGACCTTGACCTGATCGGTTGTACCGATCCGCCCCGCCACGGCGCGTCCGTGGGCAATCCCGATGCCACATCGAAAGCCCAGATCCGTCGAGTGGTATTCGGCGCGAATCGCTCGCGCGGCGCCCGCAGCTCGGTGAGCCGTCTTATCGAGTGCGAGCGGCCAACCCCAAAATCCCATCGCCGCGTCACCATGAAAGTCACCGATGACGCCATCAAAACCAAGGATGTGCTTGGTCATCACGCCCAACGCGTTGCTCACATCCGACAACAATCGAAGAAGCTGTCCTGACTCCTGTTCGCTGCGACGCGAAAACCCCCGCAGGTCGCAAAACATCACCGTCAAATCACTTTCGCGTGGCTCCAATACTTGGTCGGTATCACCCGTGGCGATCGCCTGCATGACCACGGGCGCGAAGAAGTGCCGCATCGCCGCTTGTCGTCGCTGGAGTCGTCGACTTTGCCGCAAGCTGCCAACGGTCGTTCCGACAAGTTCCGCAAACTTGACATCGTCCTGAAGCCGGTCCGTCAAACTGCTCGGAGCACCCTCACCCGAGGGCTGCGCATCGACGGTGCGACCGGCAATGTAGATCGCCCATCCACGGCAGGCCTCGGCGCGGAGCGGGACACAGAAAGCCCAATCGATGTCCTCGCGCGCCGTGAAGGTTGCCGCGTCACCGGAATGCCAAATGTGCAACACGCTCTCGCGCTTTTGCACGGCTCTCCGTACCAGACGTCGGCTGACAGCTGAACCGCCGAGTGTTGCGTTGCGATTGTCGTAGTGCAGGATTTCGATCGAAGCGTCCGGATCATTCTCAAGTCGTGCCCCCGATACGATTGTCACCGACGACGCGACAGGCGTTGATTGAAGAAGCACGCTCGTCACGCGAACGAGCAATTCTTCGTCGGTATCGCTACTGGCGATTAAATCGGGGAGCCGCGTGAGCACGTCGATCCGAGCGTTGGCATCTTGGAAGTGCTTGCGACGGAGCGCCACGTGATCGAACACGTTTTCGGCCAGTCCCAAGTCGTCGGATGAACCGCCGCTCGGAGCTTCGATCGCGGCTTGGCGGTTCGAGAGGGTGAACGTCGTGTCACCGATCACAAAGTGCTCGCCCGGAACAAGCAAGAATCGTTTTGAAATCAGGCCGCGGTAAAAGACAGGATTGCGCGCGGTCTCGATCGCGATGATTTCAACCCGCGAGTCAGGTTGTGGCACCAATCGAACGTGCGCACGCGAAATCGTGGTGTCCCAGGGGACATTCCAGTCGGCATCGTTGCGGCCGATCACCAACTCGATTCGGGTCGTCGGCTCGGGGACCTCGCGTCGCCAGCGATGATAGTTTTGTGGCCCCTGGGCGATCAGATCGGGCATGCGCGGCTCCGAGACAACTCCGTTTGAGACTCCGTCGCCTCACTCTCTCTCCCAACAGGCCACGGTGTGACCATCATTGCCGAGTGTAACGAGTTTGTGAAACGGTCGCTCCGATTCGCAACGATTGCCCCGATATCGGCAACGGTCGGCAAAGGAACAACCCGTGAATTCGCGATCGGGTGTGGGGACTTCACCCTCCAATCGAATCCGCTCGCGAGACGTCGCTTTGCTCGGGTCCGGAACGGGTACCGCGGACAGAAGTGCCTCGGTATACGGGTGCGTCGGGTGAGCGTACACCGATGCGGCATCACCGATCTCGACCAGACGCCCCAAATACATCACGCCGACACGGTGCGCAATGTGTCGAACCACGCTCAAGTCATGGGCGATGAACAGGTATGACAGCCCCAAGTTCTGTTGAAGGTCCATCATCAAATTCACGATCTGGGCTTGGATCGACACATCCAACGCGCTCACCGGTTCATCACACAGAATCAATTTAGGCTGAACCGCGAGTGCTCTCGCGATACCAATACGCTGCCGTTGTCCACCGCTGAATTCATGTGGATATCGGTTGAGAAATCGGGGATTGAGTCCAACCATGTCCATGAGCCGCAAGATCTCCAATTTGCGGTCTCGCCCTCGCGCCAGTCCGTGCACGGTCAGCGGTTCACCAATAATGTCGCCGACGGTCATTCTCGGGTTGAGCGAGGCAAACGGATCCTGAAACACCATTTGAATGTCGCGGCGATACGGCATCATCATTCGATCACTGAGTCCCGTGATCGTGGTCCCATTCAACCGGACTGAGCCGCTCCACGTCGGAACAAGATTGATGATTGCACGTGCCGTGGTCGATTTTCCACATCCTGACTCACCGACGAGGGCCAGCGTTTCGCCTTCGGCGATTTCGAACGACAACCCGTCGACGGCACGAATCACACCCCTTTCGGGTCGCAACAACGAACCACGACTGAACGGGAAATGAACCCGCAACTCTTCGACAGACAAGAGGGGCGCTCTCGAATCACTCATTGACGCTCGCCTCCGCGGCCCAGCAAGCAACCCGCCGCTGGGCTCCGATTTCCGCAAGCACCGGTTCATCGGCTTCGCATCGTGGTTCAGGGCAGTGGCAACGTTCGCGGAATGCGCAGCCCGCCGGGATGCTCCCGAGATCCGGCGGTTGCCCCGGGATGGCTTCCAAGGACTGCAGCACATGATCGATTCGCGGCAACGACCGTAGCAAACCCTGTGTGTAGGGATGCTTGGGTGCCAGAAAAAGGTCCCCAACGTTTGCCTTTTCGACGACTTGTCCGGCGTACATCACCAACACGCGATGGCAGACTTCGGCAACGACACCCAGATCGTGAGTGATCATGATGATGCTCGTACCTCGACGTTTCTGTAGGTCACGTAGCAAGTCGAGGATCTGTGCCTGGATGGTCACGTCCAACGCCGTCGTCGGTTCGTCGGCGATCAGCAAGTCGGGTTCGCATGAGAGTGCCATCGCAATCATCACTCGTTGCCGCATGCCACCGCTGAATTGGTGTGGATAGTCACGCAACCGCTTGGACGCGCCGCTGATGCCAACCATCTCCAGCATTTCCGCCGCGTGCCGATTGGCCTCCCGCCGGCCGTAGCCCAAATGCAGTCGAGTGATTTCGGTCAATTGCTGACCGACCGTCATGAGCGGATTGAGCGCGGTCATCGGGTCCTGGAAGATCATTGCAATCTTGCGTCCCCGCAGCGATTGCATCTGGCGTTCCTTCAAGGTGAGCAAGTCGCGGCCGTCGTAGACCACACGGCCTCCGTCAATGCTTCCAGGCGGCTTCGGCACCAATCCCATCAATGCGAGGTTTGTCACGCTCTTTCCGCTTCCGCTTTCGCCGACCAATCCCACGGTCTCGCCACGGTGGACATCAAACGAAACACCACGCACCGCGCGGACGCGCGCGTCATCTGTTTTGAAGCTCACTTGGAGATCGTCGACTCGGAGCACCGGTGTTTCCGTCATTGCTACTCCTGATGCTTCATCCGAGGGTCGAGCGCATCACGGATTCCGTCCCCCAAGAAATTTAGGGCAAATAGGGTTGTCGCGAGTGCCCCGCCAGGAAACACGACCACCCACCAAAAGATCTTGATGATCGAGAGTGCTTCGACGCCATCGTTGAGCAACAAGCCCCAAGACACATCCGGCGGTGACACGCCTAAGCCAAGAAACGACAAGAACGCCTCGAACAGCATCACGCTCGGAATGGTCAATGTCAGATAAACGATGACGACGCCGAGCACATTCGGGACCAAGTGGCGGAACACGATTCGCCAAGGTGACGCGCCGATTGTCTTTGCGGCTTCGACAAACTGTTCATTGCGAAGCGACAAAACTTGCCCGCGAACAACACGCGACATCGTGAGCCAATAGATCGCACCAATGACGATGTAAAAGATCGTGATCTGGTCGATCCCGTACTCATCGAGCGACTTTTTGACCGAGTCTTCACCCAGAAACGTCACCAAAAAGATCACCACGAAGATAAAGGGGATCGAATAAAGCATGTCAACGATCCGCATCATCACCGCGTCGACTCGTCCGCCAAAGTAACCCGCGATGGCGCCATAGCTGACGCCGATCAGCAAGCTGACCATCGTCGCCACGATTCCCACAATCAGTGAAACACGGGCACCCCAGAACACGCGAGCCAGTAAGTCTCGCCCCAGCTTGTCCGTTCCGAAAAGACTCGGGATCGCAAAGTCGCCAAACATGGCCACCCGCGCTTCGCACATCCACCAGGAAACTGGACCCAGGTTGTTCCACAGCTGATTGAAAGGATGCTCGACTTCGATCTTCTCCGCGATCGTTTCCTGGATTTCAAGTCGTGTCGCAGCATCCAAGTCATCGTCGAGCTGACGGCGAAGTTCCTGGAGTGAAACTTCAAAGGCATCCAGTTGACGGGTGAGCTTTCCGTCGGCGAACTTGAGCCCGTCGCGCGACCCCATCACAGAAGTTGAAAAATTGGGCGACAAGAAACGCCGGTTGTCGAGGTCTTTGTCGATCGGGCTTTGCAGCGGCAAGAGCGGCGTGATGAATGCCAGGACCGCGAGGGCGATCAAGCAATACAACGAGACCATCGCCGTCCGATTACGGCGGAGTCGTTTCCAAGCGTCCTGCCAAAGTGATTGGCCGTGGATGCCACGCGATTCGGCGAGGATTCGCTCAAGTGATTCTCGATCCGGTCCCGATGTGACGGTCACTGCAGTTTGACCCTCGGATCGATAATCGCGTAGGACAGATCGACCAGCGTGTTCATCACAAAGAGCAACACCGTGTACGTCAAAACCATTCCCATCGCGAGTGTGTAATCACGCTGAGTCGCAGCGTTGATGAAGTGACTGCCCATGCCTGGAAGCGCGAAAATCTTTTCCAACACCAAGGATCCGGTCAGCACTCGAGCCGTTGCGGGACCGAGGTAGGACACAACGGGCAGTAGCGCCCCCGGCAAGACATGTCGCAAGATCACCGTGCGCTTTGGCAATCCCTTGGCAAAGGCGGTTCGGACATGTTCTTTGGTCAGCGTCTCGAGCATGCCGGTTCGAGTCAGCCGGGCGACATACGCCGCGACCGGCAGTCCGAGACAGAGCGCGGGAAGCGCGACTTGTTGCAGCGTTCCCCAACCACCGGCGGGAAAGAGCTGGATGATGAAGACAAATACGAGGATCGCCAAACTCGCGAGAACGAAATTGGGAATCGCAATCCCAAGCACTGCCGCGCTCATTAACGCAACATCCGCCGTGCTCTTTCGGTACACGGCAGAGATCACCCCCGCTGTAACGCCAAGGATCAACGAGAACACCAAGGCGAAAATGGCGAGGGTCGCCGACACGGGAAAACCTTGCGCGATCACCTGGTTGACGCTGTAGTCTTCGAGCCAAGTGCACCAACCAAGATCGCCACGCGTCACAATGCCAGTGAGATAATCGAAGTACTGTTCGATCGGAGGTGCGTCCAGGTTGTAGCGAGCCTTGAGTTGCCGTTCGATCGCAGGCGGCACGTTGCGCTCGCCACTGAACGGGTTCCCCGGGACGCTTCGCATCAACACAAACGAGATTGTGTAGACCGCCCACAGAGTGAGCAACATCCATGCGGCGCGCTTCAACAGATAGCTCAGTACATCCCGCACGTTTGGCTACTCCGTTGTTCGGTCGGTGCCGTCGCGGTAGCGCAGGACGGACAGGGGATGCATGTCGAGCAAAGACGGCGCGAAACCTTCGATGTTGGTCTTGGCCATCTCCGCAGACGTGTAAAAAAAGATGGGGACAATCGGCAGCTCGCGAACAAAGATTTCCTCGGCCTCTCGCAGGATTGCCATTCGCTTTTCCGCGTCGAACTCCATGCTTGCTGCCTTGATCAGTGCATCGTAGTCCTCGTTGCTCCAGTTCGTATTCGATTGCGGATTGTCGGTCACCCAGATGTCGAGAAACGTGTTGGGATCGGGATAGTCGCCGACCCAGCCGTATCGTGCCATCTCGTATTCTTCCTGTTGGATGGTGTCCAGGAAGCTACCCCATTCCATGTTCTTAAGTTCAATCTTGATGTTGAGATTGTTTTGCAGCTGTTGCTGAATCACTTCGGCGATCGGTCGATGGCGTTCGCTGGTGTTGTACAGCAACGACATCTTTGGAAAGCCACGGCCACCAGGGTAGCCCGCTTCAGCGAGCAACTGTTTGGCGCGATCGACATTCTCCGCCAGGCCCTGGGCGCTGATGTAACCTGGGATTCCAGGCGGCACGACCGAGAGCGCCGGCAGTTCGCCCATCTTGGTGACTTCTTCGACGATCTGTTTACGATTCAACGCCATGCTGATCGCCTGCCGGACACGGACATCGTCCAACGGGGGCACATCGCTGTTGAGCTTGTAGAAATAGACCGAGAGTTTCGGAGCACTGTGAAAGTCCTCTCGCTGACGAAGCTCTTCGATCACCGAGGTCGGCAGATCGTAGACCCACTGCAACTGTCCCGTCTCATACATGTTCATCGCGGTGTTTTGGCTTTCGAGCGAGACAAAGTCGATGGTCTTAAAACTCACTTGGTCCGCTTTGTAGTACTTCGGGTTCTTTTCGACGCGGACTCGATCGCGAAGTCGACGGAACCGAAGTTGATAGGGTCCGTTGCTGACGATGTTCTCCGGCTTGGTCCACGTGGGTGCCCCGTGCTTCTCGACGCAGGCTTGGTTCACCGGGAACAGTGGGTAGTAGGCAACCAGATTGAGAAAGTAAGGAACAGCGTTGTTGAGTGTCACGACAAAGGTCTTGTCATCGACCGCCTGCGCGCCGCCGAGTTGGGAGAAGGGAACGAGAACTCCATGGGTTCGTTCGACCGATGGAGAGCTAGCGACCTGGTCGGAAATCGAAAAGCGTCTCAACTCTCCCGCTTCGCCCCAGTCAATCGTGCCGTCGGGGTCTTCCTTCACAGTCTCGACTTCGTAGACCCAGCGTTCCTCCCACATCGCGAGTTGATTGTCGCGTTCGTTCTCCGAAACGCCGTCCTCGAACTTGGGCTCGGGTGGTTTCTCAATGTTGCGAAGTATTCCGTAGCAGATCGTGCCTCGAGGAAAGTGTTGGACGTTGGCTTCACTGGTCGGCGTTTCTCCCGGCCGGTCCCAAAGTTCAACTTCCACCGGATCGCCGATCGCGACCTGCGACGTTTGATACTGCTCGGCGAGGTGGACCTCATAAATCAAGTAGCCGTACTCACAGGCCGTCGCGGGGTGCAGCATCCGCGTCCAAGACCAGGCAAAATCGTGTGCGGTAACCGGCGACCCGTCGTTCCAAAAGATGTCATCGCGGAGGTGAAACGTCCACGTCTTGCCGTCTTCGCTGATCTCCCAGGACTCAGCCATCGCCGGTTGTGGCGTCAACGCTTGGAGGCCGGTCTCGGGGTCCGGTTCGCCCTCCGGCAACATCCGCAGCAACCCTTCGAAGAGTTCGAAGACGATTCGACCCTCCGGTTGGCCATTGGCACGATGGGGATCGATCGTTCTCGGTTCGGTACCGTTTTGAAACGCGAAGTCTGCGGGGGGAACGTGGTCCAGCCGCACCGCCCATATCAACGCCAAGATGACGAAGCCGGCAGCAAAGATCACAAAACCACGACGAACTTCTAGAGGCACCGGCGCGATCCCCGAAACAACGAAAGCGAGTCACCGAGTGTAACCGCCAACATGACGCGAATGCGTGATCGGCCTCCGAACCGGCTGAGGAAGCCCGTCAAGTCGGTTGTGACACCATTACCACGTTGCAATCGCGATTCGGACGCCGCTATGAAGCACTGGCAAACAGCATCAGGTCGGCGGCCAACGTGACCTCGGTCTCAACGAGTGTCTGGAGTTTCGCCTGCTGCGAATGACGAACGGCGCGATACGTCATCGCCAGCGCATCGGCGATCGCATCCGCTTGAAGAAGAACTCGCTGTTGCCAACGTTGATGCTCAAGAAGCTTCAATCCGGCATGGCTGAACTCATCGACAACACCCTCCCAGCGACTGCGTCGTTGGCCTTGTTGTTGGACGTGTTCACGAAGTTCGATCAAATCGTCTTCGCCGGGGATCGCCACCACGGCGACTCCATCCGCCGAAAGCACGCGTTTGATTTCCTCGGCAGGCCGACGACCAAACAGCGAAAGAACGCATCCCACGGAATGGTCGGCGGCCGGCAGCGTGCGATCGGCGTTGCAGAGCACCCAGGTCGATTCGCGCCACGCGCGCGAAGCTAGCTTGATCGCACGTTTCGAGAGATCGATCCCGCAAAACGCTTCGGGGAAATCCGAAAAGAACGCTCTTCCGAAGCTGCCTTCGCCGCAACCAAGATCGATCGCGGGTGATCGATCTTTGATCCACGGACACAGCGTCTCGACAAGACCCTCCATGTGACCTCGCTCAAGCCAACGTTGTCTCGCTAATACCGCTTCGTCGGTGTCGCCCGGATGCTTAGACTTTCGATCTTGAGGTTGGAGTAGGTTCCAGTAACCCTCTTTGGCACGGTCAAAATGATGACCCGCCGGACACGTCAATCCGCGGTCACCTAGGGTCAGCAATTGATCGCAGTTTCGGACCGTGCAACGAAGTGGAAACATGATGATGAGGTACACGCTGGGTGTGGCGGGCGAGTCTTCGGTTTCGGCACAACCCGAAGTGCGCGGAAAGCTCACTCGTTTGACAGGCGGCCGCTCCACCGTTCAATCTGCGAGCGCACTTGATCGGGTGCCGTCGAGCCGTAGCTGGTGAATGCGGCAACGGCGTTGTGGACACCCAAAACGTCACGGATCGATTCGTCGACAGCGGGAGCGTGACCTTGCATGACTTCAAGGGGCAATTCCGAGAGGGTCACGCCACGCTCCATGGCCTCGCCGACGATCGCGCCGACCGCGTGGTGTGCGGTACGCTGAGGGACATCCTTTTTGATCAACCACTCCATGAGAGTGGTCGCGTCGAGGTAGCCCTCCTCGATGCGGGCCGCGATTGCCTCCCGGCGCAGCTCGCTATCGGCGACGATCGGGACGGCAAGCTGCAACATTGCGATCACCGTGTCGAACGAATCAAACAACGGTGGTTTGTCTTCCTGGAGATCCCGGTTGTATGCCAGTGGAAGATTCTTCACCAACAACATGAGCGTTTGCAGGTTCCCCATCACGCGTGCTGATTTTCCACGCGTCAGCTCGAGTGTGTCCGGGTTCACCTTCTGAGGCATGATGCTGCTGCCCGTGCAAAATTGTTGTGGCAGCTTGATGAAGTTGTATTCGACGGTGCTCCACAAGATCCATTCTTCGGCCCAGCCGCTGAGGTGTGACGCGATCATCGAGAGAACGAATGCACTTTCGAGAATAAAGTCCCGATCGCTACTCGTGTCGAGACTGTTGGCCGTGATCCCTTGGAAATCCAATGTCTTGGCCGTGAGTTCACGATCGATGTTCAGTGTTGTTCCGGCAACCGCGGCGACGCCTAGCGGGCATTGATTGACGCGGGAGCGGCAATCGGCGAGACGCTGACGGTCTCGCTCGAATTTCTCGATGTACGCCAGCCAGTAATGCGGTGCCAGAACGGGCTGTGCACGCTGTAGATGCGTGTAGGCGGGAAGAACGACATCAAAATCATCTTCGCAGCGACCGAGAAATGCTCGCTGGAGTTCCAAAAGCAATGTGTCGACGTCATCCAACGCTTCACGGATCCACATCCGAGCATCGGTACTGACTTGGTCGTTGCGACTGCGAGCGGTGTGAAGTTTTCGACCGACATCGCCGA
>JBCBOT010000143.1:0-18821 GCA_039821165.1 Planctomycetota bacterium | reverse complement strand
GAGTCTCACTCGATCTCCGTCTGCAAATGTGCCAGTCCATTCGCACGGCGTTCTGTCAAAGACACCGTGCCTCTCTGCATCGAAGCGATAGGCACCGCGATTCCCGTCAAGCCAGTCCGAACATGCATTGAATGTCCGAAGAGTTCTCGCTTCGAACTCATTTTTTGAGAGAACAAGCTTTGCGCCACGCCTGTTAACGTTGTCTTCATCGAAACAAAAATCTAAGGGTAAGAGGAGCTGTGGCATTGAACGCCAGACTGGCACGGCAAACCCACCGGCTCAACTAGCAATTGCATGTCATGAGGCACCTACCCACAATTTAGTTAGGGCTCGCCGCTAGTTGACTACGGCGAGCGTTGCGTCTTGGGGGTTGCTAGATCATTGCTCGTGATGTCTTTCGCGGCTCCAGCTCCACCTTCACGGCTGTCGGCACCGTAGCAAGTCACGTCGTAGGGGCGTTCCCTGCCGGGGCTAACATACTCGTAGGGATTGCCCCAAGGATCGGCTGGGAGGAAAGCGAGGATACCCTCAGCGAAATCATCGCTTGGCGTGGCAAGGACAGTGAGTCCTTCCTGGTTGCTGGGGTACCGGTCGTACGTCGTGTAGAACGTCTCGAGAGCTTGGCAGATCTTGCTGATCTCTAGCTTTGCGACCTGCTGTTTACTTTGGATCAGGTAGCTTCGGACGCTGACCGTCACCACTCCGGAAATGAGCCCGATGATTACGATCACCACCATAAGTTCCATGAGAGTGAACGCATGTCTCGGATTAGCGATTTTGATGTGGCGACGCCCGTTCTCAGCTTGCCAGGACATTTCCAGCCTCCAGGATGGGAAGGATCGTCGCAAAGAGAATAAATCCGACAAGAACCGAAAGTAGCAAGATGAGTACAGGCTCAATCACCGTGGTGAGGCGCCCCGCCACGAGTTCAGCTTGTCGATCGTAGTCGCGTCCAACACGGTCCAGCATCTTTTCAAGTTGGCCGCTCTGTTGGCCAAGTGAAAGGATTTGGACCAGCGAGTGTGGAAAGATGGCGTGTTGGGAAGCAGCTTCTCGAAGGTCACGTCCAGCCTCGAGATCGTCGCGGAGTGAGTTCAATGCCGTCGTCAGAACGGAATTAGTTGATGATCGCTCCGCGATCTTGAGCGCCTCGACCAATTCGACTCCGCTACGTAGCAAAGTGCTCACGATCAACGTCATCCGGCTGAGTGATTGCTTTCGAATCAAGTCCCCAACGACGGGGGTACGGATTGCCCAGGCGTCAACTCGATTGCGCCCCGCTGGTGTGGAGCAAAATGCTGCGGCAAGAACGATCCCAGTGGCCACGGACACGAGACCGTAGAGGCCGTAATTGAGTAGCGTATCACTAATCCATTTGAGTATCAGCGTTGGAGTTGGAAGTGGACGCCCGAGTTGGACAAGATTCTCAAGCAGCATGGGAACCACGACAGTCATCAAGAAGATTGTCACAGCGAGACTCACTGCCAGGATCATCGCTGGGTAGAGGAGTGCTGAGACGACACGGTCCTTCAACTCACCACTTCGTTCGCGAAATTCGGCAATCTGCTCACACACTTCATCGAGATTTCCGGTGTGCTCCCCGACACGCACCATACCAACGATCATCTGATCAAAAACACCGTTTTCTTCGGACATTGCATCGGCGAGGTTGGTCCCACTTGAGACACGATCGCGAATGCTGACGACACATGCACGAAATCCACCCTTGGACTGTGCGACGACCGAGTCAAGTGATTCGACCAACGGAATGCCAGCCTGCAATAGCGTTGCGATCTCACGCATGGCTGTACTGACGTCGCGGTGATAGCGGCGCTTCGTCGAAAGATATGAAACCGAGTCAAGTTTCTTCGTGGCCCCAGACCGCTCGGTGACACTTTCGACACGAAGCCCTTGATCACGTAGTTGCTGCCGAGCGTGCTTGCCGCTCGAAGCGGTCAACGTCCCTTTTTGGCGTTTCCCGGAGCGATCGAACGCGCGATAAGCAAAGGTCGCCATCAGAGAGCCGTTCTTCGGGTTACTCGCTCGACTTCATCAAGTGTCGTGATTCCAGCATCAACCTTCTGCATTCCCACCTCACGAAGCAGTCGCATTCCTGACCGTATTGCAGTGTCACGAATTTCGGACGAGTGACTTCGCAACTGAATCAGGTTGCGGATTTCATCGTCTATCACGAGGAGTTCGCACGTGACTTCACGACCATGATAGCCGGTTCCGCCACAGGTCTCACATGATGCGCGTCCGGTGGGCGAGCGATGGCAGTCGACGCAAATTCTCCGGACGAGTCGTTGGGCGAGCACCGCTAGCACGCTACTTGAAACGAGGTACGGCTCAATCCCAAGATCGAGCATCCGAGTGATAGCACTTGCAGCATCGTTCGTGTGCAACGTGCTGAAAACCAAATGTCCGGTCAACGATGACTGAACGGCCATCACGGCGGTTTCTTCGTCTCTGATCTCACCTAGCATGATAATGTCTGGGTCTTGGCGAAGCACGTTTCGAAGGCCGCTTGCAAACGTCATGCCCTTTTTTGTGTTGATTTGTGTTTGGCTGATTCCGTCGAGTTGATATTCGATCGGATCTTCCAGTGTCACTGCATTGCGTGTCTGTGTGTCTAACTCGTTTAGCGCGGCATAGAGCGTTGTGCTTTTCCCGCTTCCGGTTGGGCCCGTCACTAGAATGAGTCCATGCTCGGCATGAATTGCATTGCGGAAGCGTGCGAGTGTGTCATCGTCCATTCCAAGTTCGGGAAGGGCGTACAGTCTTGCGCTTTTGTCGAGCAGACGCACGACCATTCTCTCCCCGAAACTCGTTGGCATCGAAGCGAGACGCAAGTCAATCACCCGTTTTCCCACGCAGACGGTTGCGCGCCCGTCCTGTGGGAGCCGCTTTTCAGCAATGTTCATTTGGCCGGCGACTTTTAACCGGCTCACCACCTCTTCTTGGATGTTTTTGGGGATCTCCAGGACGTCCGTGAGGACACCGTCGATTCGCATACGGACACTCAGTGACTCACCGAAGGGTTGGAGATGCACGTCCGAGGCCCGCTTCTTGATGGCTTCAAGCAAGAGCGAGTTGACGAGGCGAACTACAGGCCCGCGTGAATCCGACTCGAGCAAGTCTTCCGCACTATGTTGCGCTTCTCCGAGAAGATCATTCAGCGATACCGCATCGTTGACAACCGATGCTTGAGCTGCGGTGGATTCGTATGCCGTGTTGATTAGTAAGGAGAGTTCGTCGGCATCAACAAGAACCGTCGGTAGTGGTTCGCCAAGGATGCGGCCGATGTTGTCTGCAACGTGCGGTTTCTGCAGAGCTTGAGAAACCAGCACTCGGCGTTGGCCCTTGTCGTTGGTTGCGACAAAGACCTGATGTCGTCGGCAGAACTCTATTGGGAACTGCTGTAGAAACGAGTCGCACGCCAACCAATCCAAAGAACTCTCCAGGGTTCCTAGCCTAGCCTCTTCGAGTCTACCATCACTCGATTCGGGAACACAAACAATTTCTGTGCGATGCCGACTGGAATTTGTCACGCTCAAGGATCATTAGTAGCGGATTCAGCGAAGAAAAATTTCAACGTCGATGACCACTGAACAGTCGTCGGAACCAAGCTCATGCCTGTTGTGCACCACCGCGACTTTCCCTTGCTCAATTGAAAGACGCTGACGCCACGTCCATAGTGAACGTTCTTTGGCGAACGATTTCGATATGCCATTGTTGATCAAAACTACCGTCGAAATTTGATTGACTTGCCTCTCTCAACCGTTAGCATTGCCGCCGCTTATCTGACTCATCCCATTAGGCGGGTATGTAACGGTGTCGAGGCGAACACTCGTTGGAAGTGTGCTTGTCCTTATGGGCATCCAGGCTGCACTTCTCACACACTCAGCGAAGGTCCACAGTCCGACTTGGGACGAGGTGGGGCATTTGGCTGCGGGGCTGTCTCATTGGGAGCTTGGTAGGTTTGAGCTGTACAGCGTCAACCCTCCGTTAGTTCGGACTATCGCAGCCGCTCCTGTGTACTTTCTTTGCAAACCAGAAATGGACTGGAGCTACTACCGTAACGACCCGCGGCTCCGCAGCGAGGTTTTCCTTGGTCGGCGAATGGTTGAGCTCAATGGAGAATCGAGCTTCTTTCACTTCTTCGTCGCTAGGATGGCTCTGGTTCCAGTTTGCTTGTTGGGTGGATGGTGCTGCTTTCTCTGGGCGCGGGACCTGTTTGGGGAAACCGCCGGCGTCATCTCACTCGCCCTGTGGACGTTCTCACCAAATATCCTTGCCTATGGCTCGGTCATCGCGCCCGACTTAGCTTCCACAGTGGGCTTGATCGGTTGCACCTACGTGTTTTGGCGTTGGCTTCGAGAGACGAGTTGGAGTTGGACACTTGCATTGACGGCCGCGACGGCCTGTGCCGCGCTGAGCAAGAGTATCTGGATCTTTTTGCCACCGCTCTTTGTGGCAATTTGGTTGTTTTCATCCCTGGTATTTGCGGTGTCGGCGCCGCAGACGCGGCGAACTTTGTTTGAGCGAATTCAGTGGCCGCATCTTGCCAAGCTTACTGTCACGTGCTTCGGAGTGTTCTTCGCTATCAACGCGTTTTATGGCTTCGCAGGCTCTTTGCGCAAGCTTGGCGAGTACCGCTTCGTTAGCGCACGGCTGACGGGACATTCGCCGTATGTGATCGCCAAAGAGGATCAATCATCGCCAAGTCCGTCGGCCGACTTGGGCGACTCAGCCGCTACTCCGCCGGAGCCTGTTCCGCAACTTGGGTCAAGCTCGGTTGACCAAACGAGTCAAGGCGTGGGCGAGTGTTGTTTGGAGGCAATTCCTGAAAACCGTTTCGCTGAAACGTTCCTGGGAACACTGCCGCTGCCGTTGCCAGAGAATTTCATGATCGGACTCGATATCCAAAACCGCGACTTCGAACGAGGTGCCTACGATCCTGGCTGGCAAAGCTATCTTTTCGGGGAATGGAAGCAGCTCGGCTGGTATCACTACTATCTCGTCGCTTACCTGGTGAAGGTCCCCCTTCCCGTCTGGCTGCTCTTGGGCGTGAGCAGCATTGCAGCAACCCAGTGGCGGCCTTCTCGAAACCGTTTGCTCGGAGTCCTTTGCTTGTGGTTTCCCGCATTAGCGTTCTTTGCTTGTGCAAGCCTTTGCATCGGAATGAACCGTTTCATTCGGTATGCACTGCCTGCCTTGCCCTTTTTGTTCGTCTGGGCATCGTATGTCGGGCGTTTGATTGAGGCGAAGGATGCACCTCGGAGCCGGGGATGGCGCTGGCTCGCGGTCGTTTCGGTGGCGTGGCTGTCGCTTGTTTCGATTTGCAATACGCCAAACCACCTAAGCTATTTCAACGAGATAGCCGGTGGGCCAAGTCAAGGCTATCAAGTGCTTGCAGATGCGAACGTTGATTGGGGGCAAGATCTCGGGCTAGTGCGTGATTGGGTTGACGAGCACCCGGAGGCAAGAGAAACGTTGCATCTCGGCTACTGCGGTTGCATCGATCCTGTTTGGGTAGGGCTCGACTATGAAGTCCCACCGCCGCTGAACTCTTCCCCGAGCCTCCTCAATCGCTCGGAGATCCGTGGCCCAAAACCGGGCTGGCATGTGATCAGCAAGAATCTCGTCGTCGGCCAACCGATGCCCATACCCTCAGGCACTGGAGATGTGCGTTTTCTGTACTCACAGCCGGGGGCTTACCAGTACTTTAGCGATGCGAAACCGGTCGATGAAATCGGGCATTCGATGCTCGTTTATCGATTGAATCTCGCGCAAGCCAACTCACTTCGAGCTCAACACGGCTTGGCGTTATTGCGACCTCGATTTAGCAAGGGAGAAACGATTCAATGAACGAACCCAAACAGAATTCGATTGCCCCCTTGGTCATCGTGGGTGTGGTGACCGTGGCGTTGGTTGCGATCGGAGGCTACATGGCTTCCCGTCCTGAGATGCGCCTCGCACAGGAAGATGCCCCGGACGTAGATTCGTCAAAGGGTCCCGAGATGACCATGGTCGGGGGCGTGATGCGTCCGGTGTCGGACATAAAACGCATATGGGATCGTGACGAGAAATATGAAGTCGATCAGGACTTCGCTCTTTTCCCTGGAAAGACGCCCGGTTTGAAAGAGGGGGATAACCCAGCGGTCGACTCCATTCTTGAGGCAGCTCGAACGGGCTCAAACCCAGAACGGTTGAATCCCTTTGTAAAGCCTGAGCCGTTTGATCGTTTAGCCTACGAGCAGGATCCAGACGCGTATGTCTCATTGCACGTGCCGGGACGTGTATGGCAATCCGCTCAGCCTGGCGAAGGCGTTCCGGTACTCAAGGCGGCATCGGAGCATCGCCACCGTGTTAAGCAGGGTGAAGCTGTGCGGCTGAGCGTCAAAACGCTGCCCGGTATGCCAGTCACATTTGTTTCGTTCGACTCAGCCGGCTTTGAAAACGGCTTAGCCGTGATCAGCGTCTCCGCAGACGAGAACGGGATCGCGTCGGCAAACTTTGCCGGCGTGTCCGGCACGATGGGTCTGATCAACATCTTGGCGGCATCGCCGGTTGCGACCGAACGTGTCCGTTTCGGTGTTTATGTTGACTTTCCGATTACACAATCAACCAGTTCGATTCCCGAATCAGGTTCTTCCACGGAGGCATCGCTATGAATTCTCTGAAGCGATCGATGCGTTTGCTTGTGCCGGCGACGGCTTGCTTCCTCGCCCTGGTGTCGGAAGACGCCTTCGCGCAGGTCAATCCTCAATTGGTTGCCAACGGTCAGTACGTTACGGCACAGGAGGCAGAGACCAACGCCGGCAATGACCCGACGTATCACTGCTTTCCACGCGTGCCATGTTCTAAGTGCGATGGCGGGGAGGAGGTTTCCGGGGACGGGAATCGCGTTGTGAGCGATCGAGGGGTTGTGGGGGCGTTTGGCGGCAGTGCCACGAACCCGGTTATGGCCTTCGGTGGTGGTTCAAGTTTTGTGACTGCCAAGGGAGGCTGCATCACTTGTTCGGGGTCACAATCGCAAAGTATCTTTGAGGCCGCTGCTGACAGCGGCGATAAGGTCTGCGCCCCGTGCTCCTGTGGTGACTTCCGTTCTGGGGATGCTTGGTCGTATGTGGAGAACGGAGTCTATAGCTACAACCACATTGCAACTGACTGTTCTCGCGTGATCAATTCACCGATGAGTTTGCGACGTTTTCATCGGTCGCGTGATTTCACCGACGCCGGTGGCTTCGGTCAGGGCGTGGCGAACTCCTTTGACTACCGGCTGCGACTCGAGAAGAACGGCGCCAACACCTGGGCTGCGCCGAACTGGGATTACTGGCACCCGGATAATCCGCTCGGCAGTTGGGATGGCAACACGACGGCGATTTGGATGTCGGTACCGGACGAGCCTGCGCCAATGAACTTTGA
Organism: Planctomycetota bacterium; assembly: GCA_039821165.1. Lineage (GTDB taxonomy): Bacteria > Planctomycetota > Planctomycetia > Pirellulales > Pirellulaceae > Stieleria. The sequence continues at coordinate 11,390 of JBCBOT010000143.1, read as the reverse complement.
CTTCCTTAGCGGCAACACGCTCGTGCCACAGCAGCGTTGGCGTGGTGAAAAGCTGGAGATGCTCGATGGCAGTATGAATCCGGTGAATGCGTCTGGTTCACCAGCCAAGTTTCCCGGCGCTCAGTATGCCAAGCTCCATCGTAACGACGGCAGCACTCTGCTGTTCGAATTGATCGTGGTCGATGAGCCTTTCGGCTGGGACCCTCTGCAGCATCATCCATCGGATGGCCGCTTAGTGGAGATGGAGAACCCCGAAGGCGGTAGCTATTCAATCACCTACAAGGCCTGGACGGCAGCGGAGATCACGGCATCTCCCTCCCGCCAGTGGCAGATCGACACGGTTACCGACAACCTCGGCAACACGCTAACCTTTGACTACAAAACAACACAAGAGAATGGCAATTGGGTGATCGAGGACGTCACGTTGCCCGATTCCAGCCAGGTGCTCTATCGATATGCCGGCGGAATGCTGAGTGAGATCGAATACTCCGACGGCGCAATCAGCAGTTTTGATTACAGCTCCTCTCTGGGCGGGCTCTTCAAGATGTCAGTCGAAGACTTTGGAGCCCAGCCAGGAAGTCGCCGGAAAACGGTGATCTTGTCGGGCACCGTCGGGACGATAAACGGCACTGTGGTGCCGACTTCGGTGGGCCTTTGCCGTGTCGTTATCAATGGCGAAGACGAAGTGACGTATGCGACCTTCAAAGAAGGCCAAGTGAGTGGGTACGGGACGGGCTATGAAACGATCGTCTACGAGGGACAGGGCGTTCTTTACGCGGGCGTCAACTTCCAGACGCTTGGAGGTAGTGCCGGTGGCCTCGCTCCCAAACGATACTTCGAAGACTGGACGTTGACGTTCGGCCCGAACACTGTAACCCGCACTGGTGACCTGGAGGATTCAACCGAGCTGTTCCAGGGCCTGTTTAATAGCGTGATCGATGGCCGTCCTGGGTTCACAATCGCGGCGAACGGCACTCGCGTGGACCACTCTTATGACTCAGTGGGAGATCGCATCTTCTCGGTCTATGCGGACAACACATTCGAGGCTTGGTGCTACAACTCGTTGCACCAAATCACACGTCATCGCGACCGCATGGGGCACGTGACGAAGTACACGTATAACTCCTCGGGGCAGATGCTGACGAAAGAGGTTGGGTTGACGGATGACCCAAGCAATACTGCGACACCGCCACCCTACTCCAGCGGCCCGAGTGCGTACGACCGGTGCGCGACCAACGATGTTCAAACCGCAGAATATGCCAAGACGGAATGGCAGTATCACACCAGTGGAAATGGAACGGGGCGTCTCGCAAAGGAGATCGACCCGCTTGGAAATGCCACGGATTATGAATACGACACGGATCACCGGCTGACGAAGGTCAAGCTACCAGCAGACACAAGCGGCGGCACGCGTCCGGTGTGGGAACGAGTATATGACAGTAGCGATCGACTTTCAAAAGTGATCGATCCGATGGGGCACGAGGTGCAGTTCTTCTACGACAGCCGCCAGCGACTGATCAGCACGCTCTACGACGATGGGACGACGGAGAGGCTGGTCTATCACACGACAGGACCCGAGCGCGGCTTGCTGGCCAAGTCGATCAACCGAATTGGTGTGGTGACGACGTACGACTACGACGACGCGGATCGATTGATTCAGGTGGTGGAAGCGGCGGCACAGATGGACGGCACGACAGAAACGGCGACGCCCGAGATCGCGTTGACGAAAGCTGTCACGTATCTCAACGGTAGGCAGGAAGTGTTGACCAGTTCCGTCGCCGGAGCCAAGTCCAGCTATGTCTATGACTTCCGTGCGCGGCAGATCCAGAGCGAGCAAGAACCCGTCGCAGGAAAGTCGCTCAAGACGACGCTAACCTACGAAGACAATCAGCTTTTCGCGGTCGAAGATCCCTATGGGCGAAAAACTTACTACGGATACGACGCTACCAACGGGCGACGGATCCGTACGGTTATGGGAGCGGTGCCAGAATACTCGGTTGCGGATTTTGCGGAAGTGTTCCTCGAGGTACGCGACCTCACCCCGAACGCTGACTTTGTCCTCACTGATACCATCTACAACGACGATGGCACGGTGCAGCGCTCAATTAATCCTCGTGACATCCCCACCGACTATATTTACGACAGTCGCGGGCGCCGGACGACTGTGACGCAGGCTGTTGCAACGATCGACGCCAAGACCGAGACGCTCTACGACCTCAACGACAACGTGACCGAACTCCGGTCCCCGCGATACTTCGACGTCTCAGATTCGGAGGGTTATCTGAAAGCGAAAGAGACCTGGACGTTTACCGATCGAGGACTCGTCGCGACTCACACCGAAGCACCAGGAACAAGCGAAGCCGCGACAGAGTCCTTTGAATACGATCTTGCAGGACGCCGCATCAAACACACCGACTTCCGCGGCAAGGTATGGAAGTCGCACTACAGCGAATGTTGCGGTCAGGTGACCGCGTCGGAGAATCCACTCGGCGACGGCACCATCGTGCGAAGGGATTCAGCTGGCAGGACCGCCCATTCTGCCGCAATTGGAGACTACGCCAGCCACACCAGTTCACTGGAAAACCCAGTCGACGCTAAGACCTATCGGGAAGTAACAACCAAGTACGACGGGCGAGGTCGTCCAATCGCTCAAACGACTTGGCTCAGCGCCCGCGGTGTCGTGGATTCAAGTGATCCACCGATCGCGGGCCTAGGCGGTGTCGCCGCCACCGAAGGCCTCACCGAGCAATACCTGTATGACGAAAATCTCAACGACAATTCCGGCCTCGATAGCACCATAGGCGCTACGCCGCCGATCGGCTCGGCAGTCAGTCTCAATGCCGCACTGACAAAACTCTCCCAGACGGTTGTTAACGGCGGAGCAGGAGTTTCCTTTGATACTGACTCACCCGGAAGCGCTCGGGTGGCGATCAATGCCGAAGGTGAAGTTCGATTCTCAATTTCTGATGCCAGTGGTCGTATAATTATGAGCGGCATGGTTAATAGGAGCGACAATTCACTTATCACCTGGAGCTGCCGAGCTCTTGACACCACCAGTATTGTTGCTGGTTACGGAACAGTGCTGGTAGCGGAACAAGTCAACGCAATGGGGAAATCCCGGAAGTCGCTTAGCGACGCTTTGGGGCGGCGCATTCAAGGCGCCGACGAACTCGGGGAAATTGTCAGTCTTACGTATGATGCCGCGAGCAATCAACTTTCCGTTCGTGACCCCAACGGCGCAGGTCAAGACTGCGTTTACGACAATCTGGGACGCAATGTTCAGTGCACCGACACAGTAGGTGACGTCACGTCCAGCAGCTACGACAAAGCCAGCAACAGGATTGCCGCAACGGACGCGAAGAGCAACGCGGCCACCTACACCTTTGACGCACGCGGACGCCTGATCAAAAAGGTGGATCGCAGGGGAGGCGAGACTCGGTTCACCTATCTCCGAACGGGTGAACTAGAGCGTTTAGCCGATTCCGATGCAGTGGATGACCAACCGTCCGGACCCGAGGCGACCGTTTACAGCTACGACGCTGCCGGGCGGAAACTGACCGAAACCCACCCTAACACGACCACACCGGTCAGCTACGCGCGCGATCCGATCGGTCGAGTTACCCGAAAGACGGACCAGCTTGGAGATACCGTCAGCTACAGCTACGACCTCGCTGGTCGATTGGCCTCGCGCGATTACCGCACGGCAGCGAATAGTCCCGGGGGCACAATCGCCGACACCGATTTGTTCACTTACGACAGCGCGGGACGGATGCTCACCGCCGTTTCTGGACGCTATCTTAACACAGTAGTCTTCACGTATGACTCCGCAGGGCGTATATCAACTGAGTCCCTGGTATCCAACGGCGTTACGTACACGACAACCACTGGCTATGACGATGTGGGTCGGGTTTCGAAGTTGACGTATCCGGATGGGACGGTAATAGACCGGCTGTATACCGATCGTGGTCTACTGAGCGGCGTAAAGTACAATTCAACTACGATTGATACTAGAACCTACGACGATGGGGGGCGAATGCTGACAAGTACCTATAATAACGGGGTGAGTGAAACGCGTGCCTACAATAGCGATAACACTCTCGTAAGCATTGTTTTCGCCGGTGCTGCAATCGGCAACCTCAGCTACGGGTGGGACGCCAATAAGAATAAGACTCGTGAAACTATCACCGGAACGATGAGTGGTTACGGGTTTGATGTCGGCACAATGGGCCACAACGATGATGACCAGCTAGTCAACTGGGAGCGAGATGACACCAACCTCGACCAATCCTGGGGCCTGACGCCGGTCGGTGACTGGAATAGCTTTATCGAGAATGGGGCCGTCACAACACGCTCCCATAATCCTGCTCACGAGATCACGAGCGGAGGGTTTCAGCATGATGTGAAAGGAAATATGACGCTGATCCCAGCCTCACTTCACGCTGGAATTGACCCGCTGTCGTTATCCTGGGATTTTGATAACCGATTATCATCAGCTGATGTTGACAACGATGGGACCGCTGATGTGACTTATCGATTTGATGCACACGGCAGGAGGGTCGGCCGAGATGACGGAAATACAAACGAAGTATACGTCCAAGCAGGGCAAACGACTGTAGCGGACTATACGGTTGGTGCGGCTGCGGTCAACCCTTTGTATACTTATGCGTACGGCACCTACATCGATGAGCCAATCATGCGTGGTGGTACCGGAGGCCTTACTTACTATCATCGAAATCAGCAGTACAGCATAATTGCCTTGACCGACGGAAGTGGCGGATTGAAAGAGCGATACGCCTACACGGCATACGGAACGCAGCTGATTTTCAACGAAAGCGGAGTCAGTCGTTCGTCAACTGCTGAAGGCAATAGGTACAGCTACACGGGGCGAGAATGGGACGACGCGCTCCATTTGTACTTCTTTCGTGCTCGAATGTACAGTCCGTCACTGGGGCGGTTCTGTTCTCGAGACCCGGGTGGGTTCGTCGATGGCCCATCGCTCTACGATGCTTACTTTGGAATGTCGGATCTCGATCCGTTTGGACTATGGAAATGGCACTGGCATCACGAACTGCCAGTTGAGTTTGAGGATGAGTTCATTGAGGCTGGGCTAGATATTGACGCGCCCGAATATGGCCATATGCTTCCGCAGCCGTACCACACAGGACCAGATGGCGTGCACCCCCGCGGGTACAATGCCGATTGGTACGAGTTCTTTGCCCACCATCCAAATGCCACAAAAGAAGAGATCCTGGCGTTTCTTGAGGACATGCGGAGCGACTATGAGGACCTTTACAAACATGGCAGACCTGCGACCAAGAGATATACCTACGAATACTTCCGGAAAAACGGTAAGGAATGGAGAAAACTCTTGGGCAAAAGCGGTGCAGTTATCACTGCGTTCGGCTATCTCATTGCAGGGGGAAAGTGGGCAAACGCCTGTTCGGGCAAGTCTTGCGAGCCAGAACTGAGGAAGGTTGATCAATTTCTCCGCAGGTTTAGGCACCAGCCTCGTCGGTCGAACTGTCAAGACCTTGCATCATCGATTAGGGTTGCACTCGCATGTGCTGGTTTTGAAGACATTCCTAATAACATTCCGAATTATATGGCGCTTCGTAATTTGTTTGCGGAGTGTTCGAAACTGCCATGAATTTCTTTACTGTCGGACCAGCAGTGTTCTGGGGAGACTGCGGAAGGATCCTTGCATCTGGGCTGACTCGCCGTGGGCGTGATAGCCAGGGAAGGCTTATACTTGAAAGATCTGGGCCTTTTGTCCCTCCAATTTCGTTTCCCAGCAAAGGCGTAATCGCAACAGGCGAGTTCAAGCTGGCATTTCAACAGCGATTTCGTGGGTGTTCGTTCCTCCCAGTCGTCAAGCACCATACACCCGTTGTCCACTGGGAGGGGTTGGATCGGTCCGGTGTCGTACCAGAGCAGTTTCTCGGGGCGGTCGAGGGGCACATCCTTGATCAGCCACACTCCGAGGTTGCGAGCAAGCAAATTGGGGAGTTGTGGGAGCTTCAGTTGCCAGAAGGCGGCGTTACGACATCAGTCAGAGATCGCGCGACACGCAAATGGAATGTGACTTTCGACCCGAAGTCATGGACTGGAAGCGATCTTTTTATGTCGGCAACTCAAAGGATTCTGATAGCGACTAGCGCAGGTGCAAGTTGGTTGAAGAGTTTTGCGGGAGACTGGCTCACCATTGCTGAGTGTGTGGTCAACGATGTTTAGTATTGGCATACTGCGAGAGATATCTTCGTGAAAGACCGCCTTCTGAAACGACAATTTTCGATGCTTGAACTGATGTTGTTTCCAGTCTTGTTGACGCTGAGTATTCCCTTAAATGCCGTCTTGGGCGCGATTGGCTTGCGATACTTCCCGTGGTTTGCAACGAATTGCCTGGAAGTGCGCGATTGGTTCGTAAGATGTGGGGTCGATAGGGAGGTCGCCGCTCAGTATGTCCCTGAATTCGTCCTGGATATCCCCGGAATCGGATTGCTTTTCATCTTTGTCTTAACACTGCTGCTTACTTCTACGCGGGTCGGCGATTTCGCTGTGTACTCATGTGTTCCGGCCTTTCCCTTTGCATATCTACCAACGACTTCTCTTTCGTTCGACCAGCTCATTAACGTCTTGAAGGCGAAATTCCTTTCGATCATGGTGTGTGTATTGCTGCTAGCCGCATATAGTCTGGCTAGATCAGTATGCCCGCGTGTTAAATCTATGCGCACCCGTGAACGAGCCACTGCTGCACTGATTGCTACTGCTTTTTGTTGGTCGACACTCCTGTGGGCGAAATGGAATGATGTGGTTTTGGTCAGGTGATTCTAGGAACACGGTTTATTTAGGTCGGTTCTTGAAGGATGCGAGTAGTTGAAATTGTGGTTGTGCACCGCTACTTTCTGACTAGAAGGACTCCGCTGGGTGCAGGTGCATCGCATGAAATCTGACGGAAGTATTCGGTAGTCGGTTGTTTTGGACAAGGCTCTCGCGAATGATCCGGCACGGATGGTGTCTGAATCTTGGAGCGGAGAGCCCAATGGTTGGTCAGCAGATTGTGCAGTTTCACGAGTGTTTTGAGTGCGTCGAAGATCCACGAGTGCGTGGCAAGTGTCAGCATCCGCTTCACTCACTGTTATTCCTGATTACAGCTGCCGTGATTGCCGGCGCCGACGGCCCGACCGAAATCGAGGAGTTCGGACTTGAGAAGGAAGACTGGCTGTCCGAGTTCGTCGACTTCCCAGAAGGAATCCCGTCGCACGATACGATTGGTCGCGTGCTTGGATTGATTAATCCGGATGAGTTCCAGGTTGCCTTTCTTGAATGGATCAGTCAGATCCAAACCGCTCCAAGCGTTGACGGACCGATCAATGTGCAGATTGACGGCAAGACCGCCCGAGGTTCTTACAGCGATGCCGAAAAGACGAATGCGATCCACATCGTCAGCGCGTGGGCTTCGACGTTGGGGGTCACGCTTGGGCAGCGTCGAGTCGACTCCAAGTCGAACGAAATCACCGCTATCCCGGAAGTGCTCGACATGATCGATCTGCAGGGCACGCTGGTCACCATTGATGCGATTGGCTGTCAGAAATCGATCGCGAGGAAGATCGTTGACGGAGGCGGCGATTACACGTTCGCGTTGAAGGACAATCACCCAAAACTATGCCATGCCGTCGAGTCGTTCTTCGAGCAGACGCACGACAACGGCTTGAGTCATTCCAAGGTTCGCAGTCTGAAGCAAGTGGAAGATAAGCGGGGTCGCGTCGACGAGCGTTTCTATGCAGTGACCTCGATCCCGAAGGGGATGAAGCCCTTAGCCGATCAATGGCCCGACGCAAAGAGCATTGGCCAGGCGATTACGATCAGCGAATCACAAGGCGAGCAGAAAGTGGAAGTTCGGTACTACCTGAGCAGTCGGCGCCCAAAGGTGAAAGAGTTCTCACAGTCAGTTCGGAGTCACTGGAGCATCGAAAGCATGCACTGGATTCTGGACGTGGTGTTTCACGAAGATGCGAGTCGCATTCGAACAGGCTACGCGGCGGAGAACATGAGCTTCCTCCGAAAGTTCATCACAACGATACTCAAACGAGACACTTCACGCGGTAGCATGAAGGGCAAGCGAAAACGCGCGGGCTGGAATACGCGTTTCCTTGAAAAGCTCCTGTTTGGCAAGTGATTTTCATGCGATGCACGTGCCGCTGGGTGTGGGATGCCCCCGAAAGTTGATCCACCGTTATGAAGTTAGGGTTTGGGTAGTTAAATCAGGTTCGTTGTGCCGCTGCGACGGAAGTCGCGCAGCGACTGGAGTTGCAGCGGCACAACGGGCCGCGAACTCCGCGGGCGTAAGGCCATCAAGCGAACTGTGCGGTCGTCGATGAAGGGCGCGTTCAAACAAACTGTTTTTCTGATCAGGCCAAGTCATTGACTAGCCGACGCAGACATCCATCGGTTGAGGCAGCCACTCTTGAACCCTCGAACAGGATTCACGCTGATTGAATTGCTCGCTGTCGTGGCGATTCTCTCGATTGCTGTCGGCGTCTTAGCGGTTCAAATTCGTAGTCCGCTGGTAAACGCTCGTCGGGATGCCTGGGCGTCAGCGTGTCGAAGTTTGGATCAGACAGCAAGGGCTCGCGGGTGCTGCGTTTTACGGATCGATCAGAACGCAGGAGAAATGAGCCTGAATGCAGATGTGAGTCGCGATATTGCATCCCTCGCCTTTCCGCTCAATGTGCCCGCGTCAGCTTTCATTAGTGAAGTTCTCGGTGCGACTTCGACTCAAGATGGGACGCACTCGATCCCGATCGATCGTTGGGGCTCGTCAAAATCCTATGCCATCTGCATTCGGAGTAAGAAGGACGCCTCGGATCGTTGGTTGGTCGTACTCGGGATGACCGGCCAGTCGTGCGTCGCGGAGGACCGTGCCTCTGTGGTGTCTATTCTCGGTATGGAAGGACGCAAGCGGTGATACGCAACCGACCGCACAGTCGACGTGCTTTGACATTGATCGAGGTTATCGCGGGGCTTGCCTTGATGGGCACCTTGCTCACCGTCGTTTTGGTCGCAGGGTCAAAGCACGCGAGCCAACTAAAGCAAGCGGAGCGAAAACGCGAAGCTACAAGACGACTCGATGCACTGCTGACGCACTGGTCACAAAGTCACTTTGATCGAACCAATTTTTCTGATTCTGCGCGGCGGGCGAGACTGCACGCACGCTCCGCGGTTGAAAACGATCACGATCGACTAGCCGCCGCAGTGACTGACAGCTACATCGTGCGAATGCGAACCGCGCCGGCTCGAGATCTCGAGAACGCGATTCGCATCGAAGTCTCAGTCTGGTTTGGAAATAGCACGGACAACCGCGGGCGGCTTGCATGGGCGGAGGTGATTGCAAGCTCATGAACCATCGCCAGCATACGTGTCGCACCGGAATGACCCTCTTCGAGCTGATGCTTGCGCTGGCTCTATCGACGCTATTGCTCGCCGGGCTTGTGGGCGTACTCTCGGGTGTGTCAAAACAGGCAAAGGTCTCAGAATCCTTCGAACAGCCCGCGTGGCCCAGCCGCACCGCCGACATCTTGCGCAACGACTTACTCGCTGCTGAGAGCCTTTGGCGACAAGGCGAGACTGTGTGGATGCTGACCGACGCGCCTCCTTACCAGGGAATTGAGAATCCATCGCGGAGAGTTGGATACGCTTGCCAGGCGATCTCCGACGATCAGCACGCGTTGGTTCGTATCGCGGGAACGCATACTGCGCTCCTTGGGCTCGGACCGACCGAATTCGTGCTCGAAAGAATCGATGGCAATGGGATCGCGCAACCATTGCCCCACCAGCCTGGCCCCGTTCCAGCGAGCGCCAGGCTATTGGTTCGCGGACCGGAAGACATGTTCCTGAATCAGGACTTGCTGATTCGATGATTCGCCGAGCTCAAACGCGCCGCGGATTCTTACTACTCACCGTGTTGATGATGATCGCGGTCGCCTCACTGATTCTCGCGCGAGTAGCGAATTCGAGTATGCGCGTGGCGACGACCGCCATGACTGAAGAGCGTGAGATGCGTCAGCGCTGGGCTTCCTACAGCATGCGGCGGTTCGCTTTGAGCGAAGCACCCGGCCTTCTTCAAGATGTGGATTCTTCGGATGTCCCCTCAACTCTGTGGCGTGATATTCGTCTGGCCGGCGAAGACTATCGTGTGATCGTTTCCGACGAGTCGGCCAAGCTGAACGTCCTTCGCGTGGCGGGCGAGAACGACTTGGCCCAGGCAATCGAGTCGCTGAAACGTTTGAGTACGGGGGCAATCGGAATCAGGCCCAATGGCTCGCAGGCGGCTTCGCATCGTCCAATGACACGTTGGGACGATTGGTTTGATGTCGACTCCTACACAGCTGCACAATCGAATCGCGGTCATGTGGCCCGTGAACTTGCAACTTCCACCCAACGGGTGACACTTTGGGGAAACGGTCGACTCAACGTTTCCCGATGCGACGGAGAGACAATCGATCTTCTTTGGAACCGACTATTTGGACGCCCCGCCCCGTCCGCCCTTCACCAGGCTCGTGGTCAGTCTCCGCCGATGCCATGGGTGGCTCTTTCTGGGCAACTGGGGTTGAGGGAGAGCCAAATCGAAAAGGCAACCTCTTGGATTCAAACCGACAGTGATTGCTGGTCCGTTTGGGTTTTCTGCGAATCAGATCGCCGGGTGCCCCCAACGTTCTATGTAGAATGGGGACGTGGTGGAAATCAAACGAGCCGTGGATACGTTTACTGAGTTTCGGGCGTGGGCGATCGTGTAAAGCGTCAATGGCTTTGGGCCGTCGGGGCCTCTTGTGGGATCCTGGGTTGTTGCTTGTTAGGTCTCAGTCTTCTTGCGCCCGTTGATGATTCGGTTCCCGCGATGACAGTGGCTGCGCCCGTCATTCGAAAGACTCAGGGCGAGTCCACCAAGATCAAGTTGTCCGAGCAAGACTTTCAGTTTGTTTGGAGAAAGTTCCTGCAAGGGCCGTTGGAAGAGCCAAAAACAGTCGTCGCTCAGCCCGAAGCTCCGCCAGCTGTCAAGGAATCGACACCGGCAATTGAGCTCGACGTGAAGCTCATTGGGACGCTTGTCGATGGACAAGATTCACGAGCCTGGTTGGAGGTGCGAGGGAAACAGCAGGTCTTATCCATCGGTGAGCAGGTCGAAGGTCATAACGGAAGCCCCGTGCTGAAAAACGTTTCACATCAACGTGCCGTCTTCCAGATAGGCGAGACAATGCACGAGGTTCGGATCGCCACGATGATTCCCGCGGCTGGCGCTATTGATGACTGACGGATCGAGCATTGCCGAGAAAAGGATGGACGGCTCTGGCCAGTCGATGCGCCGGGTTTCCGAATCACCCATGGCATCAGAT
>JBCBOT010000142.1:0-18876 GCA_039821165.1 Planctomycetota bacterium | reverse complement strand
CCATGCCGAGGACGCCAAGTCCGAACACGAGGTTTGACATCTGCTCGCCGAGTAGCGGTTCGAGCGTGTCCGAAAGCTGAAAAGCATTTCGCTTCACGAGCGAGAGTGCGACGGTCTTTTCCTCGGCATCGAGTGCCGCTGCCATTTGCAGTTTTTCTTCCATCGCGGTCGACTCAGCGGCGTCACCGAGTTCGTGGTCGATCCGCGCGATCAGGATCTTCTCGACGCTGCCCCAGTAGGGACTTTCCTGCATCGTTGCGAGGTCGTTGCTGGCGAGAGAGTCATCGATCTTGTTGTGCAGCGTTGCCGAAGCGGCGATCACGACGCAGCTCGTCACCAAGACGTAGGGGATCGCCATGCCCGTGCAAAGGTCGAAGCGAGACAGGCCACGGAACGGCTTGTCCCAACCTCGGGCGAGCATCGAATACGGGAGCAAGAACGTCATGTTGATACCCACAGCCGTCGCGGCGGCGGCAATCATCACTTCGTGCTGTTGTTGAACCAGCACATCGGTCCAATACTGCTGTTGGTCGCCAAGTGACGCCACCAATTCGGTCATCTGGCCGGCGGGTTGGTTGAGCTGATCAGGATTGGGGATAAAACCGGCAATGATGCTGCCGAAGTCGATTTGGCCCTGCGAAAGCAAGAGCACAACGACCCCAAAGAAGCATAGGACGATCATCCCCACCATCGTCTTCAGAACGATGTCGAAGAGCTTTGCCGCGCGACCTTGTTTCGTGTTCAGCAAGACCACGACACCGGCCGCGAGGAAGAGAATTCGCGTGACCATCCACTTCGTTTGCGTGCTGTCTCCCAGTCCGCCCTCACTGAACAGCGTGGCAAGATTCTTGTCGAGCGCGTCATAGCACAGGCTGAACTGTGGCATGCACCAAATGACGTTCGCCAGCGCCGTCGCGATCAGCCACCCCCATCCCAACGCGGGGTTGATTTCCGAGTTGATCGCTTCGAAAGGTCTTCGCCCCGTCGAAAGCGTGACGTAGCTGATCGCCGAGAGCATGATGACGCCCATCGTGATCGCCATCAGTTGCAGCCAGAGTAGGCTCGTGCCACCGAGCACGCCGAGGAACAACGCCCCGCCGAGCGAGCCACCTCCGAGTGTGATTGCCGCTTGGAGCCACCCGGGACCCGACAACCGAACAAACGCGGTCAGCAGTTTGCCGTTCGCTCGCGCCTCCTCGAGCAACAAGCGATCGGATTGGACTTTACTATCGCCAAGCGGCGCGGAGGATTCGGCGGTGTCGGACATGAACGTCAATCGCGGGAGGGGGCGGGTGTATGCCGCGAATATAGTCCATCCGATTCGACTTGTCTGGCCACGCCACGCTCGTGTTGCGGCTTATGCTGCTCGCTTTGCGCGAGAGGGCTTCATCAGCGTCGGGCCGAGTCAGCTTTCCAATTCCACCAAATAGCGTTCGGCGTCGAGAGCAGCCATGCAACCGGTGCCGGCCGATGTGATGGCTTGTCGATAGTAGTCGTCGGCGACATCACCCGCGGCAAAGACGCCTTGAACACTGGTGTTGGTTCGGAAGGGTTTTTGCCACTGGATGTAGCCGCTGTCGTTCATTTCGACCGCGCCGTCAAGAAAACTCGTATTGGGGGTGTGACCGATCGCGACAAACATCCCGCCGACGGCGAGGTCACGAACCGAATCGTCAGTGGTGCTCTTGACACGGAGGTTGGTGACGACGTTTCCGTCCCCTTGCACTTCATCCACCACCGAATTCCAAAGGATCTCGATGTTCGGATGATGGATCGCCCGCTCCTGCATGACCTTTGAAGCACGCATTTCGTCGCGGCGGACCAGCATGTAGATCGTGGCGGCACCGTCGAGGTTCGCAAGGTAGGTGGCTTCTTCGACGGCCGAGTCTCCTCCGCCCACGACCGCGAGCGGCTTGCTGCGGTAGATGGGCAACGCCCCGTCGCAGACCGCGCACGCGCTGACGCCTTTGTTCTTGTACTCCTCCTCACTCGGCAAGCCGAGATAATTCGCTCGGGCACCGGTTGCGATAATCACGGTGTGAGCCTCTGCCGTTGTCCCTCCGCTGGTGGTCAACTTGTGCGGCGCGTCCGGCGTGGCCGAAAACTCAACACTCGTAATGTCCTCGCCGATCACTCGCGTCCCGAAATTGATCGCCTGCTGTTTCATCAACTCCATCAGCTCGATGCCCTGCACGGCGTAGTGCGGGGCGATCTCGTCGAGGCTGAATCGCGATTTACCTTTTCCCTTGGAGTGATCCGGGCCGGGGATCGGTGGCAAGTTGTAGTGGCGTTTTGGGTCGACGGCCGACTCGACGAACGCGCGGATGTTTCCGAATGGGAACCCCGGGTAGTTCTCGACTTCGGTCGTGAAGGCGAGTTGGCCGAGCGGAATCATCTCTGGTTTCGCAGTCCCTTCGTAAACCACCGGTCGCAAGTTCGCTCGGGCCGCATAAATCGCCGCGGACCATCCTGCGGGACCGCTGCCAATGATGATGGTCTTTTCGATGTCGTTGCTCATGCAGATCGGTTCCCTGACAAGTGGTGGCTGCTTTGGTGACGCGATTCTAAGACGAGGTTGGTCGTAGAAACTTACCGAGCGGAAACGCGGGAGTATAGGACGCGTTGGAAACGCATTCCATGAGGCAATGCGTCCTCGCGATCGCGAATCGATAGGGCAAGGAAACGGCAGATCGATTAGACTGCGGCGTCGCAGCGCAACCTCCCCCATCGGCGCCGCGACGAACGATCTTCCCTGCGGTTATTCAATGAGCACCCTGATTGTTGCCGTCCTATCGATGGTCGGCTTTGTTGTTGCGTACAACACCTACGGACGTTGGCTCGCCAAAAAGCTTTTCGCACTGACCGACGATTTCACGATGCCGAGCGAGGAGTGTCGTGACGATGTCGATTTCGTGCCGACGCGAAAGTCAGTCGTTTTCGGCCACCACTTCACGAGTATCGCCGGAACCGGGCCGATCGTCGGACCTGCGCTCGCGGTGTTCTGGGGCTGGCTACCGGCGCTCTTGTGGGTGGTGTTCGGCTCCATCCTGATTGGCGGTGTTCATGATCTTGCGGCCCTCGTGATCTCGATTCGCAACCGGGGCCAAACGGTGGGGCAAGCCGCGGGACGTTTGATTTCACCGCGCGCCAAGATCCTTTTCCTTCTCGTGCTTGCGTTGGCTCTTTCGGTGGTGCTCGCCGTTTTCGGGCTCGTCATCGCAATCATTTTTTCGATCTATCCCGAATCGGTTTTGAGCGTTTGGATCGCAATGCCGATCGCCGTCGTCATCGGGTACCGGGTGTACCATGGCGGCGGAGGTTTGGTGGTGCCAAGCCTGATCGGTCTCGGGGCCTTGTATCTGGCTGTCTACGTCGGAGCGTACTACCTGCCACTCGATATTGCTCCGCTGCTGCCCGAGGGCAGTACGCTTTGGACGCCCACCGTAGTTTGGACGATCATCCTGTTGATCTACGCCTTCGTGGCTTCCGTGTTGCCGGTTTGGATGTTGCTGCAACCACGCGACTACATCAACAGTTTGCAGCTGTTTGTGGCATTGGCGCTGTTGATTTCAGGGCTCGCCATTGCCTCACTGACGGGCCGCGCCGAATTGACGTCTTCGGCACCTGCGATCGCGAGTGAAGTCCCCGCCGACGCGCCAATCATGTTCCCGTTCTTATTCATTACGATCGCATGTGGGGCATGCAGCGGATTTCACTGTTTGGTCAGCAGCGGAACGACCAGCAAGCAACTCGAAAAAGCGAGTGATGCGCAGGCCGTGGGGTACGGCGGCATGCTGCTCGAAGGCATGCTGGCGGTGCTGGTCATCCTGGCTTGTTCCGCCGGAGTCGGGATGGGACCGCTGAACCGGACGACGACGGTGGTCGGTGAAGGTGCCGCGGCTCGCACGGTGGTGACGATCGAACGTGGTAGCCAGACCGGAAGAGATGCTTGGCGTGAGTACTATCGCACTGGCGCGGATGGTCGAAAGGATGCCGGCTGGAAGCAACACAAACTGCCGCAAAAGCTGCGCGCGTTCGTCGATGGAGGCGCCAATTTTCTCACCACCATCGGTTTGCCCCTCAAATTGGCGATCGCAACCATGGCCGTGCTCGTTGCCTGCTTTGCCGCGACGACGCTCGATACGGCGACGCGTCTTCAGCGATACGTCATCAGCGAGATCGCTTTGTCGGCAAGGATCACGCCGCTTGCGAACAAGTACGTCGCAACCGCGGTCGCGGTCGGGATCGGATTGGCGATTGCGGTCTTTGCGGGTGACAGTCCAGGCAAAGGCGGGTTGATTCTGTGGCCGTTGTTCGGGGCGACGAACCAATTGCTCGCTGGGCTTGCATTGATGGTCGCGGTGATCTTTCTGGCACGTCGCAGCAAACCGCTCGCCGTCGTCATGATCCCGATGTTCATGATGCTGCTCATGCCGGCGTGGGCGATCACCTACGACTTGTACTACAACTGGATCGGGCAAAACACACTTCTGACGGCGTTCGGTTTTACCATTCTCGGATTGCAGGTCTGGATGGTGGTCGAAGGCATGTTGGTTTGGAAGCGGTGTCAAGGAGTGCTCGAACCACCGATCGAAGCCGCGCGTGCGTGAGGTAGAGGCAAGCGTGTGATTCACTTCGGCAATTCCGAGTGACTGAACAACAGGTCTCGGTTTGCAACCGACGTTCCTGTTGCTGTCTGGCCTCAATGTAGAACGCGACGCTCACCCCTGGACTGTTCCGGAGAGCCGAACTCGAAGTTGTTGGGGTGTGTTCACGCTGCTGTCTCTCGTGCGGAAGGGCGAAACCACCAAGATACGAAGAGCTCGAAGAGTTAGGGCTGGAGCCAAAAACGTTCGTGGTCTGGGCGTCCTTCGTGGACCCGAGAATACTCGTGAGCTTTTTGGGCGAATGTCCCTGGGCACTGTCCCGTAAATGATGAGCGGCAGGGCGATAGCCGCCAGTTCCCCCGGAAAAACCCGCGGCTAGTGCCATGTGGCTCGCCAAAACGCAGATCTCGACGTTTGCGTGGCGGTGCCTAGCTTGCCTGCCATGAACGGAGTTACGCTTATCTCATGGCATTACCAATCGATTTGTGGTTGATTCATCCCAACGAGGAGATGTGCGTCGCGTTTCGAACGCGATTCGAAGGACTCCCCCGAGTCTCCGTGATTCAAAAGCGGTTTGAAGAGTTGCCGCCGCACGATTGCTTCGTCACGGCCGCCAATGCGTTTGGAATCATGAACGCCGGGATCGATGCGGCAGTCATCCGTTTCCACGGTGAAGAATTAATGTCTCGCGTTCAAACGCGAATCTTGGATGAATATTTGGGTGAACAACCGATCGGCACCTCATTTATCGAGGCAACGGGAACGCCTGGTTACCCATTCATCGCGCATTCGCCGACGATGCGGGTTCCCGGTTCCATCCAGGGCACTGACAAAGTTTACGCTGCGACATGGGCATCGCTGATTGCGGTCTATCAGTACAAAGTGAGTCATCCTGACGCGATCAACACCGTCGTGTTCCCAGCGATGGGAGCGGGGTTTGGTGGCGTTCCCTACGGCGAAGTCGCACGGCAAATGGCAGCCGCATATCGGCACTACCTGAGTCCGCCGCATCGAATGAACTGGGATATGGTCGCCAATCGACAGCGCTCGATCCACTACGACGGAGACCGACAGGTCAGCCGTTAGATGCGAATCGGCCACGTGACCAGGTGACTCGGCTTCGCGCCTCGTCCATTGATTTGTAACTCGCGGCCCCGAAGGTCTGCGGTTCGATTGAGTCGCACGGTCGGTTGAGCAAAAAATGACGTTTGTATCGGAATGCTTCGGGGGGTAGGCCACCGCTAGGGGAGGAGTCTAAGGAGAGTTTCGTTTGCAACCGTCTGTTGATACGCGAATCGGGGGACAACTATGAAACGTAAATATGCGGTCATCAAAGCACGACGCACGGCAACGTTTGATCCGCTGGAAGGTCCAGGGCTTGAGCTGGAAGCGGTCCAGCCGCGGGTGGCAACTCCGTCCGTCGATATCGATGAGTTGGAGGCGCGCGATGCGACTCGAATTCGAGGGCAGGCGGATGTGATTGCGGTTGTTCCTGAGTTGCCGACCGCGCTCGTCGAGCCGATCGCTGCCGTGACGGGCGATTTCTCGCCGCAGGCCAATTCGACCATCAACACGTGGGGGATCGAGGCTGTTGGAGCGAGTACGTCACCACTCGGTGGTCAGGGCGTGACTGTTGCCGTATTGGACACCGGGATCGACATCAATCATCCCGCGTTTAACGGCGTCAACATCGTTCAGCAGGACTTCACCGGTGACGGAAACGGCGATGTCAACGGACATGGGACTCATTGCGCGGGAACCGTGTTTGGGCAGAACGTCGGCAACACGCGGATCGGGGTCGCTCGCAATGTTGAACGCGCATTGATCGGCAAGGTTCTGGCCGACAATGGTCGGGGGAGTACGTTGTGGTCGTTTGAAGCGATTCAGTGGGCGTTGAGAAACGGGGCCAACGTGATCTCGATGTCTTTGGGAATCGATTTTCCCGGCTACGTGCAACGTCTGATCGCTCAGGGCGTTCCACCCGATTTCGCAACCAACCTCGCGCTCGAAGGCTATCGGGCCACAATCAACGCGTATACCAGCTTGACCAACTTCATCCGAAACTCTTCTGGCTTCGGTCAAAACTGTTTCATCGTCGCGGCAGCGGGGAACGAAAACCGCCAGTTCCAGAATCCCGATTGGGATATCAATGTCGCGCTTCCTGCGGCGACCAATGGAATTTTGTCGGTCGCGGCCGTCGGCCAGACGCCGAACGGTTTGATGCCTGCTCCGTTTTCAAACTCGGGAGCAAACGTTTCGGGACCCGGAGTCAGCGTACGGTCTGCCGAGGCCGGAACCGGAGGTCTGCGCGATTTGAATGGCACGAGCATGGCGACGCCACACGTCGCCGGCGTCGCGGCACTTTGGGCGCAGTGGCTAAAGAATCGGAGCCTGCTGAGTCCGTTCAACTTGGAAGCGAAGCTGGCTTCTTCGGCGACGTCATCAGCCCTCGCACCGGGCGCCGACGTGGCCGATGTTGGGCTCGGTGTGGTTCAAGCACCTCAGACTTCCTGATCCCGGACGAGGACGAAATCCGCGCGTTGTCTTGGCACCGCGCGGATTCTCATGGGGCCCAAACATAAAATGCCAGCACCCGTCGGAATTGAAGCCCGTGTGGGCGGGAATTCACAGACAGCAGCATTCGAGGCGGACACCGCGACAGCGCCTTGTTTGCGTTAGACTCATGATGCCGTGAAGGATCGCCGAGGTGTTCCGTCCTCGGACAAGTTGTTTGCGGCATTTCTCGTCTCTCTAGGTGTCGCCATGAAACGCGTCTTGCTATTCGTCGTTGTCCTCTTTTGCGTCACACCCTTCGTCGATGCCCAGAAGCCCCGTGTGATTCAGTACGACGAAGGCAATTTTGGAAAGATCAATCTTCACGATTTGAAGGACACACCGGTCACGACCTACTCGCCGATCACCTACGTCAAACGCCCCAAATACGTCTCGCAGTTGGGTGAGCGACCGATCATCGACAAGCAATACAAGCACAACTTTGATCAAGACGAAGATCGCGCGGATTCGCGATACGTTTACAACTACGTGGACCCATCGCTCAAGATTTTCGATCTGCCAGAGGGTGAGCATCTCGAGCCTCTCGCGAAACACTGGCAAGAACGTGTGCAAACGGGAGGCGTTGCGGAGGAGCCGTTGTCCAAACGGATCCAAATTGCCCGCGAATACGGTCTCGAGGTTTTGCTCAACTACCGCATCAACGATGTGCATTGGGGTGGGCCGAAGCCGGTGCGACCTGAATTGCAAAGTGAGTTTTCACTCGCGCACCCCGAATACAAAGTCAACTTGCAAGGGAAGGCGTGGAAGGATGGGGCCCTCAACTTCGCGATTCCCGAAGTCCAGGAATACCTTCTGCCGTTTTACGAAGAGGGACTCAATCGGTTTGACAACGACGGCATCCTGATCGACATGATGCGGAACCCGACCTTCTTTCCACCGGGAACCGGCTGGGAGAATCGGGACCATTTGACGGAGTTCATTCGTAAAGTCCGTCGCCTTGTCGATAACTCGAAGTTTGCGAGGGACGGCAAAACGATGACGCTCGGAATGCGCGTCCCTCCAACGATCGCTTACTGCGAAGAAGTCGGGATGGACGTTCGGACTTGGGCACGCGAGGGATTGGTCGACTTCTTCGCGGTGTCCACGTTCATGAAACAGGATCCGAACTTGCAAGTCGACGCGTTTCGTCGTTCACTCGGCAAAACGGGGACGCAGATCTACGCCACCTTTCAACGACGCAACTATGGGTTCGGTCACAGCGCCAGCTTTGGACAATATCGTGGCATGGCTGCCAACATGTGGGGACATGAGAAAGCCGAAGGATTCTTGTTATTCAATTGGATGCAGCAGGCCAAGCAAGACTACGTCCGCTGGAAAGCGGGTGAACTCCTGATCGGACCGCATCCGGACTTGGTGAACGAAATCTCGTCGCTGCAAACACTGGCAGGACGCAACAAGGTGTATTCGGTCGCCTGGGGACGTGGCGATCAGTATCCGGACATGCCATTCTTCAACCCGCTGCCAATTGACGTTCCGCGAGGCAAAACGAAACGGGTCGAGTTTGGAGCCTACGAGGATTTAGCGAACAACACGCCTGAATGGATCACGTTGGTGGTCCAGGCCAACCCCGACAAGAAATTTGAGGTGCGGCTCAACGGTATGCTTTGCGAACGGCTAGCACCGGACGCGCGCAAGATTCCGATTCGCAGAGTCACAGGCGGTGGTGTCGCGGCGAAGAATCGTGGCGTCAACGATGCGAGCATCAAGCGGCTCACGATCTACTTTGATGTCCCGGTGGATGCACTGCGCGACGGTGAGAATGAGATCGAGTTTCGTGCATTAAAGGAAGGCAAAGGCGACGCGATCACCGTGATTCGCAGCGACGTTTTCGTGGCCTATGGCGACGAAAAAACGTGTGGCACGTTCTAGTCGAGATCTGCGTTTTGGTGAGCCGCAATGCGCTCGAGTGACTAGTTTCTCGTGAGAATCAGGATCGCGTCTTCCCAGCCTTGCGGTGGGACGTAAACGTTGTCTCCGGTCACGGATCGATTCGTTTGCATTCCATCCCTCGGGTCAAACCAGACCACGGAACAAGCGCCATCCGAATCGAGTTTGCCGACGTCGATTTTTGCGGGGGAGCGATCCGGGAAATAGACCAGGATTTGGTGATGATCGTTCCGCAGCATCGCACACTGCATTCGCTCGCCCGGCGGGTTACTGGAGAGAATCAGTTTCTGATCCGGCGTGTGGGCAAAGAGCTTTCGTGACTCGACAAAGTCGCGCATCACGGTTCCGACATCGGTGGCGCCGGGCAGATCAAGCGATTGACGCCACGTCTTATCGCAGTACTCGCCTCGAAACGGCCAGACGGCCCAGCACCCATAGGTGTATCCGGCTGCGCCCGCGAAGAAGGCGTGATAGCCCTGTCGCCGCACTTTGAGTGGCGTGATGAAACCACAGTCGTTGCCGTATTTCCCGATCTCGTAGGCACCTTCGCCGAGGACGGTTGGTTTGGTCGGTCGGAGCTGAGTGTCCTCCGTTACAAGCGGATAGATTCGGTGCATCCAACGAAACGTCTCCATCATGTTGAAGTCCAACCACGCATCGTGATGAAACCAAGTCGATGAAGAACCGCCTTCAGCGCCGCTCAGTTTGGGTGCTCGGACCGCGTGAAAGGTGATGGTCGATTGGTCCCAATCCGGATCGGCAACATTCCACCGCAGGTGGTCGTTGCCACTGGTGCCTTGACCAAGCCCCTCGGCCATCGCGCGGTACACCGAACGCTGGTCCTGCTCGCCAAAGTGGACCGGATCCACGTCACCTCCCAAACACCAGATGACGTGCGGCTGGTCGGCGTATCGTTCGCCCAGGAATCGACCGTAGGAACGAGCCGTTTCGGTCGTAAACTCGACCTGCGAGTGGTCCATCCGGCTGTTGATAAACGCGTTTCCCCAGCACGGCAGGACTACGAACGTGAATCCCCGCTCGCGTGTTGCTCGGATCGCGTAGTCGACGTGATCCCAGTAGTCGTTTGGTGAATCGGCGGAGCCGCCTTCAATTATCCGTGGTTTCGAAGTGTCTGTCGCATCATTGGTTTCGAGGAACGGACGGTGTCCATAGGCGTTGCTTTCGTTGGAGGGACCGATCGGATCGAAAGGTCCGTGCGGATACCAATACGCAACGGCTTGGATGACGTTGAAGCCTTTGGCCTTTCGATCATCCAGGTAGTCGTCGATTTCCTCTCGCGTCAGTCGTTGAAACAGGGCCCATGCCGTGTCCCCGATCCAATAAAAAGGCTTTCCATCGCGGTTCACGAGGTGACGTCGATCTTTCGAAAGTCGAACGCCCTGATTGAGTCCCGGTTCTTGAGCCACCAATGGGACCAGCAGTCCACCGAAGATGACAAGACCGGCGATCAGTCGGAGCACGAGGCGAGATTTCATTCTTTGCCTTCCTGGTAGTACACGAAGCCGTTTCCACCGAAGCCGACGTAACATCGCCCGGCGTGCCATGCATCGGCGTGCATTACTTTTGCGACATCATAAATGCCGAGCGGATGCGTACCGATCTTCGACCAGGATTGCCCTTCATCGATCGATTTGAAATAGCCGAATTCACCATCGACCCTGCCTTGAATGAACAGGGTCGGATACGTTGCTTCCGCGGCTTGTTTGCCGACTGCGATGTTGAGGACTTCTACCGTGCCGTCGATCTCAAGCCAGGTTTTTCCTCCATCGGTGGATCGAAGTAGACCCCCGATCGACGAAACCGATTCTTGTTGGGCTGGTGCGAACCAGAGGTGATCGCGTTTCGTGGGGACGCTACGGAGTTTCGCGTGATAGCACCATTGGGGCAGCACACTTGAGACGCTGGACCACGACGTTCCGCCATCGGAGGTCTGAAAAAGATGTCCCGCGGCCCAATCGTAGATGTAAAACGTCGCCGGTCGGATGCGGTCCGCGACGAGGCACTCGCGTTGGAACCAGGGCGCGGCGATGCAGCAGTTGCCCGAGTTGCCAGGCAGCTCCACCCGAGTCCATGTCTTGCCGCGATCGTGCGTCACGTAGGGCATGGAATTCCAAGCGGGAAGCCAAACGAGATTGTCGCGGTTGTCGGCGGAAACAGCGATCTGTCCGTGAATACTCTCTTTATCGCGAAACGTCGGAAAACTCTCGAACGTCGTCCACGTCTTGCCGCCGTCTTCGGAGTAGCCTGAGTTTCGGTGTTGGCCATCGTCGTAGCAGCAGTAGCGGTGGTCTTCGATAATGGCAACGATGAAGTCGGGATCAGAGGGGGTGCGATCGAGTGACCACGCAGAATTGAATCGCTGGGTCGGCTGATGACGAGACGGAAACTCGTCGAGCCTTTCATGAACGAAAAGCGGTCGGTCCCAGTGCGCCGTGAGGGCTCTCTCGTCGGGAAGACTGACGATGTCGTTTGAGACCAGGTGCTCCTGTCCCAGTGTGACTTCGCTCCACGTGATGACCTCGTCTTCCAGGTCAGACGTTCTCCAAACCCCGGTGCCTTCAGCGATCCAAAGTTGATTCTTTCTCTTCGGGTCGAATGCGACTTCGCCGAGACTGAACCAACCGCCTTCGGTCCAAGCCAGCCAAGGAATGTTTTTTGCCTCGCGGTCGTGGCGACGTTGTTCCCAAGTCGGCTTCGTATTCGCCAGGTCAAGTGTCACGAATGTCTGGTCGAACCCATGCGTCATCAGCAAGGCACGATTGGAGTCGAACGGATCGAGGGCGATCTCCCCGATCGCATGACCCGTGTTCCCAAACACGCGCTGCCATGAATCGCCGTCGTAGCGGCGGACGTCCATGGTGCGACCGGTCGCGTCAACGCCGCAAACGTACAGCGTTCCGGCAGCGGAGATTTCGGAGTCGTAGAAGTTTGGTTTCTCGACGGGCAGCTCGGTTCGATTCCATGACGAGCCGCCGTCCTTCGTCTCGTAAACGCCCTCGCCGTCGACCATCACGAGCACACGCGGTGTCTGCTCAGATCGACTGGAGGAAGGGTCGAACTGTATTTGGCGGACACCCCGATCTTCGGTCCCTGCCGGAATCGCTTTGACTCGTCGCCACGAGTCGCCTCCATCGGCGGTACGCCACAACCCGGTGTTGATGGAACCGAAAAAAACGATCGCCGGGTTCACGGGATCGACGCTGAGTCGTTCGCCGGAGAGTTTCGAGGAGTCGTCGTTCGGCCGCATCGGCGTCGCGGGCAAGTTGGTGCGTTCCCAGTGCTCACCGGCATCGCGACTGCGAAAAATGCCGTCGTGATAAGCGAGGTAGGCGATCCGCGCGTCGGACGGCGCCGAAACGATGCTGAGCACCCCGGCGTGTTTGCTCCAGTGAATCTCGTCGTCGGGCATCGAAAATGCTGTGACGATGTTGGTCCAAGACTTGCGGGTCTCATCCCATCGGTAGGCGCTGCCTACATCACTCCGCGCGAACACGGGCGCCCCGCTTGGATGAAGGTGAAGCCCGGTCATCCATCCACCCCCGCCGGTGCGAAGTGGTTTCCAGTTCGGGGTGATTTGCGATGGCTCCTGTGCCAATCCGCAATGACAGCAAACGAGGGCAAGCGAAAGGATCGACAAACGAAGGTTCATATCGGTCGGCTATTTCGAACGGTGACGGCTGGCAAAACGGCTCGCTCAGTCTACCTGCACCGCATCTTGTCGTAAAAATGCGAGAAGCCAGGGAGTTGCTATCAACTGGAGTGGTGCTGAATTGGCGTATCGTTTTCCTCGTCGGCTCGGATAGACTCCGGCCTTCGATTCGCATCCATCACGAAGGAAGGATCCTCGTGTCATTAGCCGCCTCCATCGTTGGCCATGAGCCACCGGACGTCGTGCCTCCCACACGACTGGAACGTCTTCGCCTGATTCGAGAAACGATCGCGGCGGAAGCTGCGGCGGTCGCGGAAGCTGGCAAGAACCTCGGGCCTGCAGCGGTCGAAGCCGCGGAGCTCACGGCGGCATGCCAAGGATCGGTGGTGGTCACGGGCGTCGGTAAAGCCGGATTGGTCGGACAAAAACTGGTCGCAACGCTCGCCAGCACCGGCACTCCGTCGCATTTTCTGCATCCGACCGAGGCCATCCACGGCGACCTTGGGCGTGTCGGAACGAGCGATGTTGTTTGGGCGATCTCCAATTCCGGACGCAGCGAAGAGGTGACCCGTATCGCGCCTCAATTGCGTCGCCAAGCCTCTGCTTTGATTTCCTTTACAGCCGACGAGGACAACCCGCTCGCGGCGAGTGCGGATTGTCGAGTCGCGTTTGGCAAGTACACCGAGGCGTGTCCGCTGGAACTGGCTCCGACGAGTAGCACTTCCGTGATGATGGCGGTGGGCGACGCGGTCGCGATGCTAACCAGTCGACTCCGCGAATTCACCGCGAGCGACTTTGCGCGGTTTCATCCCGGTGGTGCGCTTGGACGTAAGCTCGCCGCTGCGAAACAGATGATGCGACCGATCGAAGCGTGTCGTGTCGCAAACCAATCGACTTCGATTCGCGAATGCCTTTCCGCCTCATCGATCGAAGGTCGACGCAGCGGCGCGATCTTGTTGACCGATGACGCGGGTGTGTTGACGGGCATTTTTACCGATAGCGATTTGGCGCGTCTGCTCGAGTCGCGATGCGAAGATGCGTTGGATGGGCCGATCCACGCAAGGATGACTTGTGATCCACACTGTACGGGCCCCGACACGTTATTGAGCGATGTGATCGCATTGCTCAGCCAGCTCCGTCTGAGCGAACTTCCCGTGATCGATTCCGCACGGCGACCGCTTGGCGTCATCGACATCACGGACTTGATCGCGCTGGGCGAGAACGTTCCGGCGCGGCCGACGACGCAACGCATGACACTCCCGCTCGACGAAAACTACTGTTAGATGCCGGCTAAGCTGCAATCGGACGCCCAAGTGGCGGAATCGATCACCTGTATCCTCTCGGACGTCGACGGTGTGATGACCGATGGGCGGTTGATCTACCATTCCGGCGGTGAGGAAACCAAAGCCTTTCACGCCCGCGATGGGTTGGCGATCAAGATGTGGATGGCGGCGGGCTTTTCGTTCGGGATCGTCACCGCAAGAAAAAGCCCGATCATCGATCGACGCTCAAGCGAACTCGGCATCGCGCATGTCGCACAAGGCAGCGACGCCAAGGTCGAAAAAGCTGAGACCTTGCTTGGCGAGATCGGCTGCGATCTTACGAACGTCTGTTACATCGGCGACGACTTGCCTGACATTCCTGTGATGACCCGCTCAGGCCTGGCCGCAGCACCGGCCGACGCGGCAACCGATGCTCGTGAAGCGGCCCAGTGGGTGCTTCGCAGTCGTGGTGGCGAGGGTGCGGTGCGGGAAGTCATCGAGCGATTGATGCGAGCCAAGGGTTGTTGGAACGCGGTAGCTTAGGTTGGGCATGAAACGGAATTTGCTCAATTATCTGTTAGCTCTTTCGAGCCTCGTGTTCTGTGCGACGGTTTACCAAACCGGCGCCGAGTTGTTTCTGCAGCCCGAGCGTGTCGCGGCAGCCACGCCGCGTTCACCAACGGCCCGTCCCGAGCTTCGAGAAGCACTTGCGGACTTGTTCCCCGAGGGCGCGTGGCAACTCGATGATTGCAAGCGTCTGTTGACTAGCAATGGTGCGTTGCTGTTTCGAGAGTGGCATCAGACTTCCGATGACAAGTGGTTGCTCCGGCCGGTGACCATTGTCATGGGACGCGGCTTGTCCGAACAAACCGAAGCGTCACCGATCATTCTCTCGGCCGTCGAAGGGGCGGAAGTCGAATTCGCGCAGTCCTTCGACGTGATGGGAGGCAGTGCACCACCGATCAAAATGGGCCGATTCATCGGCGAAGTCACCATTGATCGCGCGGCCGGGAAACCATCCGAGCGAGAACTTGCGGTTCGCACTCAGAACGTCCACCTCGACAACCAAAAGGTCTGGTCGACTGAGGACATCGAGATGAGCTACGGCGATGCCACGCTGCACGGCCGTGACTTGACCATCTTCCTCGCCGCCTCAGCGACATCGGCAGCGAGTTCGAGGCGATCCGCGTCCGTTCTTGACCGGATGGAGTTGGTGTACCTGGAAGAGATGCGGATTCCGATCGAACGCAAGTTGAAACCGAACACGGTTGCGACGGCGCCGGAAGTGGCATCAATCCTCTCGGACGGAAAGCTGCTTTACGATTTCGCGCTCGATCGTCTTTCGGTGCGCAACAATGTTCGTATCTTTCGGCGTCGCGGCAATTCAGTGGTCGATGCCTTCGGTTGCGACGCAGTCGACGTGCGACTTCGCGATCCCGCCGACGACTCGGTGGTTCGAAACGGACCGTTGGATTGGATCGATCGAATCAATGCGGTTGGCAGTCCGGTGACGGCCCGATTCGGCGATCAAGACATGGCGCTACACGCCGAGTCGATCGACTTTGACGCGTTGGGAGGACTGCTTACTGCATCGCGGCGAGTCATGTTGCGTCGCGGCACGGCGCAGGCATTTCTCTCTCAGCTGACTTACCAATATGACCCCAACCGACCCGAGTATCTCGGCAGCGTGGATGCGCTTGGGGGCGGCATCGTGCAATTCTCCGACCCAGAGTTCCCTGTACGCCGCGCGGAGTGGCGAGACGGCTTTCGTCTTTGGCCGATCGAACAAACGACGATCGATGCGGTGCGCGATGGCAAACCCGGCGGAAGCATGCGGGTGGAACTCAACGGCAAAATCGTCGCGACTCTGAACGACAACGGGACGTTTCGGGCAGACAACATCCTCGGCCGCGTGACGGTCGACTTGGCGAAACCTCGGATCAAGCCGCAAACCACGATCGCGGCACTGCCTGCATCAGCATCGGTGCGTCAACCGCGAGACCCGTCGAGTCGCGAGCAGTTGACTCTCGTTCCTCAGCTCTTTGAGGCCACCGGAGCGGTCTCATTGCAGTCGTCACTCGCGGATGTTCAAACGGAACGCTTGAGCTTGGAGTTTCAACGGTCCGCCGACTTCGCGGCACCCCAGTCCGGCACGTCGAGCCCGAATACGGTGGGCGGCTTCACGATCGAAAACAGCGCGGACTCGCGGCGATCTCCCGTCTCTCGCTCCCGGCCGATCGTTCGGGGCGATCAGATCGCGGCGCTCGTTTTGATGTCGCCTCGTCAATCCGAAGTGACGGATTTGAGTGTGAAAGGCGGAGTGAATGTGGAGCATCACGTTCGCGCAAATGAGACGTTGATGCCCGTCACGATGAGCGGTGAAACGATGCGGTTCATTCGCGGCAGCCTGACGCAGGGATCCGGCCGCGATCGCTTGCAACTGGGGAGCGGTCCAGACGCGCCCGCGGTGTTCCGTTTGGGCGACGGATTTTTCGTGGGACCGAAGATCGATGCCTATCCTTCAGAGAGTATTGTTCAGGTCGCCGGAGCAGGTGAGTGCAAGGTACCAACGGTGTTGCTCAAGTCGGGATCAGGGAGCACGCCCTCCGATATCCGGTGGACCCGGTCGCCGCATTGTCGATTCCAAGATGGCCTCTTCTTTGATGGGCAAACCGCAACGCTTAACGGTGGTGTTCGGATCGATGCCGCCTTTACCAATAAGTTGGAGCCGTGGATCACGTCGTTGCTGGGTGATCAGATGCGGATTCGACTCTCGAAAAAGATCAATCTAACGCAACGTTCCGAGGAACGCGTGGAAGTTCAGCGGATTCAGTTGGTCCAGTTGGGTGATCGACCGGTTACGGTCCAAGCGGAGCAGCACACGCCACGCAATGAGGTTGAGGCACGTCATTTAATCACGGCGCGAGAACTGGTTTGGGATCCGCGTGAGGGTGGGCAGGTCGTCGGGACCGGTCCAGGCTGGTATCGCGGATGGGCGCTTACGGATTCGAACCGATCCTTCCTCTCAGGGTCGAAGCCAAACGCGCCCAGGGAACCGAATCGACGCGTCCTACAGGGAATGCACCTCACTTTCCGCGACGCGATGCAGGCGGACCTCGAGGCTCAGTCCTTGGTGTTTCGAGGCGGAGTCCGCACGGGTGCCAAAGAAGTGTCGAGTTGGGACGAAGTTGTCGACGTGAGTGAGATGCAACGATTGGATCTCGATGAGATGACGATGGACTGTGCCGAGTTGAGCTTCGGTATCAGTCCCGACATGCCGGCGGATCTCAGAGCAATTCCGGGAATGCCCGTGCCATGGGAAATGCGGGCCGTTGGCGGTGTCGTTCTTCGGTCCAGGCGAGAGCAAGGATTGTATGAAGCCACCGCGGCGCGGGTTTCCTATGCGTCTCGCAAATCGATTCTCGTCGTCGAAGGTGCGGGAAATCAGAACGCCTACATCAAGCAGTCGAATCCGCAAGGCAAATTAGTGTCAATCGTGCCGTTCGAAAGATTCGCGTTCAACCCGAAGACGTTTGAAGGCGAAGCCGCGATCGAGAGCGCGACGTTCGGCAACCTGCCGAAATCAAACGGACGCTGACCTCTTTCCCGCGAAGGTGGCCCCGACCCAATCGACACGTCGATGCGTAGCAAGGGTTGAAAGAACGACGGTTCATGGTCGATTCACCGTGGGAGTGGATGGATGACATCAAAACCGACCCGGCGTCGACCTCGCATCCGACTCTTGGTACTGATCGCCACCGCCGTGCTGATCCTTGGGGTGGTGCTCTATCTCCGCGAGTATCGATTCTCCCGTCCGGTCGGTGAAGGCCCGGCGGGACCGAGTGTCGATCGGGAACGCTTCGAGGGTGTTTGGACCGATCGAAAAGTTCATGTGCTTGGAATCGGCGACAGTATCACCGCTGGACTCGGGGCACGCTCCAAGCGGCACAGCTATTTCAATCGCGTGATTGAAAATCCGCGCGACGAGTACGCCGACATGCGAGGCATCTGTCTATCAGCGGTCCTCCCGGAGCTATCCAGCCACAACGTTGCGATCTCGGGCTCTGAATCCGAAGTGCACGCCGACGTGATCGAGGAGCTTGAAGTCTTGAGCGACGATGTGTTCGGCATCGTGCTCATGACGAGCGGTGGCAATGATCTGATTCATTCCTACGGGAAAGCGAAACCACGCGAGTGTGCCATGTACGGCGCGACGCTGACGGAAGCGGAGCCGTGGATCGCGAAATTCGAAACGCGACTGAACGCAATGTTCGACTCGATCGAGGATCGTTTTCCAGGCGGGTGCGAGATCTACATCGGAGACATTTACGATCCCACCGATGGACGCGGCGATGCGCCGAGCATTTACCTTCCCGACTGGCCGGACGGGTTGGCGATACACGCGCGTTACAACGAAACGATCCGCGGTGTCGCTTCGACGCGTGAGAAGGTTTTTGTCGTTCCGCTGTACGCCGCCTTTCTCGGTCACGGATCACACTGCCGAAAATGGTGGCTCAAGACGTATCGTCGAGAGGACCCGTTCTATTGGTTCCACACCAACGTCGAAGATCCCAACGACCGCGGCTACGACGCGATTCGAAGAGTGTTCCTAAACGAAATCGTCGCGAACACCCAACTTCGCTCATAGAAATCGCCCACCGCGGATTCGAAGAGTGATCACGCGAAGACTTAGCCGTACCTCTCAGAGAGCTTCGCGTCATGCGAGGAGTGATCACACGAAGCCGCAGAGACGCGAAGAGTCCATTTGCTTATCGGGGAGCTTCGCGGCTTAGCGTCTTCGGTGCGCCAGGCTAAGTCTGGCTGATCTTCTCAAATGTAAGGAGTTGAGCATGGTAATTGTTCGTTAGCCGTGTAG
>JBCBOT010000141.1:0-18963 GCA_039821165.1 Planctomycetota bacterium | reverse complement strand
GGCATCGGCTGCCGTCGCAAACCAGTTGACCGTCCTCAACATGCCAAGCCGTTGGGTTTTCCTCGGCGAGCTTCCAGCCCTTGAGTGATTCCCCATCGAAGAGTTTGACAAACCCATTCTCGGATTCCGACTTTTGCGCGGAAACATTGGTGGCGAGGAGGCAGACGGCGAAGGATAAAAGCAGTGCGCGCATCGAAAAAACGTGGTGGGAGGAAGGGCGAGTGAACGCCTCACGATACACCGAACTCGAGTGGTTGGTGAGGTCGTCACAGCACAAAAGAAAACGCCCACCGATTCATCGGCGGGCGCGAACATGTGAACAGTCATTCTTGGGCCGATTACAGGCCGCTGTCCGTTGCAGGCAGCTGGTTCTCTTTCAGCTTTTCCGCGAACGTTTTCCCGTCCTTGCTCTTGATTTCGCCGGTCTTTTTGAAACCCTCGAAAATCTTCTTCTTGGCTTCTTCCGGATTCGCTTTCACGTAGTCCTTCGGGAAATCCTTTGCCTTGAGGAATTTCTGCATGGCTGTGCCATACTCGTTCCGGACCTTTTTCTTATCTTCGCCCTTCACGTGACAGACGTAGCAACCCGCCTTTCGAGCGCTTTTCTTGAAGTCTGCGTCGACGTCATCGGCGCTCAAATACTTGCTCTTCCACTGCTTGCTGAACTCGCTGGTGGCCATGGCGGGACCGGCAAAAAGCACCAAACAGGTGAAAGCGACTACGAACCGTTTCATGCATTGTCTCCGAGAGTGTGCATGCCGCAAACCGCGGCAACGCCCAAGATTGTGGGGCAAGGTGGGGTGTTGGCGAAGTCTGTCCGCCATCCCCATTAAGGCTCACTATCGGCAAAAAGTCAATTGCCACCGTCCGATTTCGCGGAATCACCGCCCAGATGGTCCGCGAAGCACCTCGCAATCAAAAATACGAAAAAACCGGCGACCATCCAAACGAGATTGCCCCACAAAGCTCTCGTTTAAACAGCGCCGGCGTTACAAAGGGAGTCGACGGTTTCGTCTACCGCTTGCCGGCTGATCGGGGGGATGACGGTGAACCCGGAAAATTCCGATCGACGAGGCGACACGTTACTGACGAACCAACTGTCGAAACGCTTGATTCAGTTGTTGGGTGATCGGGCCGACTTTACCGGTTCCGATGTCTCGGCCGTCCAATTTGACCGCTGGGATCACCTCCGCCGCACTTCCGGTGAGAAAACACTCGTCCGCCACGTAGAGATCGTGGCGCGTCATCGTTGCCTCGCTCGTCGGGATGCCCGCGTCCCGAGCCAGTTCCAAAACTGCGTTGCGTGTGATCCCTTCAAGAATACCCGCGTCGACGGGAGGCGTCCTCAAGACACCGTCCTTTACCGCGAAGATATTGTCGCCGGTGCATTCCGCTACTTCACCTTTATGGTTGAGCATCACCGCTTCGATACACCCCGCCTTCAGGCCTTCCATCTTTGCGAGCACGTTGTTCAAGTAATTCAACGACTTGATACGCGGACTCAGCGCGGCCGGGTGATTGCGAATCGTCGATGCGGTGACAAGCTCCAATCCGTTTTCGTAATACGTCTCGGGATAGAGTGTGATGCTGTCCGCGATAATGATGACCTGCGGATCACTGCATTTGAAAGGGTCGATTCCGAGCGCGCCGCTACCCCTCGTGACGACCAATCGGATGTAACCGTCGACCAACCCGTTCAGCTTAACGGTCTCGTTGGTGTCGGCTGCGAGTTGTTCCTGCGTGATGGGCAGCACCAAACCGATCGCGCGAGCCGATTCCTCGAGACGCACCAAGTGTTGCTCAAGGCGAAAGACTTTGCCGTCGTAGGTGCGCATCCCTTCAAAGACACCGTCGCCGTACAGCAGCCCGTGGTCGTAAACGCTAATCTTCGCGTCTTCAGGAGCGAAGTATTGGCCGTTGATATAGATCTGGCGAGTCATTTCACTGAGTGTCTTGCGCAAAAAGAAAGCGTCAGTTATCGACTTCGGAATCCGTCACCGCTTTGACGATTCCGGCGTCAAAATAATTGATCGACATACCTGCGTCGACCACAATCGATTGAGCCGTGATCCCGCTGCTACGTGGCGAGAGAAGAAACGTTGCCGTCGCCGCAACCTCATCGGTGGTGACGGCTTCACCTCGAGGAATCACACGCTCGGCGTACAAGTAAGAATCGACATAGCCCGGAATGCCGGCCGAAGCGCTCGTCTTAAGCAACCCCGCTGACACGGCGTTAAACCGTACAGCGCTAAAACGACTGAACGACTTCGTGAGAAACGCGAGCGATGACTGGAGCGCGGCCTTGATCGGCGCCATAAAACCGTAACTCTCGCTGGCCATCCTCGTGGTGCTGATTCCAATCGTGACGACCGATGCGTCTTTCACGAAACGCTCTTTCAGTGCGTTGCAGACGTTCGTCAGTGAGAAGCACGAGATGTCCACGGCCTGCAAAAATTGCTCGCGAGTCGTTTCATGAAATGGACGAATGCCCTCGGGATAATCCGCAAAGGCAATCGAGTGTACGAGACCATCGAGCGTGACACCGCGATCGCTCAATTGGTTCGCAAGCGAATCGACGTCGGCCTGATTTTCGACGTCGCAAACCAGGACATCTCGGTCCTTCAAAAGCTTGGCCGTGGACTCACGCCGAGACTCGCTGCGAACGGTGTAAACGACGGTCCCGCCCGACTGCTCGATCAACTTGGCAATCGCGAACGCGACGCTCTTCTTGTTGGCAACTCCCATCACCAGAAACGTCTTTCCGGAAAGCTGCAAGAAATCCACGCTCTCAGCCATCGGATGCGGCCTCCACTTGGGTGACGCCGCACGCGAACTCAAGTCGCGTCGCAAGTTTCCCGTCGAGCAAAATCTTGCCACTCAAAAAGTAGGCGTTGCTCACCTTTTCGTTGAGGGTTACATGGATTTCAACACGATCCCCAGGTCGCACGAGCCGTTTGAATTTGACGCCATCCATTCGGGTTGCGACGGGAATGCTTCCAGGGATTTCCTCCATGAATCGTTCGAGCAAAACGGCCCCTGCCTGGAGACAACACTCGCACTGGATCACCCCCGGAACGATCGGCTGCTCCGGAAAATGGCCCTGCACGAAGAAATCGTCCTCCGAAAACGTCTTCGCGCAAACGATCGACGAGTCGTCTCGGCTCACAATTTCGTCAAGCAACAACATAGGTGGGCGGTGTGGGATCGCCCGTTCAATCTCTTCAATACTCATGGAACTAATTGAAGTGACGCACCCGCACGCGCCAAGACGGCATTCCCCGCTACCGAAATCCGTCCGGAACGACCATCATACGAGGACCCGAGCGAGACGATCGCGTCTCCAGCCGTCGACCGACCAGGGGGCTCGGCGACGCGGACCGGCCCGCAAAAGATGCTCCAATTCAACTTTCCAACTGAATCGTGTCACAGTCGTCGATCTTCAATGTTCCCAACACGCTGACCGCCATCCGATTCCTGATGGCATTGGCCGTGATGGCACTGATACCGCTCGAACGCTATTTCGCCGCCAACGTTGTGTTTTTGATCGCGGTCTCCACCGATTGGATGGATGGTTACTGGGCACGAAAATACAACCAGGTCACAAAGTTCGGCCGCATCTTCGACCCGTTCGTCGATAAGGTCATCATCTGCGGATCGTTTATCGCCCTGACCGGCGTTGCAGAATCCGCCGTCATGTCATGGATGGCAACAATCGTCGTCGCCCGAGAACTATTGGTGACCAGCCTTCGCGGAATGGTCGAAGGCGCCGGCGGTGACTTCTCAGCAAAGTGGCTTGGAAAATGGAAGATGGTGTTACAGTGCGGCGCCGTGGTCGCGGCACTTTGGTTGCTTCAATCGCCCGACGAGCAGTGGCTCGTCTGGACGACCGGAGGATTTGTTTGGTCCGCAATCGCGCTCACCATCTATTCCGGATATGACTACTGCGTCATGGCGAGTCGGATTCTGTCACAGCCCGCCGCATCGGAGGAATAGGCTTTGTCGACCCTCTACCTCATCGGCTTCGGTACCACAGTCCTGATGGTTCTGGGTTGCATCGCCAGCGGCATCGCTCTGTGGATCGGCTGGTTCTGCGGGTGGTCGAATCGAAATTTGGTGGGGGAACAATCGAGAGAGCTATTCTCGCCCACGCATTATCGAAAACCTGCGTGGTCGGCATTCGAGTTCATTTTGATGTTTGGCCTGATGATCACCTTCGGGTCAATCTTCCAAGGCTTGGCGATGGGACTCCTTGCCGATGAGCAACCTCAAGCCACCGGTGCTGTTACCGAGGTCGATCCACCGGCCCTCGACACGAAACCGGACGACTCATCCGCAGACGTCATTGAATCCGGGAAGGGCAACGACCAAGAGACGAATTCCAATCCACTACCAATGTACGTCCGCTTGCAGGCATCGTTCCTCGGCAACGCCTGCGCTCTAATCGCAACACTGATGTGGATGCGGCTGATGTTCGGGATCCAACCCTCGCATCTCGGCTTGATCCCATCTCGAATCGACCTTCGCCGAGGCCTCGTCGCAACGATCTGGATCCTTACACCCGTTCTCCTGGTCAACTTTCTCGTCAGCCTTTGGGTGGAGTACGATCACGCCGTCATGAATCTGCTCGCCGAAGAGAAAGGATTCATCACGTTCCTTTCGATGCTCGTTTCGGCGGCAGGACTCACTCCAATCTTTGAAGAACTACTCTTTCGTGGCCTGCTCCAAGGCGGTCTGCAACGAGTCGCGGACTTGAACGCCTATGACGACTCGCGGACAACGTGGAGCCCGCGTTCGGTTTGGCCGATCGTGGTGACGAGCGTGGTGTTTGCGTACATGCATTTCGGTCAAGGCGCCGCACCGATTCCGCTGTACCTTCTCTCGATCGGGCTCGGCTTCCTGTATCAAGCACACGGTTCCTTAGTCCCCTGCATCATCGTCCATTTTTTGCTCAACGCGACGACACTGCTCATGGAGTACTGCCGAGCGAATGCGGGTTTTGGACCGAGCTAGATCGTTTCTCAGACAGATAAACGATGCCTGCCGCCAGCAACTCCACTGCGATAAACACGAAGCGTGCCGCAATCGCACCAAGCAACGCACGAGAGGGACCGACCACAGGCGCGAGGATCAACGCGAGCGTCAATTCACGAACGCCCGCACCGCCAGGCAAGAGCGAGATGAAACCTGCAACCATCGCCAGTGAGATCGCCGCGGTACAGGCAACGATGGTGGTGATTCCACTCGCCTCATCAACGCCACCCGGGAGACTCGTCACCAAGCAAGAAAAGGACGCCCCGATTAAAAGCCAATTGACGGTTTGCCAAAGCCACGCTTGACCAAAGAAACGCCAGGACACGTCGACGCCCGACTCGCGTGCTTGCGGACGTACCTTGCGCAGCACGCGTGCGAAAATCGGTGGCAACGTCGGCAACAGCGCACACGCAGCGCCTCCGATCGCGGCCGCTGCGACCCAACGGGGAACGGGTAGCCATAGCACGAGCAGGCCCGCCAACGCGGCTCCCACTGCCATCATGAAAAGCGTTTCCATCACGACCGCGATCGAGCCACCCACCATCGGCACCCCGGCTGATGAAAGTCGTCCGGCTCGCATCACCACGACCATCGCCTTTCCTGGGACATATTTTCCAAGGTGCCCCAAGATCTGAGCGGAGATCGCGAGATGTCGAGTCGTCTGATAGCCGATGGCTCGCGTCGCCTCCTGAAGAACGAGGCCTCCCGGAACCAAGCTGATCAAATACAACAGCGAACCGAGACCGATCCGTGACCAATTGAGATTGCCCAAACTCGGTATCGAACGTGCGGTCGTGTCGCGACGCCGGATCAACTCCTCGCGTCGGACTGGATCTATCTCGGCATCGATGTCGGCGTTCAGCTTGGCAACGACCGTTCGTAGCTGCCCCTGCTGATCGCGCCATTGTCTCATTGCCTGTTGCGTGGCCCAAACGAGCCCCGCGACAACGATGATGGCGATCACGACTTTGAGAAAACGTTTGAGAGAATCGTGATCCTTCACTGCGTCTCGGTTTTCTCCGTTTCCGACGGCGCGGGCGCCTCGTCTTCGGTCGGTACCGCCTCAGGCCAGCGAATCTGCCCCCGCCGCAAATTCACATCCCATTTCTTGATCACTTCGGACCGCCGCGCGGCGACAGGCTCCTCCGGCTTGAAGTAGAGCGTCTTGCCCGTGATGTCGCGAAGGTTCTCGGATGCCAGCACCCGGACGGGCATCGATCCAGATTCCAGCGCCTTGACGAGCATGGCATCTTCACCCGCTTGGAGTTGATCTTGAGAGAAACCGACCAACAGTCGAAACAGGACATCTCCGTCGGCATCATCCATGGCTTCGTTGCCCGCGATCGCCTTTCGCACAAGCATCGCGTCGTTCGGCGACCGGTCTACCATCTCTCGCAGCGCGTCGAGATGACCGGACCAATAGAGGCGCTGGTTCGCCCTACTGAGCAACCCATCGATTCCAAAGTAAGAGGATGCGTCGCCGAGGCAGAGCATCGTTTTGCCCGCCAGCGCTGCCACTTCGTTGCGCCGAAAATCCAATGCCACACGCAAGGAGAGCGCCAACGAATCAGAGCTTTCAGAACGCAGAAGTTCCAGCAAGGTCGAAGCCGCTTCCGATTCCAAACTTCCGGTGTCGACGTCGCCATCCACCCAGGAAGGCGGCGCTTCAATTGCCTCGACCTTCGCATCACCCAGGCTGCTACCCACGATCGGCCAACTGACTTGCTGCCCGGCACTGAGATCCACGGGATCACCGCCGACCGTCAAAATGTGATCGCCCTTGACTGCGACAAGACTCAACGTGCTGGTGTGGTTCTCGGGAATCAATGGGTTGCCACCGATCTCTCGATTGTGGGCCAACTCGAAGGCCAAAACGCTGTCCGCTCGACTCGTCGAAACATCGATCGGCACACCTTCGATGACCAGTGAAAGCGTGCTATCGGGCGTGGCACTTGTCAGCATTCCGCGGCCCCACGAAAGCCCGATCACCGGTTTGGAGTTGACGTCCAACCACTGAAGGTTTGCTGGACCGACGATTGTCGCGACACTCCGTTCATCCGGATCGCCGTCGCCCGCCAAGCGAAAGCCGGCTCGGTATTCAGGCCCGCAAATGAGTGTTGCTCCCGACTCGATGGTGGCTCCTGCCGCAAGCAACTTCCAAGCATTTTCTCCCATGGCTTGACCGACCAACGCGTCTTTCGACTCGAACGTCGCGACGGCAACGGGTGCGACCTCGGGCGTTGTGTCAGGCGTGTCATCGCCAGGCTTTGGCATCACGGCGTCGGCAGGCCCGGGCTCGATGGCAATCGGACTCGTGGTTGCATCACTTGGACCGACGTCGCTCGCCGCAACCATCGCACCGGTTTCCGGCTTCTCAACGCTTGGTAGCAATTCACCCGCCTCGTTCGGGGTCATCGAGCCTTCCGCAACCGCCTCGATGGGGACAGGCGCGGGGAGCGATGTGGTGGGTTCTGGGCTATCTGCTGCAAGATCGGTCGGTTCGGCAAGCACTGCGTCTGGTGCCGGCGCGGGGAGCATTTCCATCGGCTCCGCAGCGAGCCCGGTCTCGGCACCCGCGACACTTCCGTCGTCGGTCACGTCGACATCCGATGCACTCGCTTGTGGGACAGGCGGCCCATCTTCCGCCCAGTCCTCCGCGGGCGTTTCATCCGAAGGCAGTTCGGGTTCCGAGTCATAGGCCGGATCAACCTCGGGAAACGCTTCGGAAACCCGTTCGGCTTCGTCTTGCTGCGCCACCCTCGAACCCATCAGAGGCATCAACGGTTGGAAGATTTGCGCGATCGCGAACAGCAACACACCGGCCAGTGCGAGTGAAACCAACCATGGCGTGATTCTTGATGGTCGAACGTCACCTTCGTAGAAATCGGATCGTTCGAGACCACGCAGCGGTCGATCTCCCGCGAGTTGCTCCGTCTCGCCAAGCGTGGCTCCCGCGTCCGGCGTCGCGAACGTTTGTTGACGGAGTTTGGTCGGCGCATCGAACACGCCACTGTCATCGACACCGACGGGCGGCACCGGCGTCGGCGAGTCCATTGAAAGGCCGTTGAAGGACGACGGGACATCCGCATCCAGAGTCTCCGCTTCCCGGTCGATGGCTCCACCTACAGGCGCAAAACCCTGGGGCGAAATCTCGGTGTGATCTGTCGGCCCCGGTTGCGGCGTGATCGAAAAGCCGGCCCGTGGTCCGATTTCGCCGGCAATGGCCGACGCCGATCGGGAATCAAAGTCGGCGAGGACATTTCCGCCGACGTCCACCATCTCGTAGATACGACTCTTGATGGCCTCGGATGGATTGGCCGGCTTGCCGAGGATCATGGTCAGAATCTGGTGACATGCCGCCGCCTCCGCGAGATTCACTTCGGACTCGAGACAGGAGCGTTCAACCTCGGCGATTTGCTCCGGGGAGAGTGTGCTGTCGAGGTACTCGCTCATCATGTTCGGCTCCTCGATCGGGTGAACCGAATCCGGAGCCGGTGCGGACAGCGATTTCGCGTGGATGGAAGCTCGAATCGCCGCGACCAATTGGGTCGCAAATCCGCTCTGCTGCAGTTTCTGCCGGAGCGCCTCGGCGTCACGGGGCTCGACAGTGTTGTCCAGATAGGCGAGTAGCGTTCGCAGAGTCAATCGCATGGGCGTTCTCCAAGGGCGTCTATTGATTAGTGACGCCCCGAACGTTCGTCCGTGCGAAAATCTCAAAAAAGAAAGCCGACGGCGCCGTTCCGATGAGCAGGCAACGAAAAACCGCATTCCGCCCGATGCATTTAGCCGGATTCGTTCACGTTGGCATCCGCAGCCAGCAGCGTTACGGATCGCTAGAGCAGCACGTTCAGCACCGGAACGTTCGTCGCGATCGCAGAAAGCACCACGATCGCAAGGACACAGAGCCACACGATCATGCCCACCCCCGAAACAATGAAGAATTGGTTCAACGATTTCACCGCGACGACGGTCGCCACCGCCATGGACTCTTCAGAAGCGGCTTTCAGCTTGGAACTGGTCTGCAGCGCGAGTGCACCGGCGAGCAATGCGACGCCTCCGAGCGCCATCCGCATCGTGCCTCCCATGTAGTCCGATTGCAGCGTTTTACCGCTCGTGCTGCTGAACTTGGTGATCTGAGCCCCAATGAATACCAAACCACCCAGCACCAGAGTGATGCCCAGGATCAGCACCATTGTGTGCTGCTTGGTGACCTCACTCGCCAATGGGCCCATATCACCTGCAGGCCCCGCATCGGTCGAACCGCTGGTGATCATGTCCGGAGCACCGCCGTCTGCCGAAGGCTTCGGCGCGGGACCGAAGAACTCGGGAATCACTTCCCCGGCGGGTCGCCACGCGTCCATTCCGCTACGCCAAACCAACGAGTCCTTTTTGAGAATCTTGGCTTCGTGGTAGAGCCGCATTTGGTCCATCGAAACAGGACCTTGTTTCTCGCCGTTGACGTGAGCATACCACTGGGCTTGAGCGTTCTCGTTCGCCGGCGGTTTTGCCGGGCCGCCCATTCCATCTGGTGGAACTTCCGAAGCCGACGCGTTCAGGTCTGCGGAGTAACTCGTTTGCTGGGGAAAAAAGTTGCCGAACTCGTCGGCTTTCATCCAGCTCAATCCGTCACCGGAAAGCTCATGCATGCGGGTGACTTGGCCACGACGAACCATGTCACGCAGTTTATCAGGCGTGAAGGGTCCAATCGTTCTCCCGCGGAACCGGACAAAAACGCGTTCGATTTGATCCATGAGCTCAATTCGGGAACAGGAACAGCGGACGACCAGGGACTTGATAAACCGGGTTGGGTGACAGGTTCACGTGTCCGTTCTTGAGTGTCCCCACAGATTGCAAGGACGTCTTGGCACTCCCATCAAGCGACGGCACCGCCACATACAACTTGCCATCGAACTCGGGCAGCGCGCCGCGTAGATGGTACTCGATTTTTCCGTCCATCGACTTCGCGAGGAATCCCAACCATTCCAACCGCATCGCGGACATCTCACGATACTCCTTCAACGGATCGGCGTATCGCTTGTACGCGAGGCTCATTTCCTTCTTCATGATGCTGGCGAACTCGGATGAAAGCTCGCTCCCAGCCGGTCGTGGCTTGTACCAATCTTCTCGAACGCTCACCCGTCGATCGAGTGCACGCTTTGTGAGTGCCAGGGATTCACGAAGTCCATCGCTGCCTTCGATCGCGGCGTCTACCAAATTTGCGATCAGCCACTCCTTGATCACCCCATCTAGGTTGTCGTCCTTGGTCACATCGGCCGCGATGGCGATAAAGGTTGTTTCCCAGTTCGAGTCAAACCTGGCCGAGTCACGCTTCTTGCGCGCCATCAGTTCCGAGATCGCGTCCATCGGATAACGCGTCGGTTTCGCGATCGGCCCCGGCTTGGATCGTAGCCGCGAACCACCGATGGCATCGCTTACCAGAGCCAGAGTATGGTTGCCCGGCGTCTCGAAACGAGTGTCATGTTCCTCCACCCAAGTCGCCTCGAGCAAATAGTTCGTCGGCCCTTGGTCCGGTTCATTGACCGTGACCGTCATCATCTCGGCGATCGGGTGTTTGTCCATACGCGCGAACGCGTCTTCCAGGATGCGTCGTCGACCGGTGAATTCGAGCATGTCTTCGTCGAACCGGGACAGAGACGCAAAGATCGGGTTGGGGGACACCAATTTTTTCAGGTCCGTCGCCGTTGTCATCAACTCACGAGCTTCGCCGGCGGTGATTCCTCCGTCGCATTTCGCTCCGAGTCGATCAAGCCAAACGTTTGCCGATTCAACGTTCAACCAATGCTTTTCCTCTTCCAGAACCTTGTCGAATTCCACAAAGTTGGAGCGGGCGACCGATTGCGTCGACAACTCGGCGAGTCGATCCGAAAAGACTTCGAGCGAGCGTGACCCCATCAGCGCCTCGATCGCTTCGCTGCGTTGCTCGCTGATCATCCCGTCTTCTTTCATTCGACGTAGACGCATCGAGATCTGGTCCCGCAGCACTTGCAATTTGCTCGCAACCTCGTCGGAGTGTCGCGGAAACCGATTCGGTAGCCGAGAAACGGTTGTCAGCAACGATTGCATCGCCTGCTGGTTCTCCAAGTTGCTCCCTCGAGAGATCAATTGTCCGAATTGACTTTGAAACTGCGCGATCTCGGCCGTCATGTCGTCGGACTGTCGCATCACCTCGTCTTTGAAGTATTCGTCTTTGCGAAGTACCAGCTCTTCAACCTGTGCCTTTTCACGATCCGAAATGGCAAGCTCCTGAAGCTGAGGCAACAAGGAGTCATCGATCAACGCGGGGTCCCGGTTTGATGCCTGAGCCAACAGCTTTTCAAATCGTTGAACCCGTGAGGCCTCACCCTCGACCGCTTCGCGTGCCGTCGCTCGCAGCGCCATCAGCTTCGGT
This sequence comes from Planctomycetota bacterium, assembly GCA_039821165.1. Lineage (GTDB taxonomy): Bacteria > Planctomycetota > Planctomycetia > Pirellulales > Pirellulaceae > Stieleria. Next base: position 7,523 of record JBCBOT010000141.1, on the reverse strand, counting down.
TGCCGAGCCGTCTCGGGGGCGCTCGAAAGCAGCGACGTGTAGAACGTCAATGCCTCCTGATACCGTTCGGCATTGACCAGCGACTCCAGCTCCGACAACGCTTCGCCTTCGGCCTTCTTCTTGTTGGACGAAGACAGCAGCGCGAACCCGCCGATCACCCCAAGAAGCACGACCACTCCCACTGCCGCCGCGATCATTTGAACCGTTCGCTTCCGCTCGCGCCCCGGTTTGGAAACTAGCTGCTCCATCCTTTTCGAGAGCTCTTCCGGCACGTCACTGCCGAACCTGGAAGCTTGTTCGTAGGCCCTCTGGACCTCCTCGATCGATTGTTCACCGTCGAGCGAGGATTTCAAATGGTTCATTGCGAGTTCACGCTCGCTTTCGATGACCACCTGCCGATCCAAGTCTTCCAGCCATTGCATTGCCGGGGCGACCAATGGAGCGAGACTGCCGGGAACTTCCAAGTTGTACTTGGAGCGTGCGGCTTGCCACTCCGTTCGCAGTGTCCGCGCCAGGTCTTCGTTGCGAGCGTCGAACGCTTCGCTAATCCGCGGCGCGATCTTGCCCAATTCCGTTTCCTGCTTTTTGCGCAAGTGGGCTTCGGCCGCGAACGTACTCTGTTCGACCAATCTCTGGGACGGCGCGATCCTCCATTTGCCGACCGTCAATTCTTGGTTCAGCTCGTACAACCGCCGAGCATCTTCCGATTCCAAGGCGGACTTCAATTCGTTGTCGATCTGTTGAAGACGGATCTTCTCCCAATCCTCGACATCGTCGGACCAGACAGGATTGTTCGCATCCACACGCGCGATCTGCCGAAGCGTTCGCAAACGAACTCCGAGCGGCGCTTTCGCAATCGCGAGTCTGCGGTGCCGTCGCAGCAGCGCATCGAGGGGAAGACTCTCGATGATCGCTTCGTTGATTTGAGCGACATGATCATGATTCAACTGCGGCGGAAGCGGGACCGCCATAAACTGCAGAATCTCATTCCACTCATCCCACTCGGGGAACTCCAACTCGGCGGCCGCATCGAGCGCGTTGGGCGTCATTTCAACACGTTGAATCGCCTCGCTTCGCAGCCCCTTGCGGAGCAACATGACCGATTCGTCGAGCCTCTGATTGACCTCTTGAACCTGAACGCGGTAATCCTCCGCGAGCGGGCGCATCTCCTCCTCCGCGATCCCGTCGCGTTTTTCAAGAGCACGTCGAATCTTGTCTACGGTCGTCGCCATCGGAACTACCAGGAGAAATGGATGCGAAGCGGGATGCGCCGAACGACGGCACCTTCCGAGTCATAAAACTTCAATTCGGGAACCTCGACCGTTTGGCCTGCTTCCAAAACCTTAAACGAATCTTGCAGGCTCTGTGCGACCGCCGCCAAACGCTCCAGATCGGCTTGGATCTGAAAAAGCGAATCGGTCACCTCTTTCTGAAGCGGCTCCGGCGAATTGCGGGCTCGATTCCGGATCGTCTCACCTGCCGCTCGAGCCTCCGTCGCAAACGATTCGGTGGACGACATGGAACGTAAAATCTGCCGGTACACCGCTTCCTCGCCACGACCAGCGATCGCCAGAACGGGGGCCAGCGGACTGGAATAACTGTCCGGCAATGCCGACGCGTTCTGCTTGATCGCGAAATAGAGCCGCGCCATGTCGCCGATTTCGACCGCCACGCTTCGGTACGATTCCGCTTGCGCCTCGAAGGGTGACGTCGGATTGGACCAATCGAATCCGACCAACGCGACCAGATCGTCGGTGTCACGGCTCCAATACATCTTCATCGCGTACTCCAGTCCTGGAGCCGAACGAGGAAACGGCTCGACCCGAAAGACACCGGAACTCGCTGTCAATTTCGTGGACTGAATCGATAAGTCCGTCGGCTCTCCAAGCGCAAAGGCTTCGCCGCCCCAGGAAATCAGTTGTGAGGCCTTCACAGCCTTTTCGCGTCTCTCCTCCGCACGCCTAAACTCTGACGCATCCTCCGTTTTGATTGTGTCGACCAAACGGATTTTCCCGCGCATCTCGATCGGACCATTCAGGTCGATCTCACTCTCCACCGACTCTTTTGCCAACGCGAGCATTTGCTTCTGATCGTACTTGATCTGGAGTGTTACCTGCTCCATTGGCACGCTGACGTCCGGTGCTACGACAGGCGCGGGTTCGGGCTCGATGATGGGACGCGGAGTGATCTGAGGCGGCGGCGCTTCCGCCAATGGATTGATCGGTAGTCCGGCCATTTGACGAGCTACCACCCAGGTTCCGGCCAATCCGAACACGGCGGCCAGGACACAGCCGGCGATCAAAAGCGTCCTGTCTTTTGGCTTGGCCACCAATTCGGGAGGCAACTCCGGTGGCCCTTCGGCCGGAGGCGGCGCGACCGGTGGCGGACTCGACCATTGCGACGCACCATGCTGTCCTTCCAAGACATCTAAACAGCCGCCGCCGTCGATGGTCGAGACGGTTGACTCACGAATGCCGCGCGCCAACGACACCAAATGGGACGCCGAGGTGATCGATTGCGATCGCGTGAGATCAATGACTCGCCCACTCGAAGCCGCGAACTTTGCCTCCTCGCCCCCAGCCGGCACGCAGCGAATTTTGCAGATCACGTCCGGCGGGATGTTGGCCGCATACGTATTGAATGTCGCTCGCCAACGTTGCTCCGGTGGGATCAGCGAGATCGACTCGTTCATTAACGCGAGCAAGACGTCGCGGTGTTCCACCGGATAAATGATCCACAAGGGTTGCGTGTCGCCGCTGAGCATTTCTTCCGCGACGACCCCGCCCCAGCCGGCATCGTTGTAAACGCTCTTCCATGCCGAGCAGATCCGCGCGTTCTGATCGCCGCGTGGAATCTCGGGTCCCGATGAAGGCGTCTCGCATTGCCCGAACCAATCGCGACGCATCAACGATTGAAGCATCAACCAAGCCGGTCCCGCGGCTGCGTACTCCGTCGAGTCCAGGAGGATGTGATGCGCGAGCTTGTTGGGACGCCCGCTGTAGTCCGTTCCATACGCGGCAACGCGAGACAGGACCGAAGTCTGTGACCCCGCCAGATTCAGCCGTTGATGCGCGTAGGCGACAGGGTTTTCGTCGTCATGTCCGCTATCGGGAGCAAACAGACGTCGATAGCTCGAGATGGCTTCTAGACGAGAGATGACGTTGATCGGCATGCCCGCCGTTGTCAGGACCACGCAGAATCCACGGCTTCCGTGACGCAGTCCCTTGGGTGCCGATGTGTAGAGCAGTTCCGAGCTCATCGAACGCCCTACAACTCTTCGGTCATCCAGCGGCCGTCCTCAAGCGACCGACTGCCATCGGTGGCGCCGACGAGACCGGCGGCCCAGTTGTGCAGCGCCATCAACATCGGAATCTCAACCCAATACGGCTCCATGTCTCGCGGCCGAATACCGAGTGCACCTGTCGCATCATCCACGGTCGGACTACATCCACTCGCGCTCACGGGGATGAATGTCAAACTGGTCGAGAAGCCTTCCGCCGCGGCAACAATCTCAGGACAGATGTCAGCCATCAATTCGCCGACCTTCGCGGACGTCTCCTTGATACGTTCACTATCCAGTTTGCAAAACTTGGTGCCCTCGACAGGCAAATAAGGCTCATCCGTGGAGACGTCGGGTAGCAAATTCTTCCACGCGTCCCACTTCGTCACGATGATCACGAGCGGTCGCTGATGCAGCTCATCGTCGCGCAAACCGGCGTGACGCCGCACGCGTTGAATCGCCTCCAGCAAAATGGTGTCCTGACGAACGGTTGTCTCGCGCGCCAGCCTTGCGGTCCGCGATGCCATTTGTGGGTCTTCCGACTTTCCCTCGCACGCACGACGGAAACGAGTGTCCTGTGTCGGATCAAAGCAGAAAAACAAACACTTCGAACGGGCCAGGTGACGCGTGACGGGACTGACGGTTTTGTCCGCTCCCGGAAAGAAGCTTTCACCGGCGTTGTCATACAGGCAGACGAGCTTCGAAATTTCGCGATTGCGTCGGTAGCGCGGATGACTCGACAGCGGAGTCAAATTGAACATGAACGGTCTCGGAAACGTCACCGTGTGATCGCCCATGTCCACGGTGTTGTACATATCGCCCTGCTCTTCCGTCTTCGCCAATGCAACAGGTGTGTCCAAATCGGGATTCATGAACTGCAATTCTTCGTATTCATGAATACGCGAATTCGTTTCCGCATCCACATCGCTGAGCGAAACGGCGAAGCGTTTGGGCAATGTTTGTCGTAGCTTCCACGACATCGAAGTCAGGAAATAGCTTTTGCCGCACGCCGGCGCGCCGAAAATGCTGAAGAACAGGCTCGGAACCTGATACATCGACCGGGGCACGTGAAGGTGACAGCGTGGGCAGGCCATTCGCGTCGCGAACTGCCCCATTTCATCAATCGCATCCCCTTGCGGGCTGAATCGGCTCGGCAAAAAACGCTTCGAGTGTTGAAACCCGAGCTTCGCGTCACCGATCAAATCGGGGTGCTCGCTGATCCAAAGAGACTCCTCGGGAGCGTAGATATTCCAGCAATGAGGGCACGTCACCTTGTTCAGTAACGTGATGGCTTGCGACTTGACGGAAGAAATCATCGATGGGCCAAGGTGCGAAAAAGGGGGCGCAGTCGCCACCTTGAGTTTAGTCGACGGAGGAACTCGGTTCCACCAATCGTGCTATCGGCCCCCCGGGCAGATACCTCGTGCGGATATTCGAAAGCTTCGTGAGTTAGAGTGTGCGAGGCGTCAAAAATGGCGGTAACGCTTGAGTTTCGTCCTCGTACAGCCGCCGCATGCTTGCGAATGCGGGGTGGCAATTGACGAGCATCGGAAACATCGGCGACCGGGACTCGCTCAGCTCACCCACTCGGCTGCGTGCCAGTTCTGGCGATCGGCGCAATTCGAAAATGGCTCGATTCAGCAGCTCGCCGAATGGGCCGTAGGGAAACTCCTTCAGGTATCGCGTTCGAATCTCAAAGTACTCGCCGGCCGTCGAGGGGATCTCTGTCCAACCTTGCTCTTTCGCCGCGAGGTCCCAACGCTGTTGTTGCTCGTAGATGTCGATCAATAACCCGCTCGACAACATCGAACGCTCACGATCGGACGGATCGATGGCGTTGCGATAGCGAGTCGCGGCCTCGAGCGCTCCTTCGACGTCGCCGAAATACCAATCGACTCGGCAACGATCCACCTTGATCAGGAGCGACGTGTTGAGCGACGACGCCCGACGCAGCCGTTTGGAGGCCTCGGCCGCCTCGCCGAACGTCGCCATCAGCAAGCCGTACTGATACTGGATTTCCCAAAGATAGGGATAGTCGTTGGCGAGCATCTCGAGCCCGATTTTGGCCTCGTCAAACTCAAAGAAGATTTGCCAGTCGATGATCGCTTGAGCAAGCAAACCGTAGACGGCTTTGGGATCCTCCGCGATCGCGGCCCGCATGCTTTCGATGGCTGCCGAGACATGCCCGTCCGCTTCTTCGCGCCCGGTCCTCGCCGCCAAGTTGATCGCCGCGACGGCAAACACACCGATCGGCTCGGCGACGTTTTTTCCTTCCATGCGTGCCTTTTGAAAACACATCAGCGCCTTGCGAAGCCCGATGACGCTGTCCAGGTCTCTCTGTGATGAACCTCGGACAAAGCAATGGTACGCTTGCGCGCCCATCGAGATGCCACGTTTTTTGAGTGCGTGCCCCATCCGCTTGGCAACCGTTCGCGCGACTCCTTGCATCAAAACGAGTCGCTGGCTGACTTCGCTCGCAGCGGGTCCGCAATCGACTTGTTCCGAAGCCACCACGTCGCCGTCGGGACTCACGATTTCCCATTGAAGAAAAAAGTGATCCTGCTTGCCCACCTTCTCCAACGAATAGATCCCGGTCACGAGCGCGTCGACACCGAGTCCGCTCGCAAGGGATTGCAATTCCTCCACCGACGACGCAACCCTCGGACGGAAAGGCCTCACGGCGAGTTCGCGAACCCGTGATAATTCAGTCACAAACGCCGATGCGATCGCTTCGCCATCAGTCAGCCGGCGACCATCCAAGGGCCGCCCCGCGATCGGATCGCCTTGATCACGCGCGACACTCGATTGCGCTTCCGCCTGAATCTCCTCACGCGATCGAAAGGTGAGGACAGCAACGGAGCTGATCTTCAAGTCACGCGACCACGGCTGCGACATCCAGGTCAGGCCGGCCGCGCCCGCGATCAAACCCGAAACGGACGCGGCGATCCATGTTCGTCGCCCGAGCGCTCGCTTGAACTCGGTCTCGGTGACGACCGAATCGCTCGAGGATGCATGCATCCGCAGTTGCTCGAACACCTCGTCCGCCGAAGGACGCTGCGACGCGTCTTTCTGCAACATCGTTTCAATCAACTCGCAGAGCCGCGGGTCGTGATCCGATCGATCGTCCGGATAGCGAACTTCGCTTCGTAACGTCGCCGCCAAACGATCTGCAGGTGTGTCACCAGGAATCGCTCGACGACCGAAGAATGCCTCGTAGAGAATGCAACCGAGCCCGAAGATGTCAGCGGCACTTTCGGTCGGCTCTCCGCGCGCTTGCTCCGGCGACATGTAACCGGGCGTCCCCAAAATCATCCCCAATCGAGTGCGATCGGATTTGTCGTCGGCCCACACGGATTCGGTGACACGAGAAAGTCCAAAATCGACCAACTTGACCCGAATGGATTCATCCTGACTCGCATCATCGAGGACCATGATGTTCTGTGGCTTGAGATCGCGATGAATCACGCCCCCGGCATGCGCGGTCGCCAAGGCACCGGCGACTTGGATCCCGATCGAACGGGTTTGCTCCGAGGACATCGCCCCCGATCTAAAATCCTCCGCCAACGTGCGACCACGGAGATACTCCATGACGGCGTACGGTTTCCCATCCTCGGTGCCGACATCGAACAACTCGACGATGTTCGGGTGTGACAACGCGGCGACGGCCCTCGCTTCACGCTCGAAGCGATCCACCATCTCCTGGTGCTTCTCGTCAGCGGTATCCGGAAAACCGATCACCTTGATCGCGACCGGTCGGTCCAACCGGGGATCGAATGCCTTGTAGACGATCCCCATGCCACCCCGAGCCACGACCCGACTCACCGAATAAGGCCCGATCGAATCAAAGTTATCGCCACCAGAGTCCGCACTGTCTCCGCCCGCTCTGTCTCCGGCTGGTCCGTCCCCGCCTGCAAAGCCGCCATCCATCGTCGTCGGGTCTCGCCCCGTGTCGACACTCGACGCGTGCTCCAATTCACGAGCGATCGCCAGAAGCTCTTGCCGCATCAATTCCAGATGACCGGGCGAAACACCGCTGGCCTGCGCCCGATAGCGCTCGAGCGCAGAATCAATCGTCTCGGGGGAACCCTGACGAAAACGCGTTTCAAAGCCCAAGCAAACCTCGTCGAGCACCCGCAGGTCTTCCGACGACAAGTCTTCCAATAGAACGTCCACTGCGGACGGCCATCGGTACTGGCCATTGAGAAGTGTGAGGAGGGTTCGCAGTATGAAATTGGAAGACTTG
>JBCBOT010000140.1:0-18971 GCA_039821165.1 Planctomycetota bacterium | reverse complement strand
GCAGCGTAAGCGAAGGCGCCTGAAATTTGAGCGGTGCCTCCATGAAACTGATCGCGAGGACAAACCCGATCCAGAGGATGGACAGCACAAAGACTCGATTGCGGATGTCACTCGCCAAACTGGCTCGCATGGATCTATCCGGGATTGGGTCACCGATCCGATTGCTCGGTCACATCAGAAACTGAATCGAATCGGTTTGGACGCGATCGTCAATTCGCCCGGAGACGTCTCGGAGCCGACCGCTTTTGAGAAATCTGTTGTCGGGCAGAGTTCCGAAGATTAGGCGTGGGTGATGCTCTGTTTGAAATCCATGTTGCGATCGATCACACCACCCACACCCTGTATCTTCTCAAGGCCTGTTTAGTGACCCGAGTACTTGAAGGTCTTCGATGAAACCGTGCCGCCGCCCGCCGCGAGCCGGATCATTGTTTCATCTCGCTTAATATGCTTGACGACGTGATCGTCATCTAACTCAAACACCGTGCCTTTGTTGACGATTTTGCCGACCGGGATCGTGTAGTCTTCCTTTTCCCCGTCCGACTCCGTGAAAACCAAAGTGATCTCCTTCGCATCGACCTGGGCAGGACGCTTACGGGCGTTGAGGACGAACAGGCGGACCACGTCGCCGTCGATCACCAATTCCACCTTGAGTTTGGAATCACCAAGCTTGAAAACCTCCCCGCCGTTGGGACCGTGCGGATAAGAGAGCGTCTTCGAGGCGAGTTCTTTCCCGTCGATCGTCGCTTTGACGCTCATTTTGTCACGCATGACGTGCATGACGACGTGACCGCTTTTTCGTTCAAAGACACCGTCGTTGCCTTTGGCCTCGATCGCATAATCCTCTTTTTCACCGTCCGGTTCGGTGAATGTCAGTGTGAGTTTGGTTGCCGCAACAGGCTTCATCTCCTTGTCCATTACCCGAGCCGTCACGACCTGTCCGCCCTGACAAAGTAGTTCAACACTGTGAGAGCCGTCGCCGAGTGCGATGACCGCCCCACCGTTGGGGCCGTGCTTGTGGGAGCTCTTATGGTGATCGGCGAACAACTGGCCGACGCAGAGCAGGCCGAGAACGGGAACGAGAAACCTCGTTGAGAGACGCATCACAATTCTCCTGATTCAAACAGATTGGGGAGTAAGCCGTCGGCGGCTTGTACTGGAGTCATCGGATTCAAGAAGTGCCAGTCGGCGGCGATCCGAACACTCGGCCCGCCATTTGCTCCGCTGTCGTTGGATTGTCGATCGACATTTGGATTTCACCCTTCGCGGTGCTGATTCCACCGCCAGCGATGCAAACCTCACCGCGCCGTCGTATCAGCCGGCAACCACGTTTTCCCTCTTGCAGAGCGACACTGACCAACATACGCTGATGAGAATAAGTCGCAACAAGCAGCACCGCAAGCCACGAGCCCTCTCTCCGACGGTTCGATTCGCCAGCACGCTCCCAGCTGGATCTCTCCCCGTGAAATCAAGAGCAACCCTCGCACCCTCGCGTCGTATCCACCGCGGTTTCACCCTGATTGAATTGCTGGTTGTCATCGCCGTGATCGGCATTCTTGTCGGCTTGTTGTTGCCGGCGGTCCAGGCGGCTCGCGAGGCAGCACGGCGGATGTCCTGCAGCAACAACTTCCGTCAAATCGGACTCGCGCTGCACAACTACGAGTCCACGTACAAGGTTCTTCCGACGGCCAATTCGATGGCTGTTCCACTTGCCGCGGGTGGTTCAAGCGCAGGCCTGCCGAAAGACTGCACTAGCTGGATGCTTGCGATCACGCCCTTCATCGAGCAACCGGCGATTTTCCAGTCGTGGAGATTCGGCGCGACGGCTCATCACCCAACGGACACGCTTTACAGCGGCCCAAACCGTGAGCTAATCGGTAGGGTGATTCCTACGTACATTTGCCCGTCGACGCCTGGGGAACCCACGTTCCTCTATGAGTTTCCGATCAACAGTGGCCAGGCGACACCCGTCGGGCGAACGGATTACGCCTATATCACCCAGCCCTTCATTCCGACGCTCGGTCCCGAGTTTCGAACCTGTGATGGCGGATTCATCTGGGCCAATGACTGGACGCCTCCTCCGACGAGCGGCATCGCCAAGAGCGACCGGCCTCGGGGATGTAAGTTCGCGGACATCACGGACGGGCTTTCCAACACGGCGGGAATCGCGGAGATGGCCGGATTGCCCCAGCGACGGATCCGCCAGGGCGCGGAGATCCCTCCGGGATACCTGTTCTTTATCGACGAGACACGGGTGACGAGTCCCGACGGGTTTTGGGCGGGGCGAACGCGAATGCAGTACAGCGAAATCACGATGCTCAATTGGGGCATGGGGAACTGCGCAGTCGATTGCAGCAACAGCGCCGACATTGGTGGTTCTCCATACAGTTTTCATCCGAGCGGTTCGCACATCCTATTGGCGGATGGCAGCATTCAATTTCTCAGTGACTCGACGGACCAACGCCTGCTGCTTCGATTGATCCTCCGTAACGACCATCAAGTGCTCGATGCGGAGTTCTAATGCGATCTCTTGTAGTTGCCATCGTTCTCACCGTGTGCTGCACCCTCCTCGGATGCAGTCAAACGCCCGGTGCACCAAAGTTTCCCGTCACGGGGTCGGTTTCGGTCAATGGTGAGCCCGCCGTCGGCATGATCATTCGCTTCCACGCGCGGGGTCAGGGCTTGGCCGGACAAGATGCTCAGCCCGCCGCCGTCGCGGATGCCGAGGGTCGTTTCAAGCTTTCCAGCTTCGGCAATCAGGACGGTGCAGCCGCCGCCGACTACAAGGTCACTTTTTACTGGCCGACCAATCCGATCCTCGCATCCGAGGACCGACTCAAAGGGGCGTATGCGTCCGTCGAAAAGTCCCCATTTTCGGTAACGGTCACCGAAGAGACCACCGAACTCGAACCGTTCACCCTCGAAGTCGAACCGAAGGAGTTGCTTCCCGGTGTCGACCTGGAATCGATTACCCCGCAACCGAACAACTAGTTTCGTCAGCCTGACTTAGGAGCCCCCGATGTTAAAACGATCTCTCATGATGGCAGTCGCCATCGGATCTTTCATGATCCAATCCCCGCTGTACGCAGACACCACCGTTTCTCTTGCCAGCCAGATGGACGGCAACGGTTTTATCTCGGAGAACGCCGTGACGGGCTCGTTCGCGCAGATCAATTTGGATCCCGACGGTTTGTACAACCTCGCAGACCCGGCCCAACTGTTTGCGAACATCGACGTCTTTCCGAACGAAGAGAACTTTGCGATCGGATCCTTCGACTACGACGAGACACTCGTGACTGGGCTGGGCGTGGAGACGGTCTCGATCACGAATCTCGATACTTCCGGATTCTGGACTTCGGGTTCGGCAACGTCGGATGTCAGCGATGTCGCACTCGATCTGTGGCTTTTCGATTCGCCCAACTCCTTCGCGTTTGATCCTCTTGATGCGGGTGATACGGCGACCTTCACCAACGGAATTCTGACGTCTGTCGACGCGATCACTGCGGCTCAGTACAGCATGGTTGATGGCGGCGGCAACACCGTGACTTGGAACGGTTCGCTCACGATGAGTGGTGACACCATCACGTTCGCATTCAACGACACACAGACGTTCGATACCGGCGTGGTCGGAGTCGTGCCATCGACATTCGCGATGAATCTCACCGGAACCATTGGTGCCGTCACTGCGATTCCCGAACCGAGTTTTGCGGGCATCCTGTTTATCGGCGGTGGACTGCTGGCCGTCCGAAGACGGCGAACGCGCTGAGTCTGGATCGTCACCTCCTCCAATTCGAGTTACCGCCGATGCGACGCCTTGTTGCCGCCACGTTCATGCTCCTCAGCTGCTGCATGGTGCATTGTGCCGCGGAGACGGTGACTCTTTCGGGAAACGATCATCGCGGTTTTTTGTCCGCGAGTGGTTTCAAGAACTGGGGGACGGAGGCGGAAGCCTTGGCCGGTTTACCCGATTACGCGTATGCCGAAATCGCGCCGGGCCTTTGGACATCCATCGTGGCCGAGCCGTTGTCGGCCTCTTCCGTCTATGCAGAAGAGAATTCAGTCTCGGTCCAGAACAAGGTGGTGACGGACAGCGATTTTGCCACACGTAGCAGCGGCACGATCGAATACGATGCCACGCTCCTTTCGGGAACCGGCTCGGAAATGATCGGTGCCTCCGATCTGAATGTTTTGATCGATGCCGCGGCATTTTCGCCGCTGAACTCGACGCACAACGCGGGAAGCGGATTCGGGAATGCGGGGTGGGACTATATGATCTCGATCAGCAACCTGGGCGGCGCCGGACTCGCCTTCAATGAGGGTTCGCTCATCTCGATCGATTTGACCGCTGATGTGAGCGTGTTGCCTCGTTTTGGCGGAAACCCGGCGCTCGCGTTTGACCGCACTTTTGACGGGACCCTCACGTTCAGCGGCGATCAATTCGCGTTTGACGTGGATGTCACCCAGGACGTCGGAACTCCGTTTGGAATGTTCACTGACGCGCGTTTGGTCTTCAACCGATCGGGAACCATCGCCACCGTTTCCGCGATCCCCGAGCCTGGCATCGTCCTGCCACTCAGTCTCGCCGCCGTTTGCGGGCTGGGGCGACGTCGCCGAAGAGTCCTTCATTCGCGTCGGTCCGCGATCCTGTCTCAATGATCGATGCAAAACTCAAACGCGTCTTTTGGGCCTGGCATTTTTGGGCGGGAATCATCGTCGGCCCGATCTTGGTGGTGATGGCGCTCACCGGCGCAGTCTACATCTTTCAGCCCGAGCTCGAACTATGGTGGTACGCCGATATCGCTGCTGGTGAGTTTTCGATCTCCAGCCTTGAGCTGGATACCGTTGCGGACCGGTTGCGCGAAGAATATGGAGAAGACTACTCGCTCTACGGCGTTGAGCTTGAAGAGAGTTCGGGCCGCGCTCCCGCCATCTTGATGATGTCCAAGGACGGGAACCATTCGATTCGTCGCTTTTACTTTGACCCCGCGACACAAGCGATCCGTGGGGAAATCCCCGACCCCAATTTCTTCTCGTTGGTGTTGAGGATTCACCGAACACTGCTTGCCGGAACCGCTGGTCGCATTGCGACCGAATTGACGACCGGCTGGACGATCTGCGTGACCCTACTCGGCGTCGTTCTCTGGTGGCCGCGGACTTGGAAGTCGCTCAAGGGTGTCTTGATTCCTCGCTTCAATCGCAAACGCTACGTTTGGCTCCGCGATTTGCATTCGATCAGCGGCGCGGTGTTTTCCGTCTTGCTACTCATCGTGGCAACAACCGGCTTGCTCTACACGTTCGCGTGGGGCCGAGCCTTTTTCGTGATCGGTGTCGCGTCGGGTCAGTTCGATTTGATCATGTCGCCGCCACAATCAATTAGCGAAGCGAATGCCGAGCCGTTGCCGCTGGATAAGGTGGTCGCGAAAATCGATGAACACAGCATGCCGAAAGCACGAGTCTCGATCACTCTTCCGCAAGTCGAAACAGATGCGATCTCGATTCGCAGCGGCTCGGGCTGGGGCCCCTCGGTGACCAGGGCAATTCACCTGGATCGCTCGACGGGTGAGGTTCTGTCGGACAAGCGATTGTCGGAGCTTCCACCACTCGCGATCTACACGCAGTGGAACTACCCACTGCACGTCGGCAGCATTGGGGGGATCACCACCAAAGCACTTTGGCTTGTGGCCAGTGTTTTCTTTGCGATGCTTCCGGTCGCGGGATTTGCGATGTGGTGGACGCGCCGCAAACCGGGCGAAGCAGGGTTGCCCAATCGAGTCGATGCAATCCATCCCCGATGGCTGACGATCCTGGTTGCCCTGGTGGGTTTTGCGCTGCCGGTCGTTGGAGTCTCGATGGCGTTGGTTTGGTTGGGGACACTCGTTCGTAGTCGGTTCGGAAAACATCCACTCGACGTTTCGCCATCGCGTTGAAACGAGCGTGGAGCGTTGCGATCTCCTCCAAAGATGCTATAGAAACACGAGCATGCTTGAAGCAACAGGTCTTCATAAGACGTATCCGGGAAATGTTCTCGCGTTGGAGGATGTAAGCCTTTCTGCGGAGAATGGGCTCTACGGTTTGTTGGGTCCGAATGGAGCGGGTAAGTCGACGCTCATGCGCACGCTAGCGACGTTGCAATTGCCCGATTCCGGGACGGTCACACTCGACGAAATCGATGTGCTTGCGGAACCACGTGAAGCCCGGCGGAGGATCGGCTACCTGCCGCAAGAGCTGGGTGTGTACCCCAGGACGACCGCTCGTGAGATGCTCGAGTACCTTTGCGGTTTGCGAGAGCTTTCGATCGGCAGATCTATTCGAGCCTATGTAGAAGAACAGTTGGAACGCGTCGGATTGAAAGACGTTGTCGACCGCCGTTTGGATACCTTTTCGGGCGGAATGCGACAGCGTTTTGGCATCGCGGCAGCATTTCTTGGCGACCCTCAACTGGTGATCATCGACGAGCCGACGGCTGGACTCGATCCTCTTCAAAGACGTGACTTTCAGTTGATGCTCGCGGAGTCGGCCAACGAATGCATCGTGTTGCTTTCGACCCACATCGTCGAGGACCTCGCGGGACTTTGCGAGCACGTGACGTTGATCGATGGCGGACGCGTCGTACTTTCCGGCGCCCCCGATATCATTGAACAGACTCTCGCCGGTCGGGTGTGGGAACTGGAAATCGGCTTCGACCGGTTGAGCGTTGTGAGAGACTCGCTGCGCGTCTTATCCTGGCGACCCTCGGGGCGTGATCTCAAGGTGCGGCTTTACTCTGAAGAACAGCCTTCGCTCAGCAAGGACACCGACGGCGATTTGCGGCCTGTCGAGGCTGACCTCGAAGATGTTTACGCGTTTCACGTGGAGGCCGGCACGTGATTTCAGCGGGCCTTCGAGCATTTTGGTTCGAGTGGAGAATGCAGTACCGCCGACCACTGGTTTGGTTTTGCTTCGCCGGCTTTTTTCTTCTCGCGCTCAGCGACACTGCCCGCACTGGATGGGAATCACAGGGAAATGCATGGGTCAATGGTGCAGCGATGGTCCTCAATCGGTCCATCATCTACACGTTGCTCGCGATCCCCATCGTTGCCGGTCTCATTTCCGAGCCGTTCGTGCGGGATCGCGTTTGCGGCGTCGAACCGACCATTTTGACGACACCGACGCGGCCGTTCCGACTCGGCTTGGCTCGCTTCGCAGCTGTCTTCTTCACGTTGGTCACGATTGCAGTATCGTTGATCCTTGGAATGGTCCTGGGGACGCTTGTCGGTGGCATCGCCGAAGAAGTCGTGGGCCCGTTCGAATGGGAGTTCTACGCGAAGGCATCGGTCTTCATCCTCATCCCAAACCTGTTTTTCATCGCCTCATTGGTGGTGGCGGTTTCGGGACGATCGCAAAGCCGTTCAGTTGCATTCGGCGCCGCCATCGCACTTGTCGCTTTCTGGATCACGATTCGAATGTGGCTCGGACGCGACGTCTTTCGGCACGACTGGTTCACGGCGTGCTCGCTGCTGGACCCGTTCGGCACAATCGCATCGTCCGAGTTTTTGATGGACCAAACGGTTGCCCAGAGCAATACGAACTTTGCCCCCATACGTGGGCTTTTGCTTTGGAATCGACTGATTTGGATCACGGTAGGAATCGGTTTGTTACTCTTCGGACTCAACTCGATCCCGGTTCGTCCACGCATCTCGCGGCAGAGAAGGCTTGCCGCGAGTCGGTCGACGTCTCTGTTTCCGGTTAGTCTTCGAACGCCGCTGGTGACGCTGGTCTATTGGGAGCTTCGTTCTTTTTGGCGTCAGCCGTCAACGCGTTTGGTTCTCGGTTTGATGGGATTTACGCTGTGGTGGTCCGCCGGGAGTGCCGTGACGCACGAGTTTTCGCTCCCGAGTACAGACCTTCTGATCCACGACACAAACTACTTCTTCGGTCAAACACTCATCTTAGTCGTCGCATGGGTCGCGAGCGAGCTAGTCTGGCGTGATCGGAGACACCGTGTTCATGAACTGGTTGACGTGCAACCCACCGGTGAGACAACAAGGTTCGTCGCCAAGCTCATTGTGTTGTTTGGCGTCGTGGCCACGTTTTGGACCCTTGCGATTGCGGTCAACATGGTCTACCAGATCGCGCACGGCTATTTCAAGATTGAGCCGGGTCTCTATCTGGTCGATACCTTTATTTTCAAGGCACCGTATTACCTCTGGTTTGCAGTGTTGGCGTTGTCGTTGCAAACGGTCGTGCGTCACCGCTACATCGCAATCGTGCTCGCTCTTCTCGTGACGATGTCCGAGTTTTTGTTCGATGCATTGCATTGGTATCACCCAATGTTCCGTTACGGACGGGTGAGCCATTTTTGGTACTCATTGATGGATGGGTACGGCCATTTTGGGACGGCGCACCGTTGGATGCTGTTGTATTGGACATTGGGTGCAATCATCGTCGGCTGGTTCGGATGGGCGAATTTCACACGGGGCGTGAATCCGCCGTCGAGAAGAACCCTCACACGTTCGCGACTCAAAAACGTCGGCGCGGGGCGTGTTCTAGCGTTTGCGTCGGTTGCGTTTATCGCGACAGGCGTGTTCATTTGGTACCAATCCACGCTTTTGGCTCCATGGCCGCCACGCAACGAAGATGCTTTGAATGCAGAGGTGGAACGACGATACGGCGAGTCTTGGCGTGACAAGCCGCAACCCCGAGTCGTTGCGATTCGGGGTGTCTTGGACCTCTATCCGGCTCAGCGACGGTTCGAACTCTCTGGCGAGTTCACACTTGAGAATCAATTCGACGGGCCGATTGAAACGTTACTGCTCCTTGTCAGTCCCGGCGTTTCGCTGGACGACATTGCAATCGCTGGTGGTGCGACTCGACTTGCGATTGATGAAAAATTGGCGATTGAAACGTGGAAGCTGCGAAGGCCCATCGAGCCAGGGGACTCCGCGACCATGTCTTTTCGAACGAGCGTGTCGCCGCCTGATGGATTTGCAGTTCACGCCGAAAACGATCGCTTGCCGGAGGTTGCTCCAGTAGAGGTGGTCGGCAACGGAACCTCGCTACTCAACCTCCGAATCATGCCTGCCGTCGGCTACACCGATCGCGTCGAGCACAAACCCGCGTGGAAGCGACGGAAGTATGGATTAACGGAAACATGGAAACCGCCCGCCGCCGAGGTGGCTGCCGAGCAAGGCCATGGCACCATTCATCTCGGATGGGTCCGTTCATTCGAGATGACGATTCGCACGGACGCCGGCCAGACCGCACTTCACGGCGGGCGATTGGTCAAAGCATGGACGGAACCCGATGGCCGCAACGCGTTCCGGTATCGGTTCGAACGTCCGGCTCGCGGCTGGAGCAATGTCGTTTCGGCTAGGTTTCAAGAACGGACCTTTTCTCGCGAGGGTTTGCCAAACGTCGAAGTCTATTTTGATCCCCAGCATGAGTCGACCGTTGATCGATGGGGTGAAGAACTGCAAGACGCTCTGGAGTACTTCACAGAAACATATGGCGAGCCACCCTTCGAAACGTTCCGACTGGCCGAACACTCACTTCACTATGAAGGCATGGGATCGCGTGGTGGACTCGCTTCGTGCAGTGAAATCCTCAGTTGGAAGTCTGACCTCGAAGCAAGCGGAGGCGAGGACATCCGTCGTCGCGCGGCGCTGATGATGGGAATGACGTGGTGGGGCGACCAAGTCATTCCGGCCAACACACGCGGTGCAAAGATCATCCATTCGGGTTTGCCTTTCTGGTCGGCCTCGCTTTACCTCAGCCAAGCACGGACGCCGCTTGTCGATCGAAGCCTGCGTCTTCAGGCGATGCAGGAGATGTTTCGCAGTCGCGGTGGGATGACGGATCAGGAGTCGCCATTTGTGGCTGAATTCAAAGACTCGACTCAGATACGAACCAAAGGATCGATTCAAATCCTCTACCTCGCTCACCTTTTGGGGCGCGAACGGCTCGAACAGATCCTGGCGGCTTTTCTTGAGCGTTGGCGATTCCAAGGCCCGCCGTATCCAACGGCCGTGATGTTTCTCGACCATCTCAAGGCCGAAACTCCGAGCCAATACCATCCGCAGATCAAAGATCTGTTCGAGAAAGTCACGCTATGGCGGTGCGGAGTCTCGGCGGCCGAATGCGTTGAATCGGAAGCGGGAGGCTTTCGGCTCACCGCGAACGTGGAGGCTCGAAAATTCTACACATCGGGATGGGGTGAAGAGACCGAAGCCGAATTCCTCACCCCCGTCACGATTGCGGTCTACAGCGATGCAAGTCTTTCTCCTGAAAGTTGCCTTTGGACTGAGGATCGCGTTCTAGCTTCCGGCACGAACCTCATTGAAGTGGAGCTAGAAAAACGTCCCGCCTATTTTGCCATCGACCCGAATCACCTGCTGATTGACCCCAATCCCTTCGACAATTTTCGTCGGGTGGGCGGTTAACGAGTGTGCAATGAGTTCAGCTGCAGGGCTCTTTGCGTCCTTTCCGCCGAGCGATAAACTCTCCGGTCCGATGGCGGCGAGGCTTACCCGCGGCGTCGTCGATGGATGGGTGGCCGAGTGGTCGAAGGCTCTAGTCTTGAAAACTAGCGTAGGGGAAACTCTACCGTGGGTTCGAATCCCACCCCATCCGCTTCTTCCTGGCGACTTCTGCTCGCCGCTACGGGCTCCATCCCGCTCCAAAGTGCCGGTTTCTGAGGGTTCAACCGCCCCCGTTTCCTCGAGCCTCCCTTCACGTGATTCGGCGCGTGTTCGGTCGCAAACGACCTGCCTTCTTTGGACGGCTGAGACAGCAAATCTGCGGGGCTGAAATCTCGGGGCAAATCCCCACGCCACGCCTCCACCCCACGCTCGGTCTGTTAGCTTGTACTGCTTCTGGAACGCGCTGTTTGGGTAACCCTTTCGTTGATGCTGAAGGTGTGATCGATGAGGCAGGATTTGAACGACCGCCCGTTTGACGTGCGAGCGAATGTCTCGCGGATCTTCGCCTCGCTTTGCCTTGTGGCAGCATTCGCGATAGGCCCGTCGGCGTCGGCCCAGGCGGTGAGCCCAGACGAGGCGTCCCTCTCGGAAGAGGAAAAGCGAGAGCAGCTCACCGCGCAGCGTTTCCTCCAAGTCCTGTTGCGACGGCCCAACACCGGCACCTCGCTCGATCGCGTCTTCGGTTACCACATCGGACGCGGTGATTTGGGTGAGTTGATCGACTCGCTCAGCGAAGCCGCAGAGTCTTCGGAGAATGAAGATGAAGCGGGTCGTCATTGGATGGTCGTTGGACTGTTGCAGTTGCAACGAGGTGAGGACGCGGCGGCAATCAGGGCGCTGGCGCAAGCGGAAGAACGACTCCAAGAAAACCCGTTGGCCGCGTACTACCACGGACAGGCCTTGTTATTGGTCGGCCGCAACGATGACGCTGCCGCGGCGATGCAGCGCGCCCTCGATCTCAAGCCGCCACGACAGGAGTTCTTGAGAATCGCGGGCCAACTGGGACGGCTCTACCAGCGTGACGGTCGCGCCGAGGATGCGTTGGCGATCTGGGAGCAACTCGAGGACAGTTTTCCCGGTGATGACGGTGTTCGTCAGCGCATCGCCCGCGTGATGATGGAGGAGGGCGATACAGAGGGGGCGCTCGCGCGGTTTGATTCGCTGGCAAAGAGTGCGAAGACGCCGAACGATCAAATCGTTTACGCATTGAAGGCCGCCGAGCTGAGAATCCGCAGCGGTGGCAAAGACGAAGCGATCGCGGCGCTCGAGGGATTGCTGAAGAAGCTTCGCCCGGGGAGTTACCTTTACGACGAAGCGCGACGCCGGATCGAAGCCGCGTTCCTCGAAAACGGAGACTACGCGGGGCTTGCCGAGTATTACACCCAGTGGGTTGAAAAGAACGGCGAAGACGTCGACGCAATGGTTCGGCTCGCGCGAACACTGTCGATCCAAGGACGTGGCCCCGAGTCAATAACATGGTTCGAAAAAGCGATCGATCTTGCGCCGAGTGATGGCGGTCCGCGTCTGGCACTGATCAACGCCTACGTCGCCCAACAGAAATATTCCGAGGCGGCGGGACAATACGAGGCGCTCGTCGAGCTCGAGCCGGGCAATCCCGATCACCTGGTCCGCTGGGGACAGCTTCTTCTCGACGATCAATCGACTCCGAAAGAAGAGCGCGGTGAAGCCGCAGCCGAGGTTTGGCTGCGATTGGCCGAGTCGAGGTCGGATGATGCGGTCATCCAGTCACAGGTTGCCGACCTGATGCGGGGCTGCAAACTCCAAGAACAAGCGATCGAGCGTTACCGAGCCGCAATCAAACTCAGCCCCGAGGCTCCGCAGTACAAGGAGTACCTCGGCGAGTATTTGCATCAACTGGATCGCAAGGACGAAGCGGTCGAGGTTTGGCGATCTCTGGCCGCGGGTGACCTGAGGACCCGCGCCAATCTGGTGCGACTCGCCGAAGTGCTTAATCAATTCGAGCGTCGTGAGGAGGGATTGGACACGATGGCGGGAGCTTGCGAGATGGATCCGACCATCGAGGAGCGACTGCGATATGCCAAGTGGCTTCGGGATGCCGAAAAGTTTGACGAGTCG
Organism: Planctomycetota bacterium; assembly: GCA_039821165.1. Classification (GTDB taxonomy): domain Bacteria; phylum Planctomycetota; class Planctomycetia; order Pirellulales; family Pirellulaceae; genus Stieleria. The sequence goes on along the minus strand of JBCBOT010000140.1, from coordinate 6,420 downwards.
CTGCAGCAGATTGAGCTTGCCGCCAAAGCGACGGAGAACCTCGACGAGCGGGAGCGTGTGTTCGCGGCCGAAGTCGAAACGTACCAAACCTCGGGCCGACTCGACGACCGAATCGAAATCGCGAAAAACGAGGCGGAATCGGCTGCGACTGATGACGAACTTTGGCGGCGTTTGGCCGTGCTCTTCAACGCGAAGGGACAGGCCCGCGACGCCGTGATGGCGATCGAAAAAGCCCTCGAGGCGGCGCCCAAATCCATCGAAGCGCTCGTGGTTGCATCCCAGTTGTACGAAGACTCTGGCCAACTCCGTCAGGCGATCGAAAAGAGAATTCAACTGGCCGAGTCCGATCCGCGATTTAAAGCGGGGCACCTGCAGAAACTGGCGTCGCTGCACATTCGTGTCGGTGAGACCGAGCAAGCAATCGAGGCCGGCAAACAACTGCTCGCGGCGTCCAACGGTACCGTCGACGCGTATCGCTTCTACGCCAACTTGTGCGGTCAGATCGGTCGGCTCGAAGAACGGCTTGACACGTTGCGCCGATGCGCGAGAGCCAATCCGAGGGACGATGAAGCGCAGCGGATGCTCGCCTCGCAACTCGCTGAAGATTTCAAGACCGAGCAGGCGATCGAACTGTATTGGAACATGTTTGATGGGGCTCGCGACATTGACGGTCGTCGTCAAGTCGTGACGCAGTTGGCCGATCTTTACCTGCGCACCAATCGCTTGGATCAACTGATCGCGAGGTTGGAGATTCGCGGGCGAGAATCGGGTGATCGTCGAGGGACGGTGGATCTGATTTCCACGGCACATCAGCAGGTCGGTGACCTCGGGCTGGCACGACAAGCGCTCGAGGGACTGCTCCAAGAAGGCGGTCGCGACACGATGTTGATGGAGCGTTTGGTGTCACTCGCCGAGCAGACCGGTGAATACGAGGAGGCCGTTCGGTTGCAGCGACAACTCACACGATTGGCTCCGGACCGAAAGAATGAGTCGCGTTTGGCCAGTCTGTTGATTGAGATCGGTGAGATGGAAGAAGCCCAGTCGATGTGGATGCGGCTGGCCGAAAGCAACGCCGATCCTGCTCAGTTAAAACGCAACGTGAATCGACTCTTCGCGGCCGGCGAGAGCAAGACTGCGATCGAGTTAGCCCAGCGTGTGCTCCAACGTGATCCTTCTCTTTGGGAAACGCGTTTTCAATTGATGGTGCTCCAAGCCGAAGCAGGCGACTGGGAGGCCGCGGCGGAGTCGGCAACCGCTTTGCGTGCACTTGAGTTGGAGGACACCACGGCACCCGTGGGTTCAAGTACGCAGGGATCCCAAAGCTTTTACGTCGCGCAGACTCAAGCCAATCCCGAAGCCATCAAGTTCGCGCGGATTCAAAACATCTACGACTTCATGCGACTCGTCGACACCCGTTACGGCTACTCGAACAATGCACAATTGCCGAAGCCGATGGATTTCGGGCATGCCAAAGTCCTCGCTCTCTATTGCCAATTCAAGCACCTCACGCTCGAGAACGGCGACCTCAACGAAAAGGTTGAGGAGGCACAGAAAGCGGCCGAAGCGGACGACGCCGGTAGCGAAGAGGCGTGGCGATGGTATGAAACACTCGCGATGGCGGACTCGGTCCGACAGACGTCGACGATCAGTCCGACCGATCCGTCGACTTGGGGTCCGGTTTGGCGGATTGTCGAGGTCGATGACAAGGTCGGTTCGCTGCTCCTCAGTCAGTATCTCGCCAACCGTGGGTCTTTCGCACAGCGAACGGACACACAGGTCACGGCGATCGATGAGGACGGGCTCAAGTGGCTGAAATCCAGGGCGGAGGAACCGCAAGACGACCAAAGCAACTGGGTCAACTTCTACGCGTCGGAGCTGCGGATCGCGGGTGATAACGAAAAGGCGGATCAATACTTGCGTCAAAGGATCGACGAGTCACTTGCCGAGGATGCGGACCCAAAGCGTCTCGCGACTGCTTTGCAACAAGCTTTTGCGTACACCGATGATGACAGAGTCTGGCCGTTGATCGCACGTGTGTTGAAAGAACCGGCCACAAAGAATCAGGCTTACTACATGCGTGCGGGATACCTGCTCTCGCAGTTTACCCTCGCAAAACGTGTCACCGATAAATTGTCGGCGGGACCCGATGACGCGGTTTACCGCGAGCGTGTGTTTCTTCTCGCCGATCACATGGTCGCCGGCGAAGCTCAGGGGCTATCCACACGTCGCGCCGTGCGGTTGACGGGCGTGGGTGGGGCCCGCAACTCGTATCAACTCGTCGGGAATTCATACGAACAGATCAACATCGAGTTTCCGCCAAAGGGCCTCGGGCCGAGCGACCAAATGGTCCAGTCACAATACGGTACTTGGAAACAACTGAAGGATCACTCAGGAGAATGGATCAGCAAGCTCCGTTCCGAAATTGACGCCGAAGCGGACCCCCGCGCAACCATCTGGCGTCAAATCCTGCTCGCATCATTGCACCAGTGGGAGGGCCGCACCGAACAGGCACTCAAGACGATTGCCGAGGCAACGGAATTGTCGCGGGCCGAGTTCCCACCGATGGAACCTGAACTGCGGTTGATGTCGGCGGACCTCCTGTTGCGGCAGAATCGAAAAAGCGAAGCACTCAAGGCGATCGATTCGCTTTCGGTTTATGACCAACAGACGATGGCGGTTCGCGAATTCGCGGCGGCACGCTTGGCGGCTCAAATCGGGGACGTCGATCGAGCCACCTTGGCCGCACGGCGACTGTTTGGCGTTCGGCTCAACGCCGGGGCGCAGATCGAACTTGCCAAGTTGATGCGAAAACTCGGAATGCATCAGCTCGCTTCGGACTTGGTTCGACGAATGCAAAACCGAGGAGGACGAACGACAGAACAAATGCAGTCGCTGATGACCTACTTTGCTGCCCAGGGTGACAAGGAGCAAGCTGCCGAAGTCGCGATGGCACTCCTTCGTCGCAGCGCACCGAAACGGCGACGATCGAATTCAAATTATCAAACCGCCGACGATATGCGGCGACGCAACGCGCTGCAAACGATCGCCACTGCGGGCAAGCTGACTCCCCTGATCAAAGCAACCGAAGAACGGCTTGAGAATGCTCCCAAGAGCCAGAAGATCCGTTCCGAGCTTTCGGAGATGTATCTCGCAGCCGGGCAAAAAGCCAAATCGCTCGCGATACTCGGCGGCACCGACCTCGAGGACGTCAACAGCAACACGGCACTTGAGCAAACGGCACAGCAATTTGTGGCCGCTGGCAAGATGGATGAAGCCTGTGATGCCTATTTGAAACTTTTGCGTCGAAAGCAAGACTCGTTCAATCAACAGTTTTACGAAATCAAGCGACCGTTCGATGATCGCAGGCGACTCGGCGAGCTGGCTGATCTGATCATCGAAGTCGGCCTGCCGAAATTCACCGATCATCGCGTTTCCGAGATCTGCAGCGACTTGATTCGTGACGAAAAGAATCTCCCGAAAGCTCGCGCACTCTACGCCGCGATGTTGGAGCGTCCCACGACGACGAACTCCATGTATGGACTGAGCAACATCATGGGGTCGGCTCGTTCGTTGTTGACGGATACCGAAATGGTTCGAAGTACGGCCGACTTTATGATCGAGACCTCGGTCAAAGGATCAGCATGGCAAACCCTGTTTAACGGTTACTCCACATCCAATGGCGGCGTCCACAACAACGCGATGACGTACTTCACGCGTCACGTTGCTCAGGATGAGGAGAACGTCAAACTCGTCGAAGGGTTGCTCCGAGAAAAGCTCGCCGAGAAAGAAGATTGGCTTGAGGGAAAGATTTGGCTCGGGCTGCTACTCACGTCGAGCGAGCAATACGACGAAGCGATCGAGTGCCTCAAACCGTTGACGGATGAGAAGACCGCGCCCAAGCCGACACGCGACTGTATCTGGTTGGTCGGCAGTTTGATCGATACCCACGCACCGATGCAGCCGTTGGCGAAAGAGCTTTACACATACGCGTTGGACAACACGACGACCAATCGCTCGGGGAGTGAGTTCACGTACACCTTTGAGGGACGTGTCAGCCGATTCATGGCCGACATCGGTGAAAAGCGGTTGGCCCGTGACTTGGTTCTGAAAGCAATTGCGAGAGAACCCGATCGCCAATACAGCCAGCAGGATTACGCGGCGTATCAGAAGATTCAAAGCACGCTCGGTGTGATCGAATTTCTGACCGAAATCGATTTCGCGGCGGACGCGTTCAAGTTGACTCGGGAATTCGATCGCTCGTTGTTTGCCAAAGCGCGCCGTTTCACCAGCAGCAACTACGAAAGTCGATTCAAGCAGAAAGAGGAGGAGTTGCTCAAGGCGGTCCAAAAGCTTGGTGGTCTCGCCACCGCTAGAACGATGATCGCCGCCAAGACCGAACAGCCGCATGCCGTCGATCTCTCGATCACCTTCCAAGGTCAGCCTTTCACCGGGGAAGGGTTTTCCTCGCTGTGGATCGAATTGGTTCAGAAGGCTGCCGCCAAGGCAGAAGAAGCGGATGCTTTCGAAGGTTTCGTGAAAGAGTTGAAGACACTCGCTGACGAACGGCCAGACGACGACAGCGTTCGATTCGCATCTGCCATTTCAAGTGATCTCGCGGGAGATCCGACTGTGCTTCGACAACTCGTTCAGGCGTGGAAAGCCGACGACGCCAATGAGGTTGAGGTCACGGATGTTCGATTCCGCGGGCGGGCGTTCCTGCTGGCTCTCCTGCATCTGCATCAGTCCCAAGCTGGCGACGACCCCGACGAAAACGTTCGGGTCGCCGAATCGATTCGCGTCGAAGAGTTGCAATCGGTCGGCAATCTCGAAAAGTCGTACTTCTTTGCCGCGATGGGGCAGCAAGTGGAGGACGATGAGACCATCAAGCAGCAATGGCGGCGTGCGATCGGAGTTCGCGGGAACCAGTGGCTACTCTTTGATTTGTCCGAGGCGGCCGCAAAAAGAGGGTTCAAACAAATCGCGACCGATGCGTTTGATGCCGCGATCGAAGCGCCGCAATCCGAAATTGAAGACGCCCCCCAAACGGCCGCGGCAAGTTCGTTGGGGCAACTTTTGAGTGGAGCGCAATCGAGTTCGTCGCCCCAGTTAGCGTCGGCACGACGGAACAACGACCTCGATCCCGAGGCGGTCCGCTTGGCGACGCGGGTCTTCGAGCTTGATAATGCTTGGCGTGAAGCGAAGATCTACACGAAACCAGTCTACGAACCTCTCATTCGTTTGACCGTGGCAAAAGAAGGGGGCCCACGAGCGCTCTGCACGCCGGTGGATGTCAAAAACAACCAACTCCAGGTCGACAGCGTTTTCGACCGATTGGCCAAGCGTGCTCATTGGTCCAAACGAACCGACGACTTGCTGTCGCGTTTAGGCGACGACGATGTTCCTTCCAATTTGATGGCCGCCATTGCGCTGCTTCGTGACGAGCGGGGTGAAGAAGCGTTGGAGCGTTACCAGGCGATCGATGCATCGCAACTCGGGTCGGTACCGAAGGAGCTCGCCTTGCAGACGATCCTCTTGGGATTCAAAGACCCCACCTGCAGGAAAACCGCGGTCGAGATCGCGCTCGCATTGATCGACCAGAATCGTCCGACGGGCCGTTACGAAGATGTTGAGCCATTCGACAAATTGTCGCTCGAAATCGTCAAGATCGGACTCAACGAGGGGCTTCCCGAGGAGATCGTGAGCAAAGCCACGACGTCTTACTTGGAACTCTGTGCCCATGAGAATGATCGCTACAGCGGCAGTTCCCGCATCACACGGCGTCTTCCGCAGTTGGAAGAAATTGCCAAGTTGTTGTTGCCAAAGGGACGAATCGTCGAAGCGATGAATTACCTCGCGATGCGACAGGAAGCGTTCGACCAGGGATACGACCGCAGCAATGATTGGGTTGGTGCGTGGGCTCTCGAGTCATTCAACGCAATGAAAGACCGCAAGGCTGCGTATCAGCAACTCGCCGATGCCACGTTCCAGGGTGACGGTGCGTTGACAAAACTCCGCGCGTTTGTGCGACGGCAGCCACTTCCCGATTGGATTCCCGACTCCGTTGCGGGAGGTTACCCGGCGTTTCCAAAAGTGGTGGACCCTGATCTACCGATTGCCACCAACTTCTCGTTGCTCGCTCAGCTTGCCCAGGAGTCCGGCCAGGGCGAAGACCTCCTGAAGCGTCTCGAGGTGGCACGCTCGAAGGAACGTGGCGGCGCCATCACCGCTTCCGCCATCGCACATGCAATCTTGGAAGAACCGATTGATCCGAGTTGGATCGAAAACGTGGCATCCTATGTTGAGTCGGTGACTCCGTCCGAAGACGGCCCCAGCTCCGCGGCACCGCTTGCTCCCTTGCAGTTGGCGTCGTTGCTTAGCGACAGCCCCGAACACCACGCGTTTGCGGATCAAGTCTCGGCG
>JBCBOT010000139.1:0-18991 GCA_039821165.1 Planctomycetota bacterium | reverse complement strand
ACAGTCTTTGGTTTTTGGAAACCGTTCAGTTTGAGTACTACCGTGGACTGACCCAATTGCACGACTGTCTGCATCGGTCGTATCGACACCGGCTTCCGACTGTGTCGACTTTGACGATCAACGCGTGCATTCTACGGAACGCAATGACATCAGCGCCGGCGTCCGCGAGCTACTTTCCAAAGAGGTGTCCCTACGTCGCTCAACGTCCCACCGGAATTCGTTCGCATGAGCTTCAACCACAGTTCGACCCCGCCCCGTCCCGTGCGGATCATTTTGGGCGGCTTGATGGCTATCACGGGATTCACTGTCGGGATGTTCGAGGCGTCGGACAAATTCCACACGGCCCTGCTCGTTCAAGAAGAACCCTACGAGCTGGACTGGGAAACGCTTGTCAATGAGGGTTGCGGGGAACACGCCTACATTCGCCTCGTCAACGTGGACCTTATCGAGCCGGAGATCGAGCTGGACGATTTCTGGGACGAGGAAGCGATCGATGAGTTTGAACAGGATCCGTTCATCGCCGGTTTCATGGAAGACCTTGTCGGCCCTGCGAAGGTGATCCCGGCCGGTAGCAACGCCGAAGCGATTCCACCAAAGGTGGTCATCCCGTTTTGGAGTCACTTGATCGATGAAGCGTACCTCCAGCTCGACGAAGGGGGCGCCATTACCGGAATCGTGAGTCGCTACACAAACGAGGAAATGATCGACGACGTGATGTTGTTGTTTGTTGACGAAGTCGACGATCAAGGGCAGGCCGAAGACGGGGCGTATCGGTTGACTCCGATGATGGAAGCGGACGCCGAACTCGCCCGCAACATGTTCCTCTTCGCCGGCTTCCTCGCCTCGGTCGGGCTCGTCATTTGTGGTAGCGGTGGGCCTAGCTTCTACACGGTTTGGTATGCACCGCTCCCATCGTTGATCAGTCTTGTCGGTTATCCGATGCGATATGGCCGCGCCGGCAACGGGACCCGCGTTGCCTACGCGGTGATCGGCGTCTTGCTCATGGGCTTTGGCTACAAACTGATGGCGTTCGACGGAAACTTCGGAGCGGGGACAGGCAGTCCATTGGATCACGCGTGGGGATTCGCCGCGTTGTTCACGGGATTGGCCGCCGTACTCGCGGTTCCCTTTCAAATCATCGCCAGCGCATGGACGGTCAGTATCGAGGGGACACCACGCAAAAAGGAAGTCCGGATGAGTTGGGAACAGGCTTGCTCACTCGAGCCCGTGGAACGCGAGATCGACTACGAAGATGAAGTGCTCGCCAAAGTAGACACGATCCCGTTGTCCGGAGAACTCCGCGACAAAGCCGAAACGCTCGAGGCCGCGGGCTTCACCAAGGCCCAGCACATGCACTGGCAGCGTGAGGAGGGCTTGGCAGCGGCAACGATTCAACTGGGTTGTCGGAAGTTGGTGGTGAGCGATCTTGAATACGAAAATGAATCGGACGAAGTCGAAGTCGGACTGATCAGCGTTCTGGGAACGGGATTGACGATCATCACCGTCTCCGCGAACTCACGTTTCAAGAAGGGCAAGTCGCCGGTCAACTGTCTTTTCAGGCAATCAGCCTCGAGTGAACCCGAAGAAATGCTCGCCGGCCATCTGGAAGTCGTAGTGAGCGAAGCGGAAGATCGCGATACCGTGGTCGTTGAAATACTCGAGAGTGAGACCGACGACGTGGTTCAGCTGGCGCGACGAGCCCTCGCTGATATTCAGGCGGCGCCCGGCCAAGTGATTAACGTCGGACCGCGTCGCTACGGCCGATTCAGCTACCCGCCCGCTCCAGTGCCGGATCTCGAAGTGCCGGAAACGGTGTGATCGTGTTCTCAGTGCCCACCGTTCACTCATCTGCATTTCTTGCAACGGCGAAGGGTTGGACAGCATCAACAGAAGCCACGTCTTCGATCGGGCCGAACATTGATCATCAGCAGCAAGTCTGACGCACCGCACCAAGCTGCGATCTTCTCGAAACCCGTGACGCGGGCGTGCTGGAATCTCAGTGGGTGTGGTACACCTTGAACCCGTATTCCTTGAACCACTTCTCCCACTTAACCGCCTCTTCGTGACTTTTGACGGGGAGTTTGCGTTCTTTCGGACAGCGGTACTTCACATCAAAGTGACCGTTGTGCTTCTCCTGCTCGACTTCACAGCCGAGCTTCTTCAGTGTCGTGGTGATGACGTCCGCTTTCTTCGTATCGTGAATGTGCTTGGTCTTCCAGTCTTTGAGCTGAAAATGGACGACCTCCGCCGAAAGTGCGACCGTGGAAAGCATGGCGGAAACAAGCAGCATGAAGGCAACGCGGATCATATTGAAAACGCCTCGAATGGCGGAAGCACGACGGACGGACTTTCTCGAGCCTCATCCGGAAAACACCTGACGGGGTCCGATATCGAAGTTGGCCGTGCGGGGTCAACCCGTCTCAGGGCTCCGCTTGCCAAAATCGCGTCGCGACTCGAAAATCCCGTTCGACCACTTCATTACTCGGGCCGCGCTGGATCGCTGCCCCATACACCCATAATGTCCCCATGAACGATCAGGCTAGCTCCGGCGGCGAAGAAAACAACGACGGAACGGACCCTCGAGTTGCGCGGCGAGAGAAGCTGAAACAGATCGAGGCAATGGGAATCGATCCCTGGGGTTGCCGTTTTGACGATCGAACCTTGATCGGTACCTGCGTCGAACGCAGTGGTGAGGTGAAGTTCCAAAAGGAGGGCGGCGAATTGCTTGAGCTGCCCGATTTTGATGCAGGCGATGTCGACTACCGGCAATGGAAGTCGGACAACGGGCCCGGAGAAGAAATCGGGCCGAAGGTTCGAATCGCGGGTCGCATCATGCTGTCCCGCACCGCTGGCAAGTTGATCTTCTTGAACATCAAAGATTGGACCGGGACCATTCAGATCTTCATCGGCAAAAAGCAAGTCGGTGACGATGACTTTGCGCTCGCCAAACTCTTCGACCTCGGTGATCTCGTTGGTGCCGAGGGGCGGCTCGGACGCACGAACACCGGTGAGCTGACGGTATTTGCCGAGAGCCTCGTCTTGCACACGAAGATGCTTGAGCCACCGCCGGACAAGCATGCTGGATTGACGAACGTCGATCTCAAGCAGCGAATGCGGTACGCCGACTTGGCATTCAACGACGGTGTGATCGAGACATTTCTCAACCGAACCAAGATCATCAAAGCTGTCCGACAGACGCTCGACGACGATGGGTTTTGCGAGGTCGAAGGACCCACGTTGCACACCGTTGCCGGTGGTGCTGCGGCGCGGCCGTTCGAGACTCATCACAATGCGCTCGACATGCCACTGACGATGCGGATCGCCCTTGAGTTGCACCTCAAACGATTGATGGTCGGGGGAATGGAACGCGTGTACGAACTCGGTCGCGTGTATCGCAACGAAGGCCTCAGCCCCAGGCACAACCCGGAGTTCACGATGCTCGAGGTCTATCAGGCCTACGGCAACTATGAATCAATGATGGATTTGACCGAAGCCGTGATCTGCAATTCGATCGAAGCAATCGGCGGCGGTTATAAACGGGAATTCGGTGGCGAGATCGTCGACTTTACGCCGCCGTTCAAGCGAGCGACTTACGCCGAACTCTTTCAGCAGGCGACCGGGATCGACCCCGCAGACGAAGCGAAGGTCAAGGAATACGCGTCCGGGATCGGCCTCGACATCGAAGGCAAACACCCGGACGTCATTCGCAATGAGATCTTCGAGGAGAAGGTCGAGGATACTCTCGAAGGTCCCATCTTTGTGATCGACTATCCGGCAAGCATCTGCCCGCTGACAAAACGCAAACGCGACAACCCGGAGATTGCGGAACGCTTTGAGCTGTTCATTCGGGGGATGGAACTCGCCAATGCTTACACGGAGTTGAATGACCCGGATCTGCAGCAGCAACTCTTCGAGACTCAGCTTGAAGGTTTGGACGACGAGGAGTCGATGGCCAAAATGGACCACGACTTTATCCGCGCCCTGCGACACGCGATGCCACCGGCGGGCGGCCTTGGCATCGGAATCGATCGGCTCGTGATGATCCTGACCGGCCAGAAATCGATTCGAGACGTGATCCTGTTCCCGGTGTTGCGCCCCGAGTCAAATTAACGGCTCTACAACAGGCGACGCGGTCTTAACGTTCTCTAGTCCGACTCACCCAATCAAACTAGCCGAATGAAACGCATCATCGTTGCTTCGCTGTTACTGCTGGTGGGTTTGACGGCTGTCCATGGAGCGGAGCCCGCCACGGCAAGGAAACTCTCGTTGCCGGACGTGCCTTTCCGTTACTCGGAATCCACGCTCCCAGAGCACGTTCAGCATTCGCTGGTACGGCTCGACAACACCCCTGCGGACAATCCGATCTCCGACGAAGGTGCGACTCTCGGTCGGGTGCTGTTTTACGATCCGACACTCTCGGCCAACAGTACGACCTCGTGTGCGAGTTGTCACCAACAGAAATTTGCGTTCACCGACGGCGTGAAAGTGAGCACCGGTTTTGAGGGACGCGAGGTCACTCGCAACTCGATGAGTCTGGTCAATCTGCGCTACTATCAGCGAGGAAAGTTCTTTTGGGATGAGCGGGCCGAGTCGCTCGAGGAACAGGTACTGATGCCGATCGAGAATCCTGTCGAAATGGGACATGATCTCTACAAGTTGACTCGCCAATTGGCCGAGGACCCCATCTACCCACCGCTTTTCGAATCCGCCTTTGGTGACGCATCCGTTACACGCGAGCGAATTGCAAAAGCGTTGTCGCAGTTCTTGCGGTCGATCACGTCGTTTCAATCACGTTACGACGTCGGGCTTGCCCAAGTCCGGTCGCCTCGAGATCCGTTCCCAAATTTCTCGGATGAAGAGAACCTCGGAAAGGACCAATTCTTCGGCAGGGCGTTGTGCGCGGATTGCCATCTGCCGGAACACGACAAAAAACAGTGGGCCGTGTTTCAGTTGAGCCGACCGGGTAATAACGGGATCGACAGCAACCTGCCAGGCGATGACGTTGGGGTGGCGGAACGTTCAGGAAAAGAAGCCGATCGCGGACTCTTCAAACCGTCGACGCTTCGCAACTTGGATGTGACTGGACCGTACATGCACGATGGTCGCTTCCACACCGTCGATCAGGTGATTGAACACTACAACTGGAGCGTCCGTCCGCACGAGAATCTTGACTCGCGATTGCAGGACTTCATGGCGAACGGCATGGCGCTGCCGGAAGTTGAAAAAGTCGCGTTGGCAAAGTTTCTTTCGACACTGACCGACGAACAGATGCTGACGGACGAACGTTACTCCGATCCCTTTGCGCCGTAACACCAGGCGTGCGCGGCGTCAGTTCACTCCGTCCGTCGGCCGAATGCAAACAGTCTCGAATGCGTCCGGACGTACAACACTCCGGCGTCGACTGCCGGGGTCGCGTAAACGTTTTCGCCCATTTCATTCACCGCCAGCGTTTCGGGGGTGCGCCCAACCGCGATCACGCTGATGCGACCGTTTCCCGCGGTAGTGAGTAGGGTCTTACCGGCAATCACGGGAGAGGCGTAGTGTGTCCCCTTACCTTTGGTGCGCCTTCGATAAACACGTTCGCCCGTTTCTAGATCCAAGCACGTCAGGACGCCGCCATTCTTGACGAAGTACAACAGCCCGTTGTGGGAAACCGGCGAAGGCACTTCGGGGATGCCGTTCGTTGCGAGTTTGCGAACCGTCGCGGGAGCAATGACTCCAGAGCTCTTCAGGGGAATCGCGAGAATCCCATGTGATTGATAGCCCTCGCGGAACCGCGCGATTCCCTCGAGTGTTTTGCTCCACTCCTCCGCATCAAGCTTTCCATCGCCGTTGCCGTCGCTTCGCCGAAAGTTGAGCGGAGCGCCGTTTTGAGGGGCTTCGATTCCGTCAGGACGATGGAAGATCCACAGACGCGGAAACTCCTTTTGGTTGATCGCCTGATCACCGTCAACGTCATGTTCGCGGATTAGCTTTTCGTAGTTCGGGAATTCGGGACGCAGCGCCGGTTCGCCCATTTTGTTCCATGCCGCCACCACGACTTGATCCTGATGCAGCACTGGTGTGCTGGTCGCGGTCGTGGCACATTTCGTGACCCAACGTCGTTCGCCAGTCTCCAACTCGAATGCTTGAACCGATCGCGCGGTGTGAGCAATCAATAAATCCCCCGCGACGATGGGACAAGCTGTGCAGGCCATTTCGCCCGTGAAGGGCTCGGCCTGAGGCACACGCCAAAGCTCTTTGCCCGAAAACTTGTCGAGCGCTAGAAGAAAATGATCTTCGTAGGTTGCGCGATAAAGGACCACTCGATCGTTGACGATGATGGGTGAAGCCGCGTTGCCTCCATAGGATTTTGCCAACGGGAGCTTCATTTCCCAGAGTTGTGTCCCATTCACGTCGAAACATACGAGTCCGTAAGACCCAAAGTAAGCGACGACGCGTTCGCCATCGCACGCGGGCGAACTACTTGCGGGATGAAACGATGGGTGCCCCTTTTCGATTTCGGCCGCGGTCACGCTCTGACGCCATCGAACGGTACCATCGATTCGGCTCAAGCAGATGACATCGAGGGAGCGTGATTCTGCCTCATGAGCCGTCAGAAAAATATTCTCACCGACAACGCAGGGTGACGAGTGGCCTGAACCAACAGCCACGTTCCAAAGTTCGTTCTTGCCGGGACCGAAAACGGTGGGGATCTCTTCGATCGAAATGCCAGAACTGTTTGAACCTCGAAACTGTGGCCAGTCCGCATGGACGGACAACGCGTTGAAGATCAGCAATGCAGCGGTGGTTCGCAAGCCGTTCATTGAGCCGGGATTTTCCAGTAGATCAGTCTCTGCTTGGCTTTGATCAAGATCCCGTCATTGAGCATCACGGGAGCGGCCCAGGTCGGCGACTCCGCAACGCGATACTCCGCGACGAGTTGGTAGCTTGCGTCGGTGGACCGGAGCACTCGCATTCGACTATTGTCAAGCAACGCAATGATGTACGGGGCGAAGTTCAAGAAGGTGACGTTCTGACCGGTTCGAGGCGGACCCTTCCATTTCACTTCGCCATTTTTGGTGTCCAGGCAAAACAGTCGTCCGGTATCGTAGTGTGAGAATCCGAACATGAGTCCGTCGTCGGTCACGACCGCAGTGCTCATGTCCAATGCGACGTCTTCCTGGTGCCAATCCACGGACACGTCCCAGCTTTCGGCGCCGCGTTTTGGCGTGAATCGAAACACACCACGATTTTCGCCGCCGACGAACACGTGTCCCCCAGAGACATTCGGGGTCGGCATGTTCTGGTTCGTACCGATGTGCGGCAACGGAAACTCCCAGAGTGTTTTGCCTGTTTCGATGGACACTCCGACGAGAGCCCGGTGATTCCACTCGACCACCTGAGGCTCACTGCCGAGAGTTGTGATCAAGGGAGAAGCGTACGCCGCGCCGTCGCGTCCGTTGGTCCAGACTTCGTTCCCTGTTTCGGCATCGAATGCGATTAAACGACCCGACTCGTCGTTTCCTAGATGCACAAAGACTTTGCCGTCCGACGCGATCGGTGACGTCGAGGCGCCCCAATAAGGTGTTTTGGTACCGAATTCGGAACTGTCGCGGGCCCAGAGTTTTTCGCCGGTCTCCGCCTTCCACGCCGAGAGCGTCCCGTCGATGCTGAGCGTAAACAGTCGGCCATCATCGAGCATCGGGTTGGATTTTGGTCCTTTGCCGTGGGCTTGTCCGCCCCCGCCCATCTTGAAGGGAACGGGGAACGATTGTCGCCAGACTTCTTGCCCCGTGGAAAGTTCCAAGCACAGCACGACTTCCTCCTCGCCTTGCCTCGCGTGCTGGTAGATGCGTCCATCCTTTACCAGAGGCGTTGCATACCCTTCGCCGACGTCGACGACCCAAACGCGATCCAACTCCTTCGGCCAAGACGAAGGTGGCGTGACACCGACGACTTTGCCATCGCGTCCCGGACCGAGCCAACCGGGCCAATCCGCAACGGTGGTCTTAGGAGACCAGGCTCCGAAGGTGAGTGAAGCGATCAAAGCAACGGTTAGAGCATTCCGCATTGGATTCCTTCGCGCAAGACCATGGGCAGCGTGCGGGCGACGAAGCGGGGATTCGCTTGTGGTGCGTCGATGCGAGTGATCCCTCGGCCACGGAGACTCATGTTGCACTACAATCGGCCGCGAAAACGAAACGTCCAGGCGTCGTTGACGTTTGGGTCGCGACGAAGTGTGATCGAGCCACAGTGACACTGCCCGGTGACTGGATCGCAACCAGTTCGGTTTCGGGATCAGGTATTCAAACGCTGGTGGATCATTTGATTGAAATCACGAACCGTCACGATCAATCCGAGCAAGCATCGGTGATCGGCACCTCCGCACGCTGTACTGGCAGTCTGCTGGCCGCCGAAAACGCGCTTCACGCAGCGATCCGTTACGTCCAAGGGGGCGACGGTCACGAGTATGTTTCGGCGGAATTGAGGATTGCGGCCGATGCGCTCGGCGAAGTGACCGGTATTGTTTACACCGACGATATACTCGACCGTGTATTTAGTCGCTTTTGCATTGGGAAATGAACAGTAGTGATCCACACCAAAATGATTCACACGACACCCCTTGGAGACATGACGTCCACATGGCGAGACGATCAGTTGTTCTCGCTCGATTGGAACACCACCGACACGTGCTCTGAGCACCAAGGCCGCCAGGGCCGGCGACTAGACGATCGACTTCAAGAGTATTTCGAAACCGGGCGAGCGGATTTTCGCGAGGTTCCGATTTGTTTTGACGGCTGGTCTGAGTTTCACCGCGTTGTCTATGAACGCTGTCGAGAGATTGCTTCCGGTGCAACCAAGACGTACAAGCAGTTGGCAATTGAAGCTGGCAGTCCGGGAGCAAGTCGTGCCGTCGGTGCCGCGATGGCTCGCAATCGAATCTTGCTGGTGATCCCATGCCACCGCGTGGTCAGCACCGGTGGCGGGCTTCGAGGGTTCAGCGCACCCGGCGGTCTCAAGACCAAGCAATTTCTGTTGGACCTGGAATCAAAGCAGACACGGTTCGGGTTGGAGGCTTCGTGCTGAAAACCGCTTCTGAGAACGATCGTTTCGCGTTCGGTGAGAACTGGCGTTCCTTTCTTGAGACGCTTGATGAACAGCGTATCGATCAAGCGGTCCGCTCACTTTCGGAGCTGCTGCAACTGGGGACGCTCCCTAAGCCTCTCGCCGGAAAGGCCTTTCTCGATGTCGGCAGTGGCAGTGGTTTGTTTTCACTTGCCGCGTACAAGCTTGGTGCGACCGTGACGTCGGTCGACTACGACCCTCAATGTGTCGCCTGCACGAGTGAGCTTCGGCAGCGTTTCGGTGACGGCGGTACGCGTTGGCGCGTTCAACAGGGATCCGTGCTCGATGTAGCCTTCATGAATGCACTTGGTCGTTTCGATGTGGTTTACAGCTGGGGTGTTTTGCATCACACGGGCGAGATGAAGTCAGCGATCGAGAACGCGCGGAACAGCGTGGACACGGGCGGTTTGTTCGCGATCGCGCTCTACAATGATCAAGGTCGCGCGAGTCGTCGGTGGCATCGGATCAAAACGATTTACAATCGAATGCCAAGTTTTTTCAGGCCGGTCTGGGTGGTTCTGATTGCCGGAATCTATGAGTGTAAGTTCGCGGCGGCCCGTTTGATGCACGGAAAGAATCCCCTCCCCTTTGCAGATTGGCGGGCCAAAAAGAAGGACCGCGGTATGTCCGCGTGGCATGACTGGGTCGATTGGGTTGGTGGCCTACCATTCGAAGTCGCAAGGCCGGACGACGTGGTCGCGGAGCTATCGGCCGAAACTGTTGAATCTCAACACGATCGGTAAAGGCTGGGGGTGCAACGAGTTCGTGTTTCAAAAGGCTTCCCCGCATGAGCAAACCGCATCCTGAAGTCACGGCCTTTCTCAAGTCGATTGAATCGTGGAAACGCGAACTCACTGCGCTCCGAAAGATTGCTCGCGATTGCGGTTTGAACGAAGACTGGAAATGGCGACAGCCCTGTTACACCCATGAGGGCCGCAACATTGCGATTTTGAGCCACTTGAAGAGTTACTGCGCAATCAGCTTCTTTAACGGGGCACTTCTGAGCAACGAGCACGGGCGACTCGTTGCCCCCGGAAAGAACTCGCAATTCACCCGGCTCATTAAATTTACATCGGTTGCGCAAATTCTTGAGGCCGAGCCTGTCCTTCGGGACTGTATTGCGGAAGCCATCGACGTGGAAAAGTCCGGAAGGAAGGTGGAGACCAAGCCGGTCTCAGAATACGAGGTCCCCGACGAACTGCGTGCCAAGTTTGATGAGGATCCCGCGTTTCGAGTCGCCTTCGAATCTCTCACACCCGGAAGACGAAAGGGCTATCTCCTTCATTTCACCGGTGCGAAACAATCGAAGTCGCGAGCCGCGCGAATCGAAAAATACACGCGACGGATCATGGATGGGAAAGGCATTCGCGATTGCGTCTGTGGTCACTCGGCACGTTTTCCAAGTTGTGATGGTTCGCACAAGGATCATTGAGCAAGTTGGTGAATCGTTTGCGCTGTTGGTATACTCACGCCCCCCGTGCTGCGGAAAGGTGAATCTTATTTGTATTGAGGACTGACATGCGACTTGGCAGTTTGATCTTTGTCTTGTGCTTCCTTTTCGGCGTGGATCAATTTGATGTCTTCGCTCAAGATCGTGCGGTCATTCAACGTGGCAAGGCGGCGACTTTGCTGGTGGACCTCGGGGAGGATCAATCAGCGACCGCGTTCTGCGTCCACGAGAGTGGAATCTTCGTGACCAATCACCACGTGGTTGAGGAGGCGAGCAGCGACACGCTGGAATTGGTTGCCGACGTTGGACTCGAAACGGAGAAGCGTCTGAAGGCGACGGTGATCCGCTCCGATGAAGACACCGACTTGGCGCTCCTTCGCGCGGAGTCGCTGGGCAAGTTTGTTGCACTCCCACTCGGGAGTGACGATGCGGTCTATGAAACAATGCAATCGATTGCTTTCGGATTTCCCTTTGGAAAGCAATTGGCTGTCGACGAGGAAGCGACGCCCGCGATGAGTGTGAGCGTGGGAAGGATCACCGCAATTCGCCGCAAACGTGGCGTGCCCGAACGTTTTCAACTCGATGCGGAGATCAATCCAGGCAACTCGGGTGGACCGGTCATTGACGAAGAAGGAAACGTCGTCGGAGTCGTGAGTTCAGGCGTGTTTGCGACGGGCATTAGTTTTGCCATCCCAGTCAGCAAGCTCTCAAAGCTGATGGCGGTTCCGGACGTCGACATCACGTATCCACAGCTCACGACGAAGACTGCTTCCGAACCCGCCAAACTTCTGGTCCGAGTGACATCGTTGATCGGTAGCAGTGACGAATATGTGCCCGAGGCGACCGCCCGTGTCAATGGATTAAACGTTTTCCAGATCGCTCTGAAGCCGCTGGGTCACGGGGCGTTCAGCGGCGAGTTCACGCCGGCTCCGAGAGACGCATCGACTTGGCGTCTCCCGGTTGAAATCAAGTTCAAGGACGGGGCTGTGAGTGGCGGTATTGCCGCGAAGCCCCTGAGGGTCAATGGTAAAGATGTCGAGCTCTCTGACATCGAGTCGATTCGAACAAACGATGATGGCCGGACGATTCTGACGCTGGTCAACGGTGACGAAAGCGAAGCGAACGTGGAAGGACTCAATCGTATTGACGTCACCGTTGGAAACAATCAGCTACAGCTTGATGCATCGGCGGCAAAGTCGATTGAGGTTTCCGCGCCGTTAGACATCGAGGTGGAATACGCTGTTGTTGTAAAGAAGGGGAATCAAGAGCTTGCACGCCTCAGCGAGAGCCAGATCATCTCCTCAGTCGAGTCCACCGTTGGGTCAATGAGTGGCAAACCGGCAACAGCGTTTCGCCATGGGAAACGTGTGATCCCGATGCCTGCCACAATCTCAGACGTGGTCTCCGCTGCCGGTGGACGGAAACTCCTCGTCGTTCTTGAGACCGCCAAAAAAGTGGCTGTGGTCGATGTTCCGGCGGGCAAGATTGAGAAACTGGTCTCGCTGCCGAGTGACCAGGTGATTGTTGTTGGGACGGCAAACCATTTCTTCGTTTTTGACCTGGTGAATCAAATCGTTCAACGGTTGCCTCTTTCGAGCTTGAAAGAGGATCTCACAGTGAAGGTTCCTTTCAGCGGCGTCGTGAAAGCGGTCGCTGCCGGTTCCAACTCCAACGGTCCACTCTTGGTTCATTGGGCGAGCGGAACATCGGCGCTTGCTCGTGCGAGTTATTCACTCCTGGATCCAAAAACGCTCACGCCCATCGAGGTCGAGAACGCTCGGTTTCGTAACAACAGTTTTCGAGACGCGGTGCACATGCGAGCTTCACACGATGGGAAAGTATTTGGTCTCTGGGCAACGAGTCACTCGCCGCAGGGGCTTGGCGTTGCCGTTCTGTCGGAGTCCAGATTTGAGCATCGCTACGAGCACGATTCGGTCGGGCACATTGTCCCCGGGCCAAAGGGAATGCACCTCTTCACAGGAAGTGGTGGCGTGCTCAACCAGTCGCTTTCGTCATACCAGCGAGGGAATCGTGCATTGCCATGCATCCCGACGTCGCACCCCAAACTCTATCTCACGGTTCCGGCGGAGCCGGGTGCGCAGCGCAACCTAGGCCCGCGGCCGTTCGCGGGTATCAAGCCTTCGGTGATGGTCGTCGGGTCCAACCAACCGCTGGCACAACTTCCGGCGCTCGACCTTGGTGTCGATAACGAAAACCCAAGTTGGTCGCGAAGCGATTTTACGCTGGATAAACGCGTCGCCTTTTTGATGGAATCCAACGCATTGGTTTCGGTGCCGTTCAGCAATGACAAACTGGTGATTCAGGAGTTCGAGCTCGAAAAGTATCTCGACGAATCGAGCCTCGACTACTTTTTCGTTTCATCCATCGCGCCCCAAACGTTCGAACGTGGTGCAACCTACCGTTATCGTTCAACGGTCTCATCGAAGCGTTCGGGGGTGAAGTACAAATTGACGAACGGGCCCAAGGGGATGAGAGTTTCAAGCCGGGGAGAAGTGACGTGGCAGGTTCCGAGCAGCTTCACGGAAACATCGGTTGATGTGATCATCACGGTGACGAATTCAGCCGATCAGATCGTCTACGATTCGTTTACCTTGACCGCAGAATAGCATCGGGACAGCGCGCCACGATGAGTGGTCCGATGCCGCGGCTTGGGCCCTCATTCCATTGAGCAGTTCCTAGATCGACTGCAGGAAGTTTGACGCGATTCGGCCGTAGTCTTGGCCATCGACATCTTCGTCTCCATCTGAATCGAAAAGGCGGTCAAAACCCTCTTCGCCGAGCGTCTTCGGGAACGACTGGGCGAAGCGACCCAAGTCTTGTCCGTCGACGTCACGGTCACCGTCCGAATCACCGAAGAAGCGGAAGAAACCGTCCACGTCGTCAACGCCGAAGTCGACGTCTGATTCGAGTGTGGGCCCACCTCCAACCAACTGAATGAGAGAACTGTCGATCGTGAGGACGTAGTTGCCGTCAACGAGAGTGTGCTCGCCGTTGACGCGATCAAACACGAGGTTTCCGCCTTCACCGAACGAGAGTGTGCTGACCGTTTGCCCCGTTCCAATGACAACGTTGCTGACCTGCAAAGTATCCAGCACGGTTCCACTCTGACGGTCACGAATTTGAAACGCGTTGGCCGGCGCGTCCACTTCAGAATCAAAGGTCACGACCAACTCGGTGAGCAACGAACGTTGCGCTTCACCAGCGTTGATCGAAATCGATTCGATCGCGGGACGCGGCAAGATCGTGACCGCGTAGTCTTCGACTTCCCCGTCCGCGGCGAGACCACCGACACCGAGTCCACCCGCCGAACTCACTCGCACCCGGGCAAACGTTTCGCCCGCGACGACATCCTGATTGACCGCGTAGTTCAGCGTTTGGATACTGCCGACGTTGTTGACGAGTTGACTGGCCAGAATCTGCTCGTCGTCTTGAAAGAGACCATCTCGGTCAAAATCAATCCACGCGTCGATGAATGCGCTTTCTGCATTCTGCAGATCCACGTTGACGCCGGCCGTCGACATGCCGACGCCAAGAACGCCGAACATCACGCCATCATCACCAGTATCGGCGTCGGCAAAATCCGAAGGAGCGCCGTCTGCTTCGGTGTCACGGCTCAGCCCGAGTCGAGGCCCAATCGCAATGTGACGCGCCCCGTCCTCCGCAAGCGTCGCTCCGAAGGAGTCGGGTGCGTCACCGAAGTCCTGTGCGACACTGACGAGGTTGGCGGCGAGGATTGCAATGCCACCGTTCGTGTTGGAAGAATTTTCAAACGAGACACTCGTGACTTGGAGCCCGTCAAATGCCCCGAGTTCAACGATCACCTCGGTGATGAGAAGATCCGCGGCGGAGAGCCCCAGATCTACAGACCCTGTCCCGGGAAAGGCTCCGATGTTCGGTTGACCATTGAAGGGAGCAAACCAATCGGGGCCCGTCACCGTGCTGACGAATTCGGTTCCATCACTCAGGCCGACCACAACATCAAAGGACCCGCCCCTGTTGCTGAATTGAAACAACAGTTCGACCTGTGTGTCTTCACGAATCGGAATGGGCGACGCAAGCTCGGTGGTTTGGCGACCCGATTGATCCACCTCGACGAGCCAATCCGGCTGAACACCACGGGAATCACCATCGACTTCGGAATCAAAGCTCCGTCTGCCGCCGTCGACCGTGTCACGGTTCCCGAGGTGCACGATATCGAGATCACCGCCCGACGAAATCAGGTCGTAGCGATCGAGAATCGGATGCGTCGGAACGCCATCTCTGAAATCGAGCCCTCGATCGGAAATGGAACGATAGCCAATCGGGTTGTCGGGATCGTCGGGGTCGAGGGCGAGGAAGCTACTCAGACCCCCGAGGTCGCTCGTCTCGCTGACGGCTCCGAAGCTACCGAAACCGTCAGAACCACTGTTTCCAATGAAGGTCCAGGCGAATTGAAGAAACGTGGCGTTATCCAATTCAATCGGATTGGGAAGTGCGGATGGCGGCAACGTCGTGAACAGCACTGGGGAACCGGTACCATTATCGATCGTCAGTTGCCAATCTCCATCAAAGTTTCCCAACGGAATGCTCTGGATAGATTGGCCGGTTGAAGCTCCGGGCAGATCGGCAAACACGCCCGGCCAATCGTATCGGGCCACGAACGTATCCCCGACGTTTGGAGCCAAGAAGTCATAGCGATTCTCGACTGCATTCGCGATGGTGCCACCGTTGTTGTCCGCTACTTCGACCGTAATGCTACTCGAACCAATCGAGGTGGCTGCAAAGTCGTTGGGGGCATCCAGCACTTGAAAGTCATCGATGGTGAGGCCCGTCGCTGCGGGTTCGTCGGCATGGACGATACCGTTGAAGTTGTAGTTGAGTGCGACTTGCACCAACGACTGCGGAAGCAGTGAGACGAGGTAGTCTTCGACTTCACCATCATTGGCGATGCCGACCGGGGAAAGTCCGCCCTCGGTGCTCAACCGAAATCTTGCGACTGCGTCACCAGCCGTTGCAGTCTTCGGCACCGCGAACGTGAGTTGATTTTCGCCGACAACTACTTCGGTCGATGTGAAGATCTGTTCCTCAGAGGTGAACTTGCCGTTTCGATCAAAATCGATCCACGCGTCGAGCTTGCCGGGCGCTCCTTTCACGTCGATAAGCACATTGGCTTGGATACCGATCTGGGCGACACCAAACGTCACTCCGTCCTCGTCATTTCCGTCCGCGTCTGCGAGTTCTGAATTTACGCCGTCAGTATCCGCATCGCGAAGAGAACCAAGCGATGGCCCCACCAACATGTGTCGAGCTCCGTCGTCCTCTCGATTGGTCGCAAACGGAGCAGGCGCATCGCCAAAATCAAAACCGATCTCAAATGCGCCAATGTCAACTTGATCTCCAACGATTCTGGTAAAGCCTTCGCCTCGTTGATCGAAAGTCAGTGGATTCCCATTCGCATCGGGGAGCAGACCGAAGTTCTCGAACCAAGAGATTGTGGTCCCCGCCGTTGATGATCCGGTGAGCGCATCAAGGTCGCCGTCGCCATCGACATCGGCGGAAAAGAGATTCCGTGCGTTCGCGAGTCCGGAACCAAAGCGGCGCGCGGCGAAGTTCTCAGACCCGTCATTCACATGCAGCACGAGCTCGCCATCTCCGACGGCTGAGCTCAGCACATCGATGTCGCCGTCGTCGTCGTAGTCAGCGGCGAACACGGCGAACGCATCGCGATCGTTCGTCGAAATCACCTTTTCGGTGAAGTTCTGGTTGCCGTCGTTCTCGTACCAGGCGACCTTGCTGTCCTGGTTCGAGGCGCTAAGTACATCGATGTCGCGGTCGCCGTCGACATCAATCGCGAACACGCCGCGGCCGCCGTTCGCGGAGGTCGAAATCACGTGTTCCTGGAAGGTCAGCCCGCCCAGGTTCTCGAACCAGGCGATCTTGTCATCGTTTCGCGACGCGGTGAGTACGTCGATGTTGCCATCAGAATCCACATCGGCAGCAAACACAGTTGTCCCAAAGCTCGCCGCGCCGACAGGGCGCACTGTGAAGTTCTGCGAGCCATCGTTCTCCAATACCGTCACGTTGTTGCCCGAGGTCGAGTTGGTGATCGCGAGGATGTCTTGATCACGATCGCCGTCGACGTCCGCGACAAACAGGCTCGCTACCCTCGAGACAGCACCGGCACTTGAGACGCTCCGGCGAGTAAAGTTTCCGCTGCCGTCGTTCTCGTGCCAAAAGACTCCGCGGTCGGTGACACCGTTTTGGAAGTTGGTCGCTGAGATCACGTCGACATTGCCGTCGCCATCGAGGTCGGCGGCTATCGACGCCGAGACGGCTCCGTCGAAAGCGCTGATGAAGCGCTCGGTGAAGTTCTCGGCCCCATCATTTTCGTGCCAAACAACTTCGTTGCCACGCGACGAAACGACGTCCACATGTCCGTCACCGTTGATGTCGGCGGCGGACACGCTACTTGCACCGATCTCTGAATCGGAGACCACTTGCTGGTCGGTGAAAAGCCCACCGATCGGCCCTGCATCAATCGCGGGACTTCCAGGAAGCAACGCGTGTGTCGGTGTCGGGCCACCATTGTCAGCAAGCTCACCCAACAATGGATCCGTGTCACGAAGGTCACTCGGGTCGGCATCATGAGCCGCAAGCCCCTCCGGTGTGTCGTCGAGGAGATTGTGCCCCAAAGAGACGATTGAAAGCCCGGCTAGGCCAACATCGTTGGCTCGGGCGGTGATACTGCGACGATTCGTCGTGTTGGAGAAAAGCGTGTTTTGATACTCGATCAAGGTGGTGCTGTTGTTCGCGACAACTTCGATTCCGTCGCTGGCATTGTTTGCGATGGTGACGCTGTTTAGCGAAAGCTTGTCTTGGTTGCTCGACGAATTGAAGACACTTATTCCCCGCGTCGCATTGCCGCTGATCGTTGTGTTGGTGATCGTGGTTTGCATGTCTTGCAACCTGATCGCCCCAACACCGTTCGACCCGTTGTTGACGATGGAGCTGTCCTCGATGGTGAGACGACCAAAGGCAACCAAGATCGTGCTTCCACCGCCAGGAATCGAGTCGTTCCCCGACATCACTACACGACGAAAAGTGGTATCGCCTCCAAGTGAAAGGTAGGCGCCCGCATTGCCGAAACCGTCTGCAATCGTGAGGTCGGAGATCGCAATGACACGTGACCCACTACCGAGGTCAGCAAAAACACGAAATTGGTTATCTCCGCTGATGGTGAGCTGGTCCGCTCCGAGACCGATGATCGTGACGGAGTCTCGAATGGCGAGCTCGCCCTGAGTCAGCACGATCGTCTGGCCAGCAAGATCCTCGGCAAAGGAGATCGTGTCCGCACCGTCTATTTCGTTCGCCAACCGCACCGCTTCACGGAGGGTCAAGTTGCCTGGCGAAAAATCACCATCATCCCCGTCAGCCGCCGAATCAACGACGATCGAATCGTGAAAGACGATGTTGGTCACCGACAACTGACCAAAAATGTCTCGATTGCTGTCGCTGTTTCGCCCCCCGATTCGAAAGCCCAGCGGTTGTCCGCTTTGGGACACAAGTGTGGCCGAACCATTGAACGTAAAGTTCCCCGAGGTTCTCGCATCGACCACCGTGGTGGCGTCGCCCGCAGAGACCGTGTCAAAGAGTGCGTCGGCCTGGAAGAATCGAGAATTACCGGTGAATTCGTAGTCGAAGGTCACCGAGCCGGTTGCCGCCGCAGTCGCGAGGAAATCAACGGTCTGTTCGCGATTGAAGCCGCCGCTATTGAGCGTCACTTCGAAGTCGAAGCTGGCTTGGTCGGATTCGCCCGTCGACGGCGAAATCGCCGTGGTCCCGTTGTCGATCGATTCCGCCGTCCAGTTCTCGAGCGAGTATTCGCCTGTGAAACCGAGCGTGGCGGCCAGCAATTGGCGACGTTCCAAAGTTTCCACACGCAAACCGCGACGACGGGCGCCCAAATGCCGTATGGAACTTCTTCGACTCATCGTGAAACCTCGGGCACCAGAGCGGGCTTGGACTCGGTGAGCGGACGAAATCCCGTTCACACCAGCCCTACCTGCGCCCTCGCGGAATCATCCCGCAGCTTCAACGCCGAAAATCTCGAGTCGCGATCAGTTCTCCACCCATCTCCTTTGGAGTGTTTCGTGGTTCGTCTCCACTCCTCGCCCTGGCCCGCACCACCGTCTGAGCACGATGACACATCCAGTTCAGAAAGGTGAGTGGAGATTTGCGTCGATCGGTGTACCCATCTCCGATTCGTATCTTTGGAGTGTTTCGTGGTTCCTCTCCACTCGTCGCCCTGACCAGCACCACTCCTCTGAGCACGATGGCACATCCAGTTCAGAAAGGTGAGTGGAGATTAGCGTCGATCAGTGTTCCCCATCTCCCTTTCGTGTCTTTGGAGTGTTTCGTGGTTCGTCTCCACTC